>CAYOZR010000035.1:0-24104 GCA_964408555.1 uncultured Aestuariivirga sp.
ACGCCTGCGCGGAGTCGCCGCCGGATGCTCCGACCGTGATCTCCTTGGTGCGAAGGTCTTCCACCGAATTGACCGGCACCGATTGCCAGACCAGCACCAGCGGGCTTTCGACGCTGGGCGTGCCGAGCCAGCTGAACTTGGTTGCGTCAAACCGTGCCGGCCTGCCGCTGAACAGCGGCACGAACGGAGGCGTGTTGTTCACCAGCGCCATCACGCTGCCGTCCTTGTCGGCGACATTGACCAGGATCGGTGGGCTGACCGCGTCAAGATCCCAGACGTCGTGGGCGATGTACTGGAAGTGGCAGACATATTTGCCGGTCTCAAGGTCAACGGAGACCAGCGAGTCGGTATACAGATTGTCGCCAGGGCGCAAGCTGCCGTCGAGGTCCGGCGAGGGGTTGCCGGCGACGAAATAGATGCGGTTGGTTTCCAGATCGACGGCCGGATTCTGCCACACGCCGCCGCCCAGCGTCTTGTAGGGGTCGCCTTGCACCGCAAGGGCGGCCTTTTCCGCCGCGATATCGCGATGCATGTCGCGGCCGGTGGCATCATTGGCCGCCCACACGCCGGTCGAATCCTCCGGTGTCGTGTTGAACGTCCACAGGTTCTGGCCGGTCTTGGCATCGAAGGCCTTGACGAAGCCACGGATGCCGTATTCGCCGCCGTTGGTGCCGATCAGGATCTTGCCGTTGACGGCGGTCGGCGCCATGGTTTCGGAGTAGCCGAGCTCGGGATCGGCGATCTGCTGTTCCCAGATCAGCTTGCCGGTCTTGGCATCGAGGGCCAGGAGCTTGGCGTCGAGCGTGCCCATATAGACCATGTCGCCATAGACGGCGACGCCACGATTGTTGGGCCCGCAGCAGTAGGTCGCGATCGGCCCCATCTTGTGCTTGAAGTGCCAGAGCTGTTCGCCGGTGCGCGCGTTGAGCGCGTAGACGTGATTGAAGGCGGTCGTCACATACATGATGCCGTTGACGACGATCGGCGTCGTTTCCAGCGTTTCGGTCACTTCCGTTTGGAACACCCAGGCCGGACGCAGCTTGCCGACGTTGCCGGTGTTGATCTGGCTATTCGGATAGTAACGCGTCTGGTCGTAATTGCCATTCGTGTGCAGGAAGTTATTGCCGTCGCCCTCGGCGCGGCTCAACATATCCTGCGACACCGTTATCATGTCGCCGTACTTGGTTCCGCCTTCCCCTTCTTGGGCGGTGGCGGAGATACTTGTTGCCATGAGCGCGGCCGCGGCGGCGCCCATGTACAAGGCACGCAAATTCATCGATGTCATCGTTCCCTCCTCAGGCGAGCAATCTGGGCTCGTTATGCCGGCCCAACTGCCGCTATCAAAACAATGTGCACTTGGCGAAGCTCTAGTCAAGATGTAAGTAGGCGGCTCACTTCCAGCCGAAGCACAGCTTGACGGGCGGAATGCCTCGATCGCGATCAGGAGAGTAGACTTGCCGCTCAGATTGCCTTGCGCCCCGCTGCTCGCCCTCGCGATTTTCGTTTCGTCCGAGTGCGCAAGCGCGAAAGGGACCGGCCTGGTTTTCGTTGCCAACGAGAAAAGCAGTACCATAACGATTCTCGACGCGAACCATAAAGTCGTCGAATCCTTCCCAACCTGCGGCCGGCCGCGCGGCATGCACTTCACCGCGGACCGCAACGGATTTTTCCTGGCCTGCGGCGACGACGACACCATCGCGGTCTACGACATCGCGACGCGCAAGCTCACCAAGCGTTTCCGCGACATCCCCGATCCGGAAACCTTCGATCTGCACCCGGACGGCCGCCATCTCTATGCCTCCAACGAGGACGATGCGTTGGTCAGCGTCATCGACATCGAAACCGGAACCACGGTCGCGGAAATTGAAACCGGCGAAGAGCCGGAAGGGGTTCTGATCACCGTTGACGGCAAGCTTGCTTTCGCCACTTCGGAAGCGGCCAATCTTGTCCACGTGATCGACACCGCCAAGGCTGAAGTGATCAAGGATATCGTGGTCGGCACCAGGCCGCGGCGCATGGCCCTCACTCCGGATGGCAAGGAACTCTGGGTTTCGGCCGAACTCTCCGGTATCGTTGACATTATCGATGTCGCCTCGCTGACCACGCTCGGCAAAGTCGAGTTCCTGCCGAAGGGCATGCGGCCGGAACAGGTGACCCCCGTCGATGTGCTGATCACCAAGGACGGCACCAGGGCCTATGTGGCCCTCGGCCGGGCCAATCATGTCGCCGTGGTCGATGTGAAGTCCCGTAACGTCCTCGACTATCTGCTCGTCGGCAAGAGGCCCTGGGGCCTGAAACTGAACAAGGATGAGTCATTGTTATATGTCGCCAACGGCCTGTCCGACGACGTCACCATCATCGAAACCGCCTCGAACCGCAGCCTGATTTCGGTTCCGGTCGGCCAGGTTCCCTATGGCATGCTCATCGACGATGAATAGGCTTGCTACATTCCTGCTGGCTCTTGTTCTCGCCGTCACCGCCGCGGCGGCGGAAATCCGGACTGTCAAGATCGCCTATGTCGATCGCGCCGGAGACCCCTTCTACGCGCGCCGCGAAAGCTACGGCGGAATCTACGATGCGACCCGCCAGCCGGCCGTATCGGGGGCCGAGCTGGGGGTGAAGGACGCCAAGATCGTCGGCCGCGCCATTGGCGTGACATTCCAGTTGCTCCGGGAAACGGTTCCCGAAGGCGAGGCCGCGGCCGATTTTGTCCGCCAACTGATGCAGCGCGAAAACCCGGCGGCGGCCATCCTCGACCTGCCGGCGGCGGACGTCGAGGCGGTGGCGGCCGCATTGGGCCAGGATGGCGCAGCCCTGTTCAACATCCGCCACCGCGGCAGCGGCCTGCGCCAAAGAACCTGCCGGAGCGGCCTGTTTCACGTGATTCCAAGCGACGCGATGCTCAATGACGCTCTGGCGCAGTATTTGAAATTTCTTGGCTGGGATGAAGTCCTTGTCTTGGCAAGCGACTCCCCGGCGGACATGGCGCAATCGCAATCGTTCCAGGCATCGGCCCGGAAATTCGGTTTGAGCATTTCCGATGTCCGGCAGTTCGTGCCTGGCAACGATCCGCGCCAGCGCGATCAGAACAGCGTCAGGCTGTTGACCGGCGGCGTCGATTATGACGCGGTCTTCGTGGCCGATGAAACCCGCGAATTCGCCCGTCTTTTGCCCTATCGAACCGTCAGCCCGCGTCCCGTCTTGGGCGCCGCGGGCTTGAGCCCGTTGGCCTGGCATCCGCAATGGGAGCGCAATGGCGCTCCGCAACTTAATCGCCGCTTCTTCAAATTCGCCGGCCGTACCATGACCGAAGAAGACTGGGCCGCTTGGGTCGCGGTCAGGTCGATTGTCGAGGCTCATGTGAGGGCAGACGGTTCCGGCGGATCGCTGGTGGCTGAGCTGTTGAAGCCCGATCTCACCCTGGAACTCTACAAGGGCTTTCCCGGATCCTTCCGTCCCTGGGACCGCCAGCTCCGCCAAAGCATCCTGCTAGGCACCGCCGATGCGGTCATAGCCCTTGCTCCCGTCGAAGGCGCGCTGCACCAGTTCAATAATCTCGATACGCTCGGTTTCGACGAACCGGAATTCCACTGCCCTTGATGATTCTTCTCGCAATTGCGAAGGCGCCGAATTCAAAGATTCTTGACACTCTCGGGCATTGAGGTCAATCTTTCAACGCTGCCTCGGATTCCGCTGCCAAGAATCACAATTGATCATGGAATTTCGAGGTCATGAGGAGGAACGCCTATGAACATGCATTTGTCGCGGCGTCGGTTCATGAAACTGACGGGCGCCGGTGTCGCGGGTTCGGCGATCGGATCGTTCGGATTTGGCGGCTTGGAAGAGGCGATGGCGCAAGCCGTTCGCCCCTTCAAGCTGGCGCGCACGACCGAGACCCGCAACACCTGTCCATACTGCTCGGTAAGCTGCGGCGTCATCATCTATTCCCTGGGTGACAAGTCCAAGAACACGAAGTCCGCGATCATTCACATCGAAGGCGACCCGGACAATCCGGTGAACCGCGGCACGCTGTGCCCGAAGGGTGCGGGGCTTCTCGATTTCGTCAGCGCCAAGACCCGCCTCAAGCACCCGATGTACAGAAAACCGGGGTCCGACAAGTTCGAGCGGGTCACCTGGGACTTCGCCATGGAGCGCATCGCGCGCCTCATGAAGGACGACCGCGACGCCAGCTTCCAGGTCACCAACAAGGACGGCACCGCCGTCAACCGTTGGCCCACCGTGGGTTTCCTCGCCGGTTCGGCAACCTCCAATGAGAGCGGCTGGCTCACCCACAAGGTGATCCGCGGCCTCGGAATGATTCAGGTCGACACCCAGGCACGCGTTTGACACGGACCGACGGTGGCCAGTCTGGCCCCAACATTCGGCCGCGGTGCAATGACCAACAGCTGGGTCGACATGAAGAATGCCGACATCATTCTGATCATGGGCGGCAACCCCGCCGAAGCGCATCCTTGCGGATTCAAGTGGGTCACCGAAGCCAAGGCGCATAACGGCGCAAAGCTGATCGTCGTCGATCCGCGCTTCACCCGCTCGGCGGCGGTTGCCGATCTCTATTGCCCGATCCGGGCAGGCACCGACATCACGTTCCTCCTCGGCGTCGTCAACTACCTGCTGAGCAACGGCAAAATCCATCGCGAATACGTGAAGGCCTATACCAACGCGTCCTACATCGTGAAGGAAGGTTACAGCTTCAACGCGGAAGAGGGACTGTTCTCGGGCTACAATGCGGAAAAGCGTTCCTATGTGCGCGACACCTGGGAATACGAGATGGATCCGGCGACGGGATACGCCATGCGCGATCCGTCTTTCGCCAATCCGCGCAGTGTATTCCAATTGCTGCTGAAGCATGTGGAACGCTATACGCCAGAAACCGTCGAACGCATCTGCGGTTCTCCCAAAGATAAGTTTCTGCAAGTCTGCGGACACGTGGCCTCAACCGCTAATGGCGAACGGGTGATGACCTCGCTCTACGCCCTTGGCTGGACGCAGCATTCGACCGGCGCGCAGAACATTCGCTCGATGGCGATGATCCAGCTATTGTGCGGCAACGTCGGCATTCCGGGCGGCGGCGTGAACGCTCTTCGCGGCCACTCCAACATCCAGGGCCTCACCGATCTTGGCGTGCTCTCTAACGCGTTGCCCGGCTATCTGGTGATGCCGACGGACGCGGAAACGACATTGGCCGTCTACATGAAAAGCCGTGACGCGCAGTTCAAGCCGTTGCAGGAAAATCAGGTGAGTTATTGGCAGAACTACAAGAAGTTCTTCGTCAGCCAACTGAAGTCGATGTATGGCAAGTACGCCACGGCGGACAACGATTTCGGCTTCGACTGGCTGCCGAAATACGATGGCGGTTACGACATCCTGAAGCAATTCGATCTGATGTCGCAAGGCAAGATCAATGGCTATTTGTGCCAGGGCTTCAACCCTCTGATGTCGGTGCCGAACAAGGCCAAGGTCATGGATGGGCTGGGCAAGCTCAAGTTCCTAGTGACTATCGATCCGCTCGACACGGAGACGTCGCGCTTTTGGGAGAACCACGGCGAATACAACGACGCCGATCCCGCCGCGGTGCAGACCGAGGTATTCCAGCTGCCGTCCACATGCTTTGCCGAGGAAGAAGGATCGCTCACCAATTCCGGCCGCACCATTCAGTGGCACTGGAAGGCCGCCGACCCGCCGGGCGAAGCGCGCGGCGACGCGGCCATCATGGCCGAGCTGTTCCTGCGCATCAAAGCCCTCTACAAGGCCGAAGGCGGCTCAAGGCCCGATCCGATCTACTACACGGATTGGAGCTACATACAGCCCGCCAACCCCAGCCCGGACGAACTCCTGCGCGAGATCAACGGGCGGGCCCTGGTCGATCTGCCCGATCCGGCGGATGCGACCAAATTCGTCAAGAAAGCGGGCGAGCAGCTCGACGGCTTCGCGCAAATGCGCGACGACGGCTCGACCACGGGCGGATGCTGGATCTATTCCGGCGTCTATACCGAGGCGGGCAACATGACGGCGCGGCGCGAGACCGCCGATCCCTCAGGTCTCGGCGTCTATCCGAAATGGGGTTTTTCCTGGCCCGCCAACCGGCGCATTCTCTACAATCGCGCCTCGGCCGACCCGGCAGGCAAGGCTTGGAGTACACGTAAGAAATATGTCGAGTGGAACGGCGCGAAATGGGTAAGTCCCGACGTGCCGGACTTCCCGGCGACGCTGGCACCGGAAAAGAATGCCGGCCCCTTCATCATGAATGCGGAGGGCGTGGGCAAGCTCTGGGTGCGCAAGGGCATGGCGGATGGTCCGTTCCCCGAGCACTATGAGCCCTTCGAGACGCCGGTCACCAATGTGCTGCACGAGAAGACGATATCGAACCCCGTCGCCCGCCTGTTCAAGGGCGACGGCGAGGCCATGGGCAAGGCCGATGCCTTCCCCTATGTGGCGACGACCTACCGGCTGACCGAGCACTTCCACTATTGGAGCAAGCACGCCCGGATCAATGCCATCCTGCAGCCCGAACTCTTCGTGGAAATTTCCGAAGATCTGGCCAAGGAGAAGGGCATTGCCAATGGCGGCATGGTTCAGGTCTCGTCGAATCGCGGTTCGATCAAGGCCAAGGCGGTGGTGACCAAACGCATTCCGACGCTCACCATCGACGGCAAGACCGTCCACACGGTCGGCATCCCCATCCATTGGGGCTTTACCGGTGAGGCAAAGAAGGGCTTCGGCGTCAATGTGCTGACCCCCTTCGTCGGCGACGCCAACGTGCAAACGCCCGAGTACAAGGCGTTTCTCGTCAATATCGAACCCATCGCGGCATCGGTTTAGGGAGAACAGTCATGGCATCGCTGCAATCCCTCGATCTCAAGCGGCGCTCGGCATCGACCTCGCCGCCGCCCTCCGTGCGCGAAACCCTCGAAGTGGCGAAGCTCATCGACGTGTCGAAGTGCATCGGCTGCAAGGCCTGCCAGTCGGCCTGTCTCGAATGGAACGATCTGCGCGAGGAAGTGGGCGTCAACACCGGCGTCTACGACAATCCGCACGATCTTTCGCCGGCCAGCTGGACGCTGATGCGGTTCAGCGAGTGGATCAACCCCGAGACCAACAATCTCGAATGGCTGATCCGCAAGGACGGCTGCATGCATTGCGAGGATCCGGGCTGCCTCAAGGCCTGTCCGGCCCCCGGCGCCATCATCCAGTACGCCAACGGCATCGTCGACTTCATCTCGGAAAACTGCATCGGCTGCGGCTATTGCGTGAAGGGCTGCCCCTTCAACATTCCGCGCATCTCGGCTGCCGACCACAAGGCCTACAAGTGCTCGCTCTGCGTCGACCGCGTGTCGGTCGGGCAGGCGCCGGCCTGCGCCAAGGCCTGTCCGACCCAGGCGATTTCGTTCGGGTCCAAGGAGGACATGATCGATCTCGCCCTGGAACGGATCGTCGACCTGAAGTCGCGCGGTTTTGCCAATGCGGGTCTCTACGATCCGCCGGGCGTCGGCGGCACCCACGTCATGTATGTGCTGCATCACGCCAACAAGCCGGAAATCTACTCGAACCTTCCCAACAATCCCAAGATCAGCCCGGTGGTCGAGGCGTGGAAAGGTGTCACCAAATATGCCGGCCTGGCGTCGATCGGCGCCTTCGCGGTCCTTGGCTTCTTCCATTACGTGTTGAACGGCCCGAACCGGGTGAGCGGCGAGGACGAGGACAACGCCGACCGACTGCGGCGGGATTCCTAGGTGAAACGTCCGCTGGCAGGCAAGAAGAGATCGGCCGGAGCGCCCGCCAAGCGCGCTCCGGCCCGATCCGGACCGGCACAGCATGAAGCGCCCGCTAGAAAAATAAGGGAGGTGGTGCAGATGGCTTCGAAATCCGACGAATCCTATTCCGTGTCGCGGTACACGCCGCTGGCGCGCGTCAATCACTGGATCACCGCCGGAAGTCTCATTCTTCTGGCGTTGAGCGGACTGTCGCTGTTTCACCCGAGCCTGTTCTTCCTCAGCGAACTGTTCGGCGGCGGCGAAAATGTCAGGGCCATCCATCCCTGGTTCGGCGTGGTGCTGGCGGCGAGTTTCCTGGGCCTTTTCATCCGCTTCTTCCGGCTCAATCTTTGGGGGCGCAACGACAACATCTGGCTGAGCCGGCTGCGCAGTGTGCTGGCCGGGCGCGAGGAAGACCTGCCGGAACTCGGCAAATATAATGCCGGCCAGAAACTGGTGTTCTGGCTTCAGTCCATCCTGATCGTGATCCTGATGGTGTCGGGGTTGGGCCTCTGGGAAATCTATTTCGGCGACGCTTTCACCATCGAGCTGAAGCGCTGGTCGGCCCTGATTCACTCCCTTGCCGCCGTCACCGCCATCCTGGTCTGGATCGTCCATGTCTATGCGGCGATCTGGGTCAAGGGCACGGTGCGCGGCATGATGCGCGGCAATGTTTCCGGCGGCTGGGCCTGGCGCCACCATCGCAAATGGTTGCGCGATGAAGTCGCCAAGGAGCACGAAACGAAGCCGGCCGCCAGATAGCCGCGGCAGGAAACCCGAACCCAATGTCTGGCCCTAAGACCGTGTCGCCGGAGGTGATCGCCTCCGGCGAAGTTGCCAAGCCGCCCTTTGCAATTCTGGCCGACCCCCGGACGCGGTTCGAGCGTCATGCCCGGCGTTTCGCCGTCCTGGCCCCGGGCCATCAGCTTGAGCCCTATTTGCGCTTTCTCGCCGCCCTGAGCCAAGCCCAGCACGACTGCCAGGAAGGACTGCCGCCGGCCGTCTTGCCGCCCGCCGCCGAAATTGAAACAGCCTATGGGCATGGCATGCCGCCCATCTCCATAGGATTTTTCGAGCCCGATGCGACGGCTTCGCAAACCCTGCTGCGCATCGCCGGGCTCTTGCAAGATACCGAAATGCCCGAACCTGCCCGCGCCGCGCTGCGCGATATCATGGACAAGGACGGCGACGGCCGGTGCGGCATGATGCGGGCCATATTGATGGCGGAAATTCCGGCCGATGAAATCGCCGGCCACGTGCTCGCCGCCGCCGCCGTGCAGGTGCATTTCTCCCGTCTCGCCGCCCAGCTCGATGCCAGGCGTCTGACCGAAGTGGCGCCCGGCGCCTGCCCCGCCTGCGGCGGAAGCCCGGTGGCCAGCGTCATCGTCGAACTGCCCAAGGTCAGCGGCCACCGCTATTGCTGCTGCTCCCTGTGCGGCGCCCGGTGGAACGTCTCGCGCATCCGCTGCGTCATGTGCGGCGGCGACAAGGGTGTCGCCTACCACAACATCGAAGGCGTCTCCGACACCATCAAGGCCGAGACCTGCGACAGCTGCTTGAGTTATGTGAAGATTTTCCATCAGGACAGGGATGCAGGTCTCGATCCGGTGGCCGACGATGTGGCCTCCCTGGGTCTCGATCTGCTCCTGCGCGAGGCAGGCTTCCGCCGCGGCTCGGCCAACCCCTTCCTGCTCGGCTATTGATCACCTGCTGCATTTTCTGCTGAACTGACGCGATGACCAAGGGCCGAAGTCCGCTGCCATCCGTTGACGACGTCCTGTCGAGCAAGACCGGACAGGAGGCGGTTGGCCGTCACGGCCACACCGCCGCCCGCGATGCCGTGCGCCGCACGCTGGAAGATTGGCGCGCCGCAATCGCTAGGCCCGGCTTTGCGCCCGTTGCGGCCGAACAAGCCGCCGCCGCGAGTCTCGCGCGGCTGGCCCAAGCGGACGAGCCCAAGCTGCGCCGGGTCTTCAATCTCTCCGGCACAATTCTGCACACCAACCTCGGCCGCGCCGTTCTGGCCGAGCGCGCCGTCGAAGCGGCGATCGGGGCCATGCGCTATCCGGCCACCCTCGAATTCGATCTCGACGGCGGCGGCCGCGGCGAGCGCGACGATGCCGTGCGCGATCTGCTCGGCGATCTCACGGGTGCCGAGGATGCCTGCCTCGTCAACAACAATGCCGCCGCCGTCCTGCTGGTGCTCAATTCGCTCTGCAAGGGCCGCGAGGCCATCGTCTCGCGCGGCGAATTGATCGAAATCGGCGGCGCCTTCCGCCTGCCGGAAATCATGGCGCGGGCCGGCGCCAAGCTCGTCGAAGTCGGCACCACCAACCGCACCCACGCCAAGGACTATGAAGCGGCACTCGGCCCCAAGACCGGACTGATCCTGAAGGTTCACACCTCCAACTACATGATCCAGGGCTTCACCAAGGAAGTCCCCGCGAGGGAACTCTCAGGCATGGCGCGCGCCGCTTCCGTGCCGCTGGTCGACGATCTCGGGTCCGGCACGCTCGTCGATCTGGCGGAATTCGGGCTGCGGCGGGAGCGCACCGTCCAGGAAGCACTCGCCGACGGCGCCGACATCGTCACCTTCTCGGGCGACAAGCTTCTCGGCGGACCGCAAGCCGGCGTTGTCGCCGGGCGCCGGGATTTGGTCCGGGCCTGCGCCAGGAATCCGCTGAAACGCGCTCTTCGCCTCGACAAGTTGCGGCTTGCCGCCCTCGAAGCCACCTTGCAGCTTTACAAACATCCGGAGAAGCTGGCCGCTAATCTGCCCACCCTGGCCTTCTTCACCCGGCCGCTTGGCGAATTGTCGGAACTTGCCGGAAGGATTCGAACATCCCTGACCGCGGCCTTGGGGCCGGACTGGCGCGTCGAAGCAGTGGACTGCGGCAGCCAGATCGGCTCCGGCGCGCTGCCGCTCGAAACCATCAAGAGTGTTGGCCTCGCCATGACACCCATCGACCGCAAGACCGCCGGCCGCAAGCTGGCGCAGCTCGCCGCCGCATTCCGCCGGCTTCCTATTCCCGTTGTCGGCCACATAAGTAACGACAGTCTGATTTTCGATTTGCGCTGTCTCGACGATGAAGCGAAGTTCACCGCCCAGCTTGCCATGTTGAACGCCGCCGGGCCGCCGCGATGAAGCAGCGCTGGTTCAGGAAAGACGCGAAGGCCGATATCGCCGGGCGCATGGAAGAGGCCCGGCGCGCCTTCGATGCCGCCGATCACGCCGCGGCGATTTCCATCTGGCTGCCCTTGGCCCATGCCGGCGTGGCGCGCGCCCAGAACAATATCGGCGCCTGTCTGCTCAATGGTCTCGGCGTCGAACGCGATCGGGCCACCGGCATCAAGTGGTTGACGGCGGCCGCCGGAAACGGCGACAGGGTGGCGCGACGAAATCTCGCCGCCGCCTACTTCAAGGGCGAGGGCGTCGAGCCGGACGAACTGGAGGCCCAACGTCTCTACCGCCTGGCGGCGGAGCAGGGCGATGCCGAAGCCCAGGAGATGCTCTCCTGGATGCTGGCCGACAGCGAAAACCTGGCGCACGATTACCAGGAAGCCATGACCTGGGCTAAGGCCGCGGCGGAGCAGGGCGTTACCTCGGCGATGACGCGCATCGGCATGCTCTACCACAATGCCCTTGGCATTGGCCGCGATCCGAAGGCCGCCGCCGAATGGTGGCTGCAGGCGGCCCGCCGGGGCGATGCCGACAGCCAGGCCATGCTGGGGGCCGCCCATCAGCTCGGCGCCGGCGTTCCCCGTGACATGGTGCAGTCGCTCGCCTGGCTCATCCGCGCCAAAATGGGCGGTAGCCTCCTGGCCGAGAACTATTACAATTCCGCCAAGCGCGACATGGAGCCAGGCGACATCGCCCGCGCCGAGACGCTCGCAATGGAACCGCTGACGTGATCGTCGGAACCGCCGGCCACATCGACCATGGCAAATCGAGTCTTGTCAGGGCCCTGACCGGAACCGATCCCGACCGCCTCAAGGAAGAGAAGCGGCGCGGCATCACCATCGATCTGGGCTATGCTTACTGGCCCCGCCCCGGCGGCGATATCGTCGGCTTCGTCGATGTGCCGGGTCACGAGGCCCTGATCCACAACATGCTGGCGGGCGCCACGGGTATCGACTTCGTGCTGCTGGTCGTGGCGGCCGATGACGGCGTCATGCCGCAGACCCGCGAGCATCTGGCGATCCTCGATCTGCTCGGCCTCGGGCGCGGCATCATCGCCTTGACCAAGGCCGATCTCGCCGATCAAGACCGCCACCGCGAGGTGAGTGCGGAAATCCGTTCGCTTCTGGCGGGAACCGCCTTGGCTGATGCGGCCATCATTCCCGTCTCCGCCCAGACGGGCGCGGGATTGCAACACCTCGTCGCCGCTCTCGACCGGGCGCGCGCCGCGCCGGCCGCGCGCAGCACCCGGAACCGTTTCCGGCTCGACATCGACAGAAGCTTCAATCTGCCGGGTGCTGGAACCGTGGTGACCGGCACTGTGGTCTCGGGCACCGTGCGCATCGGCGACCGGTTGCTGATCTCGCCGTCGGGTCTTGAAGCCCGCGTCCGCTCGATCCACGCCCAGAATCGGGAAGCGGAGGAGGGCCGCGCCGGAGAGCGCTGCGCCCTTGCCATTGCCGGGCCGGATATTTCCAAGTCTTCCGTCACCCGCGGCCAGTCCCTGGTCGATCCCATCCTGCATGCGCCGGCTTCGCGCATCGATGTTACCGTGCAATTGCTTGCCTCCGAGCGCAAGACTCTCGGCCAATGGCAGCCGCTACGCTTTCATCACGGTGCCGCCGAGACCGGCGCCCATGTGGTGACACTCGGCGATCGGCCCTTGGCCCCCGGCCAATCGGGCTTCGCGCAACTGGTTCTCGACGCGCCGATCCTCGCCATGGCGGGCGACCGCTTCATCCTGCGCGATTGGTCGGCAAGCCGCACCCTTGGCGGCGGCGTCATCCACGATTTGCGCGCCCCCGAACGCAAGCGCCGCACGCCCGAACGCATCGCCGAACTCGAGGCTCTTGCCGCCGAAGATACCGCCGCCGCGCTTGCCGGCTTCCTTGGCTGCGAGCGCGGCTGGATCGAGCTTGAAGCCTTCTTTCGCGATCGCGGCACATCGGCAAGTGCCGCTCAAGAGATCGTTGCCGGCCTCGGCATCGTCAAACTGGGCGGCGCCGGAATGCTGCCGCAGAGATGGCTGGACTACCGGCGGCGGCTGCTCGCCCATCTTGACGAGTTTCACCTGTCCAATCCGGATGTGGCCGGCCTCGGTATCGAACGGCTGCGCCTCGGTCTCGTGCCGCGGCTTCCCGCCCCGGTCTTTGCGGCCGTCCTGGAAAAGCTCGCGGCCGGGGCCGAGGTGGCACTTGATCGCGCCTGGGTTCGCAAGCCTTCGCATGTGGTCAGGCTTTCCGCCGACGAGGAGCGCATTTGGGCTTCGATCGGGCCGTCGCTCAATGGTCAATACCGCTTCTGCCCGCCGCGGGTGCGCGACATTGCCCATGCCACCGGCATTGCCGAAACCTCCATCCGGCGCCTGTTCAAGCTTGCCGCCCGCCGCGGCGACGTCGACGAAATCGCCCACGATCATTTCTTCCTGCGTGCCGCCACAAGCGATCTCGCCGCCGCGGCACGGGAGCTTGCGGCTGCTTCGGAACAGGGTAAGTTCAACGTCATCGCCTTCCGCGACCGTATCGGCGCCGGCCGCAAAGTCGCGATCCAGATACTCGAATATTTCGACAAGCAAGGCTTCACCATGCGGCGCGGCGATTGGCGCCGCCTTAACCCTCACAAGACCAATCTGCTATGATCGCCACTTCTCATGGAAGAGATTCGTTCCCGGTGGGGCGTCCGGACTTCAAATCCGGGTGGGGCCGCGAGACGGTCCTAGGTGGGTTCGACTCCCACTCTCTTCCGCCACTCTTTCCAGGAGCCACCGATGCATGACGAACTCGACAAGCTGATCGAACCCTTCGAACTGGCAGCGGAGGCAGCACACCGGGCCGAGGCCGATTATGCCAAGCAGTTCGAAATCGAACTTGCCCGCCGCAAGCGCGCCCGTGAGTTTGCCTTCCGCCGGCTGGGGTTGGTCCGCGAACTGGTCAAGGCCGCCTGCGGCGGCAGCGACGAAGCCGCCATTGCCGCCCAGGTCGATTGCCTGAGGACGGAGCTTGGCTGGCACGACCTCACGCCGGCCAAGGAAAAAATCGTCGCGGAGTTCAGGAAACTGGCTTCGGTCATCCACGCCAGCGCCGCCGTCGCGGATGCCAAGAAGAAGAAAGCCCGCCCAACCATTGCGGCGGCGTTGGCGGAATTCGAGACATGGTACGAGAAAGAAACCGGCGCGGCTTTCCTGGCGCTTCTCGACCACGAGATACCGGAGATGCCGCTTGTCGACTTCTGAGTTGTTGAATTTCGAGTCCTGGCTCAAATCCGCCTATCGCGAGACCGGCGGCTTCACCGCTCTTATCGTGCTGGTTCAGATCGGCGGCGACACGGTGACGCCCGTATCCTCGACTTATGTTCATTTGATCGGCGACGAATTGAGTTGGCCGGAATTTTCCGGCCTCATGGCCAAATCTGGCCGCGAATGGGACGGCGTGGTGCTGTTCGCCGAGACCGAAGCGGGCAAGGGGCCTATTCCCGACATGCTGGCGAGGGTCAGATTGCGCGACGCCGAGGCCCGCATCGGCGACGACCCTATCCACATCAACGATGGGCATTTTTTCGATGTCTGGGGTCGCCGCATGAAGGTCGAGGAAACCATGCCCGCAGGCGTCAGGACCCGGCAATGAAGGGGCTTCTACCACGTCTCGATCTGGTTCTGGTTGGCGGCGGACATGCCCATGTCTCGGTGCTGCGCTCCTTCGGCATGAATCCCGAGCCCGGCGTGCGACTCACCCTCATCGCCAAGGAACTGGAGGCCCCCTATTCGGGCATGCTGCCGGGTCTCATCGCCGGCCACTATGCGCATGGCGATTGCCACATCGATCTGGTGCGGCTGGCGCGCTTTGCCAATGCGCGCCTCATTCACGGATCGGCAACCGGCATCGACCGGAACCAGCGCCGCGTCTTGCTGGATGGACGCCCGCCCATGGCTTTCGACCTCCTGTCGATCGATACCGGCATCACGCCGGCCCTTGCGGCGATCAAGGGCGCGGCGGAACACGGCATCGCGGTCAAGCCGATCTCCAGCCTCATGCCAAGATTGCGCAAGATCGATGAATTACTGGCATCGCCCGACGGTGAACGTTGCATTACCGTCGTGGGTGCGGGTGCGGCGGGGTTCGAACTCGCCCATGCCTTCCGGCATCGTTTTGCCGATCGGGCCGGCAAGATTCGCATAACGCTGATCGGCAGCGGCGGTCTTCTTCCGAATGTCAATGCGCGGGCCCGCCGACTGGCGTTGCAGTCGCTGGAACGCGCCGCCATCGTCCTAATCGAGAACGATCCCGCCGCCGAGATCGGAGAAAATCATGTGACGCTCGCCAGCGGCCGCCGGATCGCTGCCGATGCCACGCTGGTGACGACCGGTGCCGCCCCCGCGGCCTGGCTTGGGAACTGCGGCCTCAAGACCGATGCGGACGGCTTCGTGGCGGTGCGCCCGACCCTGCAGGTGCTGGACGACGACGACATCTTCGCCGCCGGGGATTGCGCCGGCGTTCTCGAATATCGACGCGAGAAGTCCGGGGTTTTTGCCGTGCGGCACGGTCCGCCCTTGACCGGGAATTTGCGCGCCCGCGCCGAGGGCCGCCCCGCCGTGCCCTTCACCCCGCAGCGGCGATATCTCATGCTGCTGTCGACCGGTCGCCAGCATGCCATCGCGGCGCGCGGCCCCTTTTCGCTGAGCGGCGACTGGGTTTGGACATGGAAGGATTGGATCGACCGCCGCTTCATGCGCAAGTTCAACGAGCTTCCGGAGATGGCGGGACAAGGCGGCGGGGAGCAGGAGCCCATGCGCTGCGGCGGTTGTGCGGCAAAGGTGGGTCCGGTCACGCTTGCCAGAGCCCTGGGACGGCTCGATCCCGGCGCGGGTCAGCGCGACGACGCGGCAATCATTGCAGCGCCCGGCGGTAAGCTGCGCCTCGAAACGGTGGATTTCTTCCGCGCCTTCTGGCCCGACCCCTATGTCTTCGGAGCAATTGCCGCCAACCACGCGCTGAACGACATTTACGCCATGGGCGGCACGCCCACCCACGCATTGGCGATCGCCGTCGTCCCCCACGCACGTCCTCGTCTGGTGGAGGAAGATCTATTCCAGCTTCTCGCCGGCGCGAAAACAGCCTTTGACGAGGCAAGCGTCGAACTGGTCGGCGGCCATTCGAGCGAAGGCGCGGGACTTGCCGCCGGATTTACCGTGTCGGGTTCGGTCAGGCGCCATACAATACGCCGCAAGGCAGGGCTGCGTGCTGGCAACACCTTGATCTTAACCAAGCCCTTGGGAACCGGCTTGCTGTTTGCCGCCGAGATGCGTGGCAAAGCCGCAGCTGCTGCGATTGCTTCGGCACTCGCCGCCATGGGTCAATCGAACCGCGAGGTGGCGCGCATCCTAATGGCCCACGGCGCCACCGCCATGACTGATGTAACGGGTTTCGGCCTGCTCGGCCATCTGATCGAAATGCTTGAACAATCCGGCCGCCGAGCGATGATCGCCGCCAATGACGTTCCCGCCTATCCCCAGGCGCGGGAACTGGCAAGCGCGGGCCCCACCCCGAACCTGTTGTCCGAGAACCTGGCCCTGAAGAGCCGGATCGAAGCGGGTCCGGAAGTGGGCGATGACCAGTTCGCCTTTTTGTTCGATCCGCAAACCGCCGGCGGCCTTCTGGCGGGCGTGCCGGCCAGGGCCGCTGAACGCTGCATCGCCGAGCTACGCTCCGGCCCGGCGCCGGAGGCCGCCGCCATCGGCACGGTGACTGGGGGAGCCGCGAAAGATGGCAGACTGGTGCGGATCGTACTTTCGGCTGAGCACTGTCCGTCAAACCGGCGATAGCGGAATTCAGGCATTGCCGCCGTTCGCTTCTGCGGAGTGGTTTCCGCAGCGCAATACAAGACGCGCGGAGATAGTGCTTTGATCCAATAGACAGCATACAGCCATGGTGTAAGCTGATAAAATTGAGAATGTATGATTGTGGGAAGACGCCTATGACAATTCGTCTCATCAAGTTTCTTGTGGCGATCTGCGTGACTCTCGTCATGGCGGTATCCGCGCAGGCCAATGAAGCAGTTCGAATTGCCACGCTGAAGACGGGAACCGTAGCGTGGGAGATCGATACCATTCTCCACTATGGCCTTGACAAGAAATACGGCATCGATCTCACGCTGGTTCCCGTCGCCGGCAAGCAAGGCGCCGATATCATGTTGATGGGCGGCGAAGCCGATGTGATCGTAACCGACTGGATTTGGGTGTCGCGCCAGCGCACCAGCGGCTCCGACTACACCTTCTCGCCCTACTCGCGGCAAGTCGGCGGCATCGTCGTCAAGGGCGATTCACAACTCCGCTCGCTGGCCGACCTGAAGGGCAAGAAGATCGGCATCGCCGGCGGTCCGACAGACAAGAGCTGGGTACTTTTCCAGGCGTTGTCGCGCAAGCAGTTCGACTTTGATCTCGCCACACAGGCGGAGCCGGTCTTCGCGGCCCCGCCGCTGCTAAGCGAAAAGCTCGAAACCGGCGAAATTGATGCGGTGATTACCTTTTGGCACTTTGCAGCAAAGCTGAAGGCGCGTGGCGGGCGTGAGATTACCACCGTGGCGGACGCCGCCCAGGCCCTTGGCCTCGACACGGAGACACCGCTGCTCGGCTATGTCTATTCAGCTGCCTGGTCGGCCGCGCATGCGAACGCAGCCGAAGCACTCGCCGCCGCCTCGCGGGACGCCAAGACACTGCTTGCATCCGACAACGCGGTCTGGGACAGACTTCGCCCAGCGATGAACGTCAACGACGACCGGGAATTCGAAGCCCTGAAGGCTGGATTTCGGGCTGGCATTCCGGCTGAAAAACCGGTCAACGTCGAGACCGCTGCACAACTGTTTTCGGTCCTCGCCTCAATCGGCGGCAAGGACCTCGTAGGTGACAGCCCGGTCCTGGCGCCCGGAACATTCGCAGACTCGGAAGCGGAATGAGCCCAGCCGGGACGGCGTGGAAAGCCGCATCGTTCGTTGTCCTGCTACTGTTGTGGGCCCTTGCCGCCGCTCTGGCCCAGAGCCGCTATCTTCCCGGGCCTGGGGCGGTCTGGCCGGTGTTCGTGGATGATCTCACATCTGGCACGCTGGTCCGTCATCTGCTTGCCACGCTGGCGCGTGTCGCTGGTGCGTTTGTCATTGCTATGGCGCTCGGCACTGCAATCGGCCTTGCTCTTGGACGCAGCCCGCGCGCCAACCGGTTTTTCGATCCATGGCTGATTCTGGCGCTCAATATTCCGGCCCTCGTGACCATTGTATTTTGTTATCTCTGGATAGGCATCAATGAGGTGGCAGCGATCACGGCCGTCGCCATCAACAAGATTCCCAATGTCGCCGTCACCATCCGGGAAGGGGCAAAGGCGCTGGACCCGGCGCTTGACGACGTCGCCCGGGTGTTTCGTTTTCCGTGGACCAAGCGGCTGACGGCCGTCATCTGGCCGCAACTGGAGCCATATTTTGCCGCAACCGTCCGTTCCGGACTGGCACTGATTTGGAAAATCGTGCTGGTGGTTGAGCTTCTTGGCCGCAGCAATGGCGTCGGATTCCAGATCAATCTCTACTTCCAGCTCTTCGACCTCACCCAGATCATCGTCTATGCCCTGAGTTTCATGGCTATCGTGTCGCTGATTGAATCGGTCTTGGTGAAACCCTGGGAATTGCGCGCCCGGACCTGGCGCGGAGAGACCTGACATGCGCTTTCATGTCAAATCCAAGCGCTATGGCGAAACTGAAATCCTGCACAATATCGCATTCGATCTGCCCGCCGGCGGAATCACCGCCCTGCTTGGGCCATCGGGCGTGGGCAAAACCACGTTGTTGAGGATCATCGCCGGGCTCGACACCGTGTATGAAGGTGCGGCCCGGGGGCCGGAGCGGCTGGGAGTGGTGTTCCAGGAGCCGCGCCTGTTTCCTTGGCTGACCGCCAGCCAGAATGTTGCACTGGTTTGCGACAACGACGTCCGGAAGGCGGAAAACCTGCTGGCGGCCGTCGGTGTGGCGGAGGCCATCGGTTTCTTTCCGCGCCAGCTGTCGCTTGGCATGGCGCGGCGCGTCGCCTTCGCCCGGGCCCTCGCCGTGACGCCGGAACTCTTGCTGTTGGACGAGCCCTTTTCCTCGCTCGATGAAACGACCGCAACCACCATGCGTGAATTGGTTGGCGGTCTTTGCCGGCGCGAGGGAACGACGGCGCTGATCATTACCCATGACCCGGCAGATGTGTTGGCCCTGGCCGACAAGGTTCTGGTGCTTGCCCGCCGTCCAGCAACATTGTCACTGAATCGGGACCTGACGATTCCACCACCGGCGCGCACCAAGGCTCTTGCCGCGGAATTATCGGAAGCAATCAGGACGGCGAGCCTTGCCGTCCTCGACCATGGCGCATGACCAAAGTGACGGCTGACCAGCACTCTCCGAATTCCAACGCGTGCGACGAGCCGGTATCGCGGGTTTCCGGCGTCGGCCACAGCTATGGTGATTGAAAGGCTCTGCCGGATGTAAGTTCCGAGGTGGCGCTGACCATGCTGCCCGGCCCCAACAGGGGAGCCGCGGAAGATGGCAGGCGGGTGCGGATCGTGGTTTCGGCCGGGAACTACCCGTCAAACCGACGATAGCGGAAATCGGGTGCCGGCGTCATCGCCGCTTGCCCGGCAATGGCGCGCATGCGGCTGTTGAACGCCGACAGGGAACAGGCCGGGTCGGCGTTTTCAGCTTTGCCGGTCAAAGCCATCGCCTGGCAGCGGCAGCCGCCCCAGTCGATGTCCTTGCGCTCGCAGGATTGGCAGGGCTCCGGCATCCACTTGGTGCCGCGATAGGCATTGAAGGCCTGGGAGTTGAGCCAGATGTCTTGCAGCGCCTTGTCCTTCACACTGTCGAAAATCAGGTCCGGAATGGTCTCCGCCGCGTGGCAGGGCAGAACCTTGCCCCTAGGCGTGACATTGATCACCCGCCGCCCCCATCCGCCCACGCAGGCCTTGGGAAACCGCGCATAATAGTCGGGCACGACCGCATCGATCACGATGATGCCGTCATGGCGCCGGCGCAGGTCTTCGAGCAATTCGACCGCGTCCAGCGCCTGCCGATGGGTGGGCATCAGCGCGTCCCGGTTGGCGAGCGCCCAGCCGTAATATTGAGTGTGGGCGATTTCGACCCGCCTGGCGCCGAGCTGCACGGCGAATTCCACGAACTTCTCGGTGCTGCCGATATTCTGCCGGTGGATCACCGCATTGACCGTCAGCGGCAGCCCGAGGGCTACCACTTGTGCCGCCAGCCTGAGCTTCTTTTCGTGTCCGCCCCTGTAGCCGCCGATCCGGTCCGCATTGGCCGCCTCCACGTCCTGGAACGACAGCTGTACATGATCGAGCCCCGCGTCGAAAAGCGCCTGCAATCCCTTTTCGCCGAGCAGCACGCCCGACGTGATGAGATTGGTATAAAGGTTCTCCGACCGGCAATGGGCGACGATTTCGGCAAGATCGGGCCGGGCCGTCGGCTCGCCGCCAGAAAGATGCACCTGGAGAATTCCCAATGCCGCCGCCTCGCTGAACACCCGCTGCCATGTTCGCGTATCCAGCTCGCCCGATTTGCGGTCGAGCTCCAGCGGGTTGGAGCAATAGGGGCATTGCAGCGGGCAGCGGTGCGTGAGCTCCGCCAGAAGTCCGATCGGCGCGGGGATGGTCATAGAACCACAAAATGCTTGGCGGCAAGATCGCCCAGCATCTCCTTCACATCGGCCATGATCTCGGGAGTTTCGGCGCGATAGGTCTTGGCCAGTTCGTCGCTGATGCCGCGCACGTCGCGCACCCCGTCGCACAGAACCAGAACCGCCTGGGCGATCTCGTCCAATTCGAGAATGCGCTCCGGCGCCAACAGAACCCAGCGGGTCCTGACGCGGTCCTGCGACAGCCGCACGCCGCGCGGAATGCGCGGAACGGCCGTATCGTCGATGACGGTCACTAGGGTTTTCCCGGCACAAACGCGCCCGGCGGAATGAGACCCGGCGTCACATAGGCGAAATGCAGGGCATCCAGCATGGACCACAGCATGTCGCACTTGAAGGTGAGTGCATTGAGCGCCGCTTGCTGTTGCTCCGGCGTCTTCGCCTCGCGCCTGACGTAGTCGAGGGCGAAACTCGCATCGCGTGGCGCCTGCGTCAGGCGCTTCTCGAAATAGGCGAGGACCTTGGGCGTGATGTAGTCGTAGTTTTTCAGCATGCCCGCGACCCGGACGCTGATGGTTGCCGGCGAGAACATTTCGGTCAGCGACGAGGCGATGGCTTCGACAAGCGATTTCTCCCGCACGAAATGCACATAGGCCTCGACGGCGAAGCGGGTGGCCGGCAGGATTCCGTTGAGCGAGGCGACATAGGCGCGATCGAGGCCGAGCCCCTCGGCCAGGGCAAACCAGCGGGCGATGCCGCCTTCCTGATCGTTGTCGCCGTCATGATCGATGATGCGCTGGCGCCAGGCGCGCCGCATGGCGGGATCGGTCATGCGCGACAGGATCACCGAATCCTTGATCGGAATGA
Organism: uncultured Aestuariivirga sp.; assembly: GCA_964408555.1. Taxonomy (GTDB): domain Bacteria; phylum Pseudomonadota; class Alphaproteobacteria; order Rhizobiales; family Aestuariivirgaceae; genus Aestuariivirga. The sequence goes on from CAYOZR010000035.1 coordinate 21,479, forward strand.
TCGCCTGATAATAATAGCGGTTCAACGCCCAGGCCTGTAGCTGGCCCTTGCTCAAGCCGCCTGAATTCATCAACGCATGAAACGGGTGCTTGTTGTGATAGCGCTCGGCGCCGATCGCCCTGAGCCGCGCCTCGAGATCCCCCGGCGAAAGCCGCTCTATCACAGTATGATCTCCATGCCGTCGTAGCCGGTCTCCGCGCCCGCCGCGACAACCGCCCGGTGTTGCGCCGAGCCTTCGATGAGTATGGGATTTGTGTTGTTCATGTGCGTATAGACCAGTCTCTTGACGCCTAACTCCTTGAGTGCGGCAAGGGAACCATCCGCCCCGCCCACCGGCATGTGCCCCATCCGGCGTCCGGTCTTCTGGCCCGTGCCGGAAGCGATCATCTCATCGTCGGACCAAAGAGTCCCGTCGAAAAACACCACCGCCGCGTTCGTTATCCGCGCCCGGGTTTCTGCGTCGAGTTCGGCGCATCCTGGAATATAGTAGAAGCTCCTGCCGCCCGAACAGACCTCCACTCCGACCGTATTGCCGGATTTGAGCTTGGTGTCGGGCGCCTCGCCTTCGAGATAAAGCGGCAGTTTCCCGGGCACCATGAAGCATTCAACCGTCAAGTCCCCGGATATCGGCTGTTTCACGCCGATCGCCAGCCGGCGCCGGGCCACCGTGCTCGCCGCCAGAACGTCGAAAACCGGGTTCAGATTTAGGACATTGAGCGTGTCCTCGGTGGCATGAATGGTGAAGCGATGAGCTTCGCGCAGCGACAGCAAGCCGCCGATATGATCGATATCCGCGTTGGTCAAAACCACATCGCTCACCGGACTACCCCTGAGCGAATCGCGGGGGCGTAGAGCGTCAACAAAACCAATCTGCTCTCGAATATCTGGAGCGCAGTTCAAGAGGCACCAGTTCTTGCCATTGGCGGAAACAGCAAGACTCGCTTGGGTCCGGCGCTTCACGCGGGAATCGCCGGACCAAGCGAGGACACAAACACCGCAACGACAATTCCATTGCGGGGAACCGCCGCCTGCCGCACAGCCAAGCACTACAATTTTCACACAACAACTCGTGTGAATTCAATGTGTTGGCCTGCTAAAACCGATATGTCTCAGAACTCGGCTGGGAAATAGTCGTTGATTTCCATGCCGACGCAGACTTCCGTTACCTTTGGTTTCTTCCAGCTCATGCGTTCCTCCTCTGGTGTTTCTTGAGCGCACCTTGACGCTATATTATCAATTTATGGGAACCTGCGGCGTCGTCAATGCCATTTTCGTACAATATGTCGATTTGCCAGCTTTTCGAGAGGTTGGGCCGGGTGAACCAGCCAACTCGAGGCTGCCTTGCGCAAGTCAGGCCGCCCGTGCGAACCTCGCGCGCTCCCATTGTCCGGACACGGTGTTGAATAAGGTGACAGCCGACCAGCCCCCCGCAGACTCGAAACCGAGCGGAGAGCCGGTGTTGCACGTTTCCGGTGTCGGCCACAGCTATGGTGACCGGAAAGCGCTGTCGGATGTGAGTTGCGATGTGGCGCCGGGCCGAGTGACCATGCTGCTGGGCCCCAACGGCGCCGGCAAGACTACCCTGTTCTCGCTTATTGCCAGGCTTCTGCCTCTCAAAGAGGGTCGCATGACGCTTTGCGGCGCGGATCTCGCGATGGCCGGCGATCACATCCTTGCGAAGCTCGGCATCGTCTTCCAGCAGCAGACCCTGGACCTCGATCTGACCGTTGCCCAGAACCTATCCTATTATGCCGCTCTGCACGGACTTCCGCGCGAAACCGCCCGGGAGCGCCTGGCGGCGGCGCTGGACAGGCTGGGTCTTGGCGGCCATGACAAGCACAAGGTGCGTCAGCTCAATGGCGGCCACCGGCGCCGCGTCGAGATCGCCCGCGTTCTGCTGACGGCGCCCAGGCTCCTGCTGCTCGACGAGCCGACCGTTGGCCTCGATATTCCCACCCGCCTCAATCTTGTCGCCTTCCTGCACCGCCTGGCCGCCGAAGAAAATATCGCAATTCTCTGGGCCACCCATCTGAGCGATGAGGTGGCGGACGGCGACGATCTCATCATCCTGGCCGGGGGACAGATCAGGCGGGCCGGCCGGGCCGGCGATTTGGTCGCGGCGTCGGGCGCCGGTTCCGTAAGCAATCTCTTCGAGGAAGTCATCGCGGGAGAACAGGTGGTACAATGACAGCCGGCCATGCCATGCGCGCGCTCTTGGGCATTGCCGCCCGCGAAATGCTGCGTTTCCTGCAGCAGCGCGAAAGGTTCATTGCCGCCCTTGTCCGGCCCCTGCTGTGGCTCCTGGTCTTCGCGGCGGGATTTCGCGCCGTGCTCGGGCTGTCCATTGCGCCGCCTTATGAGACTTATGTCGTCTACGAGGTTTATATCGTGCCGGGCCTTGCCGGCATGGTGCTTCTCTTCAACGGCATGCAAAGCTCGCTGTCCATGGTCTATGACCGCGAGATGGGTTCCATGCGCATGCTGCTGACCAGCCCCTTGCCGCGCTGGTTCCTGCTTGGCGCCAAACTCATCGCCGGCGCATCGGTGTCGGTTTTTCAAGCCTATGCCTTTCTCGCGATCGCGGCAATTTATGGCGTCCGGTTTCCCGCCTGGGGCTATGCCGCGA
>CAYOZR010000036.1:0-23513 GCA_964408555.1 uncultured Aestuariivirga sp.
ACGAAGCCCTGCCGCGTGGCGAAGAAGGAGCCGGCGAAGCCGGCGAACATGGCGCCCATGGCGAAGGCGGTGAGCTTGGTGTTGGTGGTGTTGAGGCCGAGCGAGCGGCAGGCGATCTCATCCTCGCGCAGCGCCTCCCAGGCGCGGCCCATGGGCAGCCGGCGCAGGCGCAGCGTCACGAAATTGGTGAGAAGCGCCAGGAGCAATATCACGTAATAGAGAAAGATGATGCGGTAGATGGCCTTGGGCTCAAGACCGAAGAAATCGGCAAAACCGCCGGGACCCTCGATGAAGGGAAGACCGAAGAACGACGGCCTTGGGATGCCGCCGATACCAGCCGGGCCGCCGGTGAAATCGGCCCAGTTGACGAGGATCACCCGGACGATCTCGCCGAAGGCCAGGGTGACGATGGCGAGATAGTCGCCGCGCAGGCGCAGCACCGGAAAGCCCAAGATGATGCCCCAGCAGGCCGAGAGAATGCCGGCGATCGGCAGGGTAATGAAAAAGGCCCAGGGAATAATGCCGTCGCCGAACCATAGCGGCAGGTAGGTGGTGGCGAGGAGTGCATAGCTGTAGGCGCCCACCGCATAGAAGGCGACATAACCCAGATCGAGAAGGCCGGCGAGGCCGACGACGATGTTCAGCCCCCAGCCGAGCATGATGTAGGTCAGCATCAAAATGCCGAGATCGACGACGCGGCGGTCGGCGAAGGGGAGCCAGGGCAGCAGGACGGCGAAGAGCAGAAGCCCGGGGCCGAGATATTTGGCGATAGGCTCAAGCGCCCGCGACAGGCTGAAGGACGGTTTTGCCGCCGCCAAGCCTGGGCGGTTCCAGACATAGAGGTGATGCACGAGGCGGCCCGCGGCGATGACGGCGACGAGACCCGCGACCGCGCCCCAGCGCTGCACCAGCGCCAGACTGCCGGTAACCGCCACGGTCTTGAGGCCGACGATGGGGCCGAGAATGAGGAAGGCGAGGATCGAGGTGAGCAGCAGATCCTTGACGATGTGGCCCACATCAAGCGGCCGGGTTTCGGCCGCGACATGAGTCGATTGCGGAGCGGCGGCCATGGGCGATCAGACTTTTTCGATTTCGGGTTTGCCGAGGATGCCCTGCGGCAGGAAAATGAGCACCACGGCGAGCATGGCAAAGGCCGCCACGTCCTTGTACTCGATGGAGAAATAGGCCGACCAGAAGACCTCGATCAGGCCGATGATCATGCCGCCGACCATGGCGCCGGGAATGGAGCCGATGCCGCCGAGCACGGCGGCGGTAAAGGCCTTGATGCCGGCGAGGAAGCCGACGAAGAAATCGGTGACGCCGTAATAGAGGAAGAACATCAGGCCGGCGACGGCGGCCAGCGCCGCTCCCATCACGAAGGTGATGGAAATGGTGCGGTCGACGTCGATCCCCAGCAGCGAGGCCATCTTCATGTCCTGCTCGCAGGCGCGCTGGGCGCGGCCGAGCTGGGTCTTGGTGATGATGGCGGTGAAGACGGCCATGAGAATCAGGGTGGTCAGGATGATCAAGATCTGCATGTTGGAAAGCCTGACCACGAATTCGCCCTGTTCGGCGGCGCGGTGCATCAGTTCGTGGCCGCCGGTGACGATGGGCTGCAAGGGCTTGGGGCGGCCATCCTGGGCGATGCGGACGAATTCCTGCAGGACGATCGACATGCCGATGGCGGAGATGAGCGGCGCCAAGCGGAAGGAGCCGCGCAGCGGCCTATAGGCGACGCGCTCGATGGTCCAGTTGTAGGCCGCGGCGATGATCATGGCGATGATGATGACCAGCGCCAGGGCCAGGATGATGAGGCCGAGGCCGCTGCCGCCGGTCAACCCCAGGGCGACAATGGCGATCAAGGAGACGAAACCGCCGATCATGAAGACATCGCCATGGGCGAAGTTGATCATGCCGATAATGCCGTAAACCATCGTGTAACCGATGGCGATCAGACCGTAGATGGAGCCGAGTGTTACGCCGTTAATGAGCTGCTGGAGAAAATACTCCATGCGCCCCCCTTGTTCTTGTTGCCTTCCTGCCGGGCGCGGTTGCTTTTTGGCCCGCGCTTATGCGGGCTATAGACCGGCGGGCGGCAGGTGACAAGCCAAGCAAATTTGACTTGACTCTATGACGGAATGACATATGTCTGCCCGCGATATATCGATTTGGCATATGGTGAACTGGAATGTCTATGAACGTCAGAACACTGTGCCTGGGTGTGCTTTCGACCAAGGAAGCCTCGGGCTATGAAATCAAGAAGGATATCGAGGAAGGGCTATTCAGCCATTTCATCGATGCCAGCTATGGCGCGATCTACCCGGCGCTGACGCAACTTACGGCTGAAGGGCTGCTCACGGTGCGTGCCGAGGAACAGACCGGCAGGCCCGACAAGAAGGTTTACGCCATCACCGAGGCCGGACGCCGGGCGCTAGCCAAGGCGATCGCGGTCGTTCCCGGCAAGGACAAGTACAAGTCGGAGTTCCTGTTCCAGATGCTGTTGCAGGAACTCGTCTCGCGCGATGTCGTGCTGGCGGCGATCGACAAGCAATTGAGCGACTTGCGCGAGGATCTGGCCCGTATTGCCGAATGCCGCTGCGGCGAGCAGGCCCATGCGGGCGGGCTATTCGTCGCCGATTACGGTGAGGCGGTGCTGACGGCGGCGGTCAAATGCCTGGAAGAAAAGAAGGCCGAATTGCCGCGCGCCACGCCGGCGCAGGCGGCGGAGTAAGACAGATGCGAAAATCCTATCTTTGGGCGAGTATCTTCACGGCGGTCATCGGCGGCTGGCTCGTGTCGCCGCATTTGATGCCGAATGGCGCGACCGTCACCGACACAAAACCCGAAACCGAGACCGAGCAGCCCGCCACGCTGTTTCGGGTTCGCGTCAGGACGTTCAAGGCGGAGCTCCGCCAGGCACTGGTGACGGCACGCGGTTCGACCGAAGCATCCAAGCGCATCGACGTCCGCGCCCGCACCAATGGCCTCGTCGTTGAATCCCCGATGCCGCAGGGTGCCGTCGTCAAGGCCGGGGACAAGCTGTGCGGCCTCGACATGATGAACCGCATGGCTCAATTCGAGCAGGCGAAGGCCGCGGTCGCAAGCGCCCAGCGCGAATATGACGCTTCGGCGAGCCTGCGGAAGAACGGCTTCGCCTCCGAAAGCAAGCTGGTGGCGCAGAAGGCGGCCCTCGATGGCGCGAAGGCCCAACTTGAGCAGGTGAACTGGGACATCGGCATGACGCAGATCGTTGCGCCGGCCGGCGGTGTGCTGATCGACAAGCCGGCGGAGGCGGGTTCCCTGCTGGCGCCCGGCGGGCTGTGCGCCACCATCTCCGTCATCGACCCGGTCGTGGTGACGACGCAGGTGGGCGAGAATTACATCGCCTATGTAGGCAAGGGCATGAAGGCCAATGCGCATCTTGCAACCGGCGAGGATGTGAGCGGCACCGTGCGCTTCATCAGCCAGGCGGCCGACACGGCAACACGCACGTTCAAAGTGGAGCTCGAAGTTCCAAATCCCGGCAACTCACTTCGTGCCGGGGTTACCGCCGAGATCGCGGTGCCGCTGCCGCCGGTGCCGGCGCATTTCCTGCCGTCCGCCGTCCTCGGCCTCGATGACAAGGGGCAGTTCGGGGTCAGGCTGCTCAATGCCGACAACACCACGACCTTCACCGAAGTGCGCCTGATCGCGCAGGAGAAGGATGGCGCATGGGTGGCGGGACTTCCCTCCGAGGCCACCGTGGTTGTAACCGGCCAGGACTATGTGCGCGACGGAGAAAAGGTCGATCCGGTCTTCGAAACCACGAGTGCCGCGCAATGATGGCCGCTCTCGACGCAATATTGCGGCGGCCGCGCGCCGTTCTCACGGCGATGTTCGTGCTCGTCGTCACGGGGCTGTTCTCCTACATCACGATCCCCAAGGAGAGCAATCCCGATATCCAGATTCCGGTGGTCTATGTCTCCGTCGCTCTGCCGGGTATTTCGCCGGAGGATTCCGAGCGCCTTCTGGTGAAACCGATCGAGACCAAGCTTCGCGGCCTCGAAGGACTGAAGCAGATCACGGCGATCGCTTCGGAGGGGCATGGCGGCATCGTCGTCGAATTCCAGACCACCGTCGATGTGAACAAGGCGGTGCGCGACGTTCGCGACAAGGTGTCGATCGCCAAGGCGGAACTTCCCGACGATGCCAAGGAACCGACCGTCAACGAAATCAATTTCAGCCTGCAGCCGACGATCCTGGTGGCCGTCTCCGGCGACGTGCCGGAGCGGACCCTCTACAGGCGCGCCCGCGACCTGCAGGATGCCATCGAACAGATTCCGAGCGTGCTCGAAGCGCGCCTGACCGGCCAGCGCGACGAAGTGCTGGAAGTCATCGTCGATCCACGCAAACTCGAGTCCTATCAGCTTTCGCAAGCCGATCTCTACACCACGGTCACCCGCAACAACCTGCTGATCGCGGCCGGTTCCGTGGACGGCAGTTCCGGCAGCTTCAGCATCAAGGTGCCGGGCCTGTTCCAGACGCCGCAAGACGTCTTTTCCCTGCCGATCAAGTCGGTCAACGGCACCGTCGTGACCCTGAAGGACGTGGCCGAAATCCGCCGCACCTTCAAGGACCGCACGCAGTTCGCGCTGTACAATGGACGACCCGCCATCACCATCGAAGTGGTGAAGCGCAAAGGCCAGAATATCATCGAGAACAACGCCGAAGTTCGCAAGGTGACCGAGGAGTTGAGGGCCCAATGGCCCGAGGCGATCCACATTTCCTATGCCCTCGACCAATCGCATCTCATCAAGGACGTCCTGCAATCGCTCCAGGACGCGGTGATTCTGGCCATCGTTCTCGTCATGGTGCTGGTGGTGGCGGCGCTTGGCGTGCGCGGCGGCGTTCTTGTGGGCATTTCGATACCGACATCCTTTCTCATCGGCTTCCTGGTCATCGCCATGATGGGTTACACGGTCAACATCATGATCATGTTCGGTCTGCTGCTGTCCGTCGGTATCCTTGTCGACGGGGCGATCGTTCTGGCCGAATACGCCGACAGGAAGATGGCGGAAGGGCTCGGCGCCAAGGAAGCCTATATCGCGGCGGCCAAGCGCATGTTCTGGCCGATCGTCGCCTCCATGGCGACAACCATCGCCGCCTTCCTGCCGATGCTGTTCTGGCCGGGGGTCGCGGGCAAGTTCATGAGCTATCTGCCGGTCACCGTCATCACGGTGCTGGCGGCCTCGCTGCTGACCGCCATGATCTTCGTTCCCGCCGTCGGCTTCTACATCGGCAAGACCGATGCGGAGACGAAGAAGCAGTTCGGGCATCTCGCCGACGATGAAAAGGCCGACTTCCGCTCGATGCGCGGCCTGACCGGGCTCTATCTGCGCTTCATCGAACGCATCATCCGCCATCCCGCCAAGGTCATGATCGCGGTGGTTATGCTGATGGGCTCCATCGTCCTTACCTTTGCCACCCATTCAACCGGCGTCGAGTTTTTCGTCGACACCGAGCCGGAGCAGGTCAACATCTATGTCCGCGCCCGCGGCAACTTGAGCAACGACGAAAAACTTTCGCTGGTTCGCGAGGTCGAGGCGCGGGTTGCCGGGAATCCGGCCATCGAGGCCATCGCGACCTATGCCGGCACGGTCTCGGGCGGCGCCTTCGGAAACCAGGACGTGCCGGGCGATCGCATCGGGCAGTTGCAAATGGAGATCAAGCCCGTCGGCAGCCGCAAACCGTGGAAGCAATTGAAACCCGAATTCGAACGGGCGGTGGCGGGAATTCCCGGCATCGTCACCGAAGTGCGCGAGCTCGAAGGCGGCCCGCAATCGGGCAAGGACATTCGCCTGCAGGTGACGTCGACCGACCGCGATCTGGCCTACGACGCGGTGCGCAAGATCCGCGACCACATGAAAAACGGCATGGCGGGCTTGCGCGACTTCGACGACGATCTGCCGCTGCCCGGCTATGAATGGGCGCTGACCATCGACCGCGAGGAAGCCGGCCGTTTCGGCGCCGACATTCTTTCGGCGGGAACCTTCGTGCAGCTGATCACGACGGGCGCCGTGGTCGGCACCTACCGGCCGGACGACTCGCGTGACGAGATCGATATCCGCATGCGGCTCCCCGAAGACAAGCGCGCGCTTTCCGAACTCGACAGCCTCAAACTGCAGACACCGAAAGGGCTCGTGCCGCTGTCGAACTTCATCAAGAAAACAGTACAGCCGCAGGTGACGGTTCTCTACCGCCAGAGCGAGCAGCCGTCGCTCTATGTCAAGGCCAATGTCGACCCGGGCCTGTTCGCCACCGACAAGGTCAAGGAACTGAACACCTGGATCAAGCAGCAGAAATGGCCCGAGGGCGTGCACTTCAAGTTCCGCGGAGCCGACGAGGAACAGAAGGAATCGGGGGCTTTCCTGATGAAGGCCATGTTCGCCTCGGTGTTCATGATGTTCATGATTCTGATCGTGCAATACAACAGTTTCTATCACACGCTGATCACGCTCTCGACGGTCAGCATGTCGACGGTGGGCGTGCTGCTCGGCATGCTGGCGACGGGGCAATATTTCTCGATCATCATGACGGGCACCGGTGTCGTCGCATTGGGTGGCGTCGTGGTCAGCCACTCGATCGTGCTGATCGATACGTTCCACAGGCTGCGCGACGCGGGGCAAAATGCAGTCGAGGCGGCGATCCGCACCTGCGCGCAGCGCATGCGGCCGGTGCTGCTGACCTCGATCACGGCCATGCTGGGGCTTCTGCCCATGATGTTCGAGCTCAACGTGAACTTCTTCACGCGCTCGGTGTCGATCGGCTCGATGACGTCGGCCTGGTGGGTTCATCTCTCCACAGCGATGGTATTCGGCCTGATGCTGGCGACCATCCTGACGCTGATTCTCACACCCGTGATGCTGGCGGCACCGACCGTCTGGCGCGAGGCAAGGGTTGCACGGCGCGAACGCCGGCGGATGCAGGAGGAAGCGGCGGCTCCGGTGCCGGCGGAACCCGCCAATGACGCCGCTCCGCTGCGCGAAGCGGCGGAGTGATCACCTCAGCGAGTTGAGAGCCCCGGCGAGGCGGGCGAGCGCCTTTTCGATATCGGCTTCGCTGGCGGCGAAGGACAGGCGGATGGAGCCGGGCGCGCCGAAGGCGGAGCCAGGGACGGTGGCAACGCCATGGTCTTCGAGCAGCCAGTCGCACAGGCGCTCGGCGGTATCGAGCACATGGTTGCCGGCCTTGCGGCCCAAGAGCGCCGAGACATCGGGGAAGGCGTAGAAGGTAGCGGGGATGGGCGCGATGCGGACACCGGGAATGGCTTTGAGCCCCGCCAGCACCATGTCGCGCCGCGCCTTGTAGCGCAGGCGCATGGCTTCCACCGCATGGCGCGGGCCTTCGAGAGCCTCGATGGCCGCGTGCTGGACGAATTGATTGGCGCCGGCGGTGATGGTGCTTTGCAGGCGCGCCATCGCCCTGGCGACGGGTTCGGCGGCGGCGGCGTAGCCGAGACGCCAGCCGGTCATGGCGAAGCCCTTGGAGAAGCCGTTCACCGTGATGGTGCGCTCCAGCATGTGGGGAAGCGCGCCGATCGAGCACATCTCGCCCTCGAACAGGATGTATTCGTAGATCTCGTCGGCGAGCACCATCATGCGGGGATGGGCCCGGACGATTTCGGCGATGGCCTCCAGTTCGGCGCGCGTCCACACCGCGCCGGTGGGATTGCACGGCGAATTGAGGATCAACAGCTTGGTGCGCGGCGTCACCGCCGCGACGATGCGGGCGGCGGGGACTTTGTAATCCTCGTCGACGCTCGCAGGGAGCACCACCGGCGTGCCGCCGGCGAAGCGCACGGTGATGTCATAGGAGACCCAGAAGGGCGCCAGCATGATCACTTCATCGCCGGGTTCGATGAGCGACAGGACGGCATTGGCGATCGCCTGCTTGGCGCCGTTGGTCATGACGATGCCGGACGCGGCATAGGCAAGCCCATTCTCGGCCTTGAGCTTCCTGGTGATGGCGGCGCGCAGTTCCGGAATGCCGGCGATGGGCGAATAATGGGTGAAGCCCGCCGCCATCGCCGCGGTGGCGGCGCGCTGGATATTTTCCGGGGTATCGAAATCGGGCTCGCCGACGGTGAGGCTGACGACGTCGTGACCTTTGGCCTTCAGCTCGCGCGATTTCTGCGCCATGCGGATGATGGCGCCTTCATCGGCGGTGGCGGAGCGGGCGGCGAGAAGCGAGGCGGGATCGAAGCGGCTCATGGCCGGGCTCTATAGTATGGTGGGCTTGCCGCGTCGAGCGAGTGCGGGCATAAGCGGCGGATGCTCAAGAACCGCATGGTGATTTGCCTTTGCATCCTGGCCCTGGCGGCGGGCTGCTCGAGTGGCAAGAAGTTCCGGATGACCGGCGAGCAGACGGTGCAGACCAAGCCGCGCTCGGAGCCGATCTTCTACAACGGCAAGACCTACCGGCTCGACTATGCCTATGCCGAGGACCGGCGGGCCTTCGACATGCGGGTTTCGGGAATGACCGGGAGGCAGGAGAAGGATGCGGTCGCGGTCGCCACTTCGTCGTTGCGCTACTTCGCCTGCCTCGACGGGCAGCAGGGACAATTGATCGGCACGCCCGCCTATGACGGCGGCGTGTGGAGCCTGCAGGCGAAGTGCGCCTGACGGCGCTCAGTCCGGCCTTCGCCATTCGCCGCGCAACAGCCCGTAGACGGCATCGTCGGCCCATTCGCCCTTGAACCATTCGCTCTGCAGGAAGTGGCCCTCCTTGCGGAAGCCCGCCTTTTCCAGAACCCGGCAGGAGGCGGCATTGCGCGGGTCGACCGAAGCGGCGATGCGGTGCAGATCGAAAGTGGAGAAGGCAAAGCTGAGAAGGGCGGCGAGCGCTTCCGTGGCATAGCCCATGTTCCAGTGGGCGCGGAGGATGGTGTAGCCCACCTGGGCGAGACGGTTGTCGGCCTCCATGACGCGCAGACCGCAGTCGCCGATGAAGCTGCCGGTGTCGCGGTGCTCAAGGGCGAACTGGAACCAGCCGGGATCGCCGGGATTGCGAGGCCCTACCCAGGCGAGGAATTCGCGGCCCTCGGCCGGAGTGAAATCCCCCCAGGACTGGAGGGCCGCCACCTCCGGATCGGCGCGCATGGCCATGAGCGCTTCGAGATCGCGCTCCTCGAAACGGCGGGCGATGAGGTGGGGGCTGGAGAAGAAGACGGCAATCACCCGAATCTCCGGTCGAGCCAGTCGCGGGTGCGGAAGTAGCGGCCGATCCAGGGCAGAAACCAGGTGGAGCCGTTGTAGAGCGGATGATCGGGGAATTCCGGCCGGTCGAAGGCGCAGACGCGATCGACGCGGCCGGCGATCTTGCGCGCCGTCTGGTGGCCGAGATAGCTCATCATGGCGATGCCCGAGCCGTTGCAGCCCAGAGCATAGTGGAGATTGTCGAACTTGCCCATATGCGGCATCTCGTCGAGGGTGAAGGCGACATTGCCGGTCCAGGCATGGGTGATCCTGGTGCCGCGCAACTGGGGAAAGCGGTCGGTCATGAAGCGGTGCAGGATCGAGGCGGTTTCGACCGGATCGGTGTGGCCGAACTTGGCGCGGCCACCGAAGATCAGGCGCCTGCCGTCGGGCGACATGCGGTAATAGGTCAGCACGCGGCGGGTGTCGGCGAAGGAACGGTTCTTCGGGCTGAGCGAGGCGGCAAGACCGGGATCGAGTTCCTCGGTGGCGATGATGTAGGAGCCGACGGGCACGACGCGGCGCTTGAATTGCGGGGTGACATCGCCGGTGTAGCCGTTGGTGGCGATAATGACGTCGCCCGCCTGAATGAGCCCACGCGGAGTTTCGACCTGCCAGCCGCTGCCCGATGCGGTGAGCCTCGTCACCGGGGTGTTCGAGGCGACGGCGATGCCGCGCTTCAGGCAGAGATCGAGCAGGCCCTTGAAATAGAGAGCCGGGTGGATGTGGGCGGCGCGGCCAACGACCATGCCACCGCGATAATAATCGGAGCCGATTTCCTCGCGCTGGCGATCGGGCGGCACGATGAAGGCTTCGGATTTGGCATATTTATTCAGCGTCTCGACCTTCTTCGCCATGGCGTCATAGTGGCTCTTGCACCAGGCGCCGAGGAAATAGCCGGCCCGGTTCCAGTGGCAGGCGATGTTCTGGCGCGCGATCAGTTCCTCGATGTGGCTGAAGGCATCGGCGGCATCGGCGAGGAAGGGAGCGGCCTCTTCCGGGCCCATGGTCTTGGCCATGTAACGCTTGCCGACATTGACGCCGCCCGAGACCATGCCGCCGCTGCGCGTCGATGCGCCGAAGCCCGGCTCATTGGCGTCAAGCACGATGCAGGCGAGGCCGTGGGCATTGAGTTCGAGGGCGGCGGAGAGCCCGGCATAACCGGCGCCGACGATGGCGACGCGGACCTCTCTCGGAAGGGAGATTTCCGGCAGCGGCTTCGGTTCATGGTGTTCCCACCAGTAGGGGCGGGGCTTGAAGCCGGGATGGAAGATCGGGTTGGACACGGGCGCTCCTGCATGGATTCGCTCTATTGCTACAGGAGCGGCGCCGTTTGGGGAATATCGGCCGGTGCGGGGCCGGGTTGCATCGTCTCGCCCCACCGGTCGGTGAAGATCAACGAGTGCAAATCGAGGCGCTGGCGCCAGCCCCTGGCGGCGAGTTCCGGCGCGGCATGCAGTTCGCGCACCCAGCCCAGGCACAGATAGGCGACCGGCACGACATGATCGGGCAGGGCCAGGATGGCGCGCAGATCGGCATCGTTGAAAATGCTGACCCAGCCGACGCCCAGGCCTTCGGCGCGCGCCGCGAGCCAGAGATTCTGCACGGCGCAGACGGTGCTGTAGATGTCGGTGTCGCGGTTGTGGGTGCGGCCGAGCACCACCGGCCCGCCGCGCTCGCGATCGCAGGTGATGCAGAGATTGACCGGCGCGTCGGCGATGCCTTCGAGCTTGAGGGCGCGGTAGAGCGCCTGTTGTTCGGCCCCGAACAGGTTGGCGGCTTCGGCATTGGCGGCGGCGAAAGCCGTCTTGATCCGCCGTTTCACGGCGCCATCCCGGATGACGATGAAATTCCACGGCTGCATGAAGCCGACCGAGGGCGCATGGTGGGCGGCGTCGAGGATGCGGCCGAGGAGGTCGGCTGGCACCGGATCGGGCAGGAATTGGCTGCGCACGTCGCGCCGGGTGAAGATGGCGCGGTAAACTGCGTCGCGTTCGGCGGCGCTGAACGGCCCCGCCGCGACGAGGTTGCTGGACGTCTCTTGCATCGTGGTTCCCCTTCGGATGCCTCTGGCTTGGGCGCCGCCGTCCGCGCGGAACCGCATCATTTGCCTGGCCGGTCTTCTGACTTCGGCATCATCCCGGGCGGCGCCTTCCCGGCACATGTGCCAGTGGCATCCGCCGCCCGGTCCGCCTTACAGCGTTGGGCACGTCGCGGAATTGCACCGCGTTCCCGATTCTCCGGCGCGAGGGGCCGGCACCAAGCGGAGGGAAGGTTAGAGCGCCCGGATGAGGCGGACAAGGGGATGACAAGCTGATTGGGTTTTGTTAGCGTCCGCGGCAAGCTGAAGTCGGCAGGCAGTCAGCCTAAACGGTGTGTGCCACTCTGAACCCATGGAGATGGAGCGACACATGAAATTCGGCTATTTTTCCGACACCAACAACCGGCATCTCGCCAAGCCCTATGGCCAGGTGCTGGCCGAGCAGATCGCGGTGGCGCAGTATTGCGACGCCCATGGCTGGGACTCGGTGTGGTACACGGAACACCATTTCGGCCATGAGGGCTTCGAGGTCTGCCCTAATCCGGTGCTGATGTCGGCCTGGGCGGCGGCGCATACCAAGCGCATCCGCATCGGCCAGGCGGCCAACATCATCACCTTCTGGCATCCCCTGCGCTTCGCCGAGGACCTCGCCATGCTCGACCACATGTCGGGCGGGCGGGTCGAATGCGCGGTGGGGCGCGGGCTCTACGGGCGCGAGGCGCTGCAACTCAACAAGATGGCGGATACGCGCAACCCGGCGCAGAATTTCCGCATCTTCGCCGAGAGCCTGGAGGTGATCCGCCGCGCCTGGGCCAACGAGCATTTCGAATATCAGGGCGAGTTCTTCCATTATCCCGACCCGAAATTCGTCTGGGACCACGCCATGTCGCCGAAGTCGCCCGCGTATCAGGACATGGCGACGCTGGAACTGAAGAAGCTGGCGCTGGTGCCGCGCCCCCTGCAGCAGCCGTCGCCGCCGATGCATCAGGTGGTGGACGGCCATCTCGCCATCCAGTTCGCCGCCGAGAACAATCTCGGCGTTATGATGTGGATTCCGCCGACCGATGCCTTGAAGCCGCGCTTCGAGCTCTACCGCGACAAGAAGGCGGCGAAGGAGCAGCGCGAGGTGAAGCTGGGCGAGGGCGTCATGCTGGTGCGCGACATGTTCTGCGCCTCATCCAAGGCCGAGGCGAAGCGGCTGGGTGGGCCCGGCATCGTCGATTATCTGCGCTGGGTGTGCCATTGGCGCGGCCTCGACAATCACCGCCATCCGGGCGAGGAACTGCCCAAGACCGACAACAAGCTCGATCTGCTATCGGTCGATTTCCTCGACGAGCGCAACCTGCTGTTCGGTACGCCGGACCAGATTTCCGAGAAGATCGAGGAGATGATCGCGGTGCTCAACCTGCAATATCTGCTGGTATGGTCGGATTTCCCCGGCACCGGTCACGGCGCGGCGATGGGCTCGATCAAGCTGTTTACCGAGGAGGTGATGCCGCGCTTCAAGGGCAGGCTCGGCGTCAAGCAGGCGGCGGAGTGAGGCGCACGTGAATCCGATCATCCGCAAGACCGTCACATTCGCCGAGACCACCTATATCGAAGGCGGCAAGGCGCCGGACAAGCCGGTGGAGATGGCGGGCGTCGCCGCCGTCATTCACAACCCCTGGGCGGGCCGGGGCTTCGTCGAGAATTTGCGGCCGGAAATCCTCGCCATGGCGCCGAGGCTCGGCGATCTCCTGGTGCCGCTGCTGCTCGAGCAACTGGGCGGCGGCGACAGGATCGAGGCCTATGGCAAGGCGGCGGTCGTCGGCCTCAACGGCGAGATCGAACATGCCTCGGGCTTCGTCCACACGCTGCGCTTCGGCAACCGGTTCCGCGAGGCGGTCGCCGGCAAGTCCTATCTCGCCTTCACCAACCGACGGGGGGTGGCGGGCTCCTCCATCCAGATTCCGATGATGCACAAGACCGACGAGGGTTTTCGTTCGCATTACCTGACGCTGGAATTCGCCATTCCCGATGCGCCGGGCCCCGATGAAATCGTCGTCGCCATCGGCGGCGCCAGCACCGGCCGGGCTTTCCCGCGCATCGGCAACCGCTATTCGGACATGGAAGAGATGAAGGCGGAGAAGACGGTTCAGTGACCGGCCCGCGCGGTGAAATCCGCCTGCCGGACGGGACTTCGGCCTTGGTGGCGGGGGCGGGGCCGGCGCTGGTGTTCCTGCATGGCGTCGGGCTCGACAAGCGCATCTGGGCGGCACAAGTCCATGCGTTTGCGCGCAGCCACAGGGTGGTGACCTACGATCTCATGGGGCACGGCAAGAGTCCGCCGGTCATCGGCGAAGCGGCGCTGGAAGACTGGGTCATGCAGCTTGAGCGGGTGGCGCGGGCGCTGCGGCTCGAATGGTTTTCGATTGCCGGATTTTCCTTCGGCGGGCTGATCGCGCAAGGCTTCGCGCTGAAGCATCCGGAGCGGCTGGAAAGGCTGGTGCTGATGAGCACGGTTTACGACCGTTCGGCGGAGGAACGGGCGGGCGTGGAGGCGCGGCTCAAGCTGGCGCGGGAAGAGACGCCGCTGGCCATCATTCCGGCGGCACTGGAGCGCTGGTTCTCGCCCGCCTTCGCGGCGGGCCAGCCGGAGATCGTGCAGGAGTACAGTCAGCTGTTGCAGAACAACGATCCCGAGTCGTTTCTTGCGGCCTATGCCTGCTTTGCGAGCGCCGACCGGGAACTCGCCGGCAGGCTGGGGGCGATTTCGTGCCCGACATTGGTGCTGACCGGGGAACTCGATGGGGGTTCGACGCCGGACATGGCACGAAAGATGACGGCGGCAATTCCCCATGCAAGCCTCTCCATTCTGCCGCACGGACGGCATATGATGGCGGTGGAGATGGCCGACGAGGTCAACGCCGCTCTGCGCGGCTTTCTTGCTGGAGGTGCATCATGAAGACTCTTCTCAAATGGGCGATCTGGCTGGTGGTTGCCGTCATCGTGGTGTTCCTGGGCGGCGGCTATGTGTTGCCGGGCGATGCGGTGGTGCAGCGGCAGATCGTGATTTCCGCGCCGCCGGAGAAGGTCTTTGCCGTCATCGGCAATCTCAAACGCTTCAACGAATGGTCGCCCTGGGCGGATATCGATCCCGCCACGCAATACAAATTCGAGGGGCCGGAAACGGGCGCCGGCCAGAAGATGAGCTGGACGTCGAACCATCCCGATGTCGGCAATGGCAGCCAGACGATCACAGCTTTTGAAGAGAACAAGCGAACGGCGACGGAACTGGATTTCGGCGACATGGGCAAGGCGGCCGCGTCCATGGAACTGGCGCCGGTCAATGGCGGCACCGGTGTGACCTGGGGGTTCAAGACGGAGCTGAAGGGTGCCGTGGAGCGCTGGTTCGGGCTGATGTTCGACCGCTGGATCGGCGCCGACTACGAGAAGGGGCTGGCAAAGCTCAAGACCGTGGTGGAGAAAGAGGCGGCGGGTGGCTGAGGCCTTTCAGCTCTATGTCGGCGGGGCTTTCCGCGCGGCGGAAGGCGGCGTCACATTCGACAGCATCGATCCGTCCACGGAGGAAGTTTGGGCGGCCATGCCCAGGGCCTCGGCGGCGGACACCAATGCCGCGGTCGAGGCCGCGCATCGGGCCTTTCACGACGGCCCATGGCCGGCACTGACGCCCACGGCGCGTGGCAAGCTGCTGGCGAGGTTGGCCGATCTGGTGGCGCGCGATGCGCAGGCGATCGCCGAACTCGAAAGCCGCGACACCGGCAAGGCGATCCGCGAGACCCGCGCGGTCACCGGCTATATGGCGGAATTCTACCGCTATTATGCGGGGCTCGCCGACAAGATCGAAGGCGCGACACTTCCCATCGACAAGCCCGATCTCGAAGTCTCGACCCGGCGCGAGGCCCTGGGCGTGGTGGCGGCGGTGGTGCCGTGGAACTCGCAGATGTTTCTTGCCGCGACCAAACTCGGGCCGGCGCTGGCGGCGGGCAATAGTGTGGTGCTGAAGGCCTCGGAGGATGGGCCGGCGCCGCTGCTGCATTTCGCCAGGCTGGTGCATGAGGCGGGGTTTCCGCCAGGTGTCGTCAATGTCATCACCGGCTTCGGCGAGGAGTGCGGGCGGCTCCTGACCTCGCATCCAAAGGTGGCGCGGGTTGCCTTCACCGGCGGACCGGAGACGGCGCGGCATGTGGTGCGCAACACGGCGGAGAATTTCGCCGTGACCACACTGGAACTCGGCGGCAAGTCGCCGGTCCTGGTGTTCGAGGACGCGGCCATCGATTCGGCCGTCAACGGCGTCATCGCCGGCATCTGGGGGGCGACGGGGCAATCCTGCGTGGCGGGCTCGCGGCTGCTGGTGCATGAAAGCCTGCACGATGAATTCGTGGCGCGGCTGGCCAGGCGGGCGGGAGAAATCAGGATCGGTCCGCCGCTCGACATGGCCACCGAGATGGGGCCGCTCGCCACCCTGCGTCAGCGCGACCGGGCGATCCGGCTGATCGCCGAGAGCGTCAAGGATGGCGCGCGGATTGTGTGCGGAGGCAAGGCGCCGGCGCGCAAGGGTTTCTATTTCGAGCCGACGATCCTCTCGGCGCCATCGGCGGAACTGCCTTGCGTGCAGCAGGAATTCTTCGGGCCGGTGCTGTCGGTGATGAAATTCCAGAGCGAAGAGGAAGCCGTGGCGCTGGCGAACGGCACGCAATATGGCTTTGCCGCCGGGGTGTTCACCCAGAATTTGGCGCGGGCCCACCGGCTGATTAGGAAGCTCAGGGCGGGCGTGGTGTGGGTCAACACCTATCGCGCCGTGTCGCCGATGGCACCCTTCGGCGGCAATGGCCTCACCGGATACGGGCGCGAAGGCGGGCTCGATGCGATCCGCGACTACACGCGGACCAAATCCGTGTGGATCAACACGTCCGATGCGCCGATGGCCGATCCCTTCGTGATGCGCTAGGAGGATCGAATGACACGGGTGGCACTGATCACGGGCGGGGCGGAGGGACTGGGCGCGGCCGCCGCGCGGCGCTTTCTCCAGGACGGTTTTGCCGGCGTCATGCTGCTCGACCGCAATGCCGTCAAGCTCGCCGCCACGCGGAAGCAGCTGGCGGCGCTCGGCAAGGCGGACATCGTCTGCGGCGATCTGCGTGATGTGCATCTTGCCGGGCGGGCGGTGGCGGAAACGCTGAAAGCTTTCGGGCGGCTCGACGTGCTGGTGAATGCCGCCGGCAACACCGAACGCTGCGGGCTTGACGACACCACGCCAGAGGCCTTCGACCGGCTGTTCGATGTGAATGTCAAAGCCCCCTTCTTTCTGATGCAGGAGGCGGTGAAGGCGATGCGCAAGCTGAACTCCGGCGTCATCGTCAATGTGTCGAGCATGCTGGCCTATGGCGGGCCGCCCAATCTCATCACCTATTCGGCCTCGAAGGCGGCGCTGGTCACGCTGACGCGGGCCGCCGCCAATGCGGTGAAGCGCGATGGGGTCCGCATCTTCGCGATCAATCTCGGCTGGACCCATACCGAGGGCGAGCAGACGCTGCAGACATCCTTCCACGGCATGCCGGAGGATTGGGCGGAGCGCATCGGCCGGCGCATGCCGGCGGGCCGCCTGATCAAGCCGGAGGAATTCGCGGCACTGTGCGCCTATCTGGTCTCGCCCGCCGCCCACATCATGAACGGCGCGGTCATCGATTTCGAGCAGATGCCGGTCGGCACCTTCGATGCGCACCCGGCGCTGGGGCCGGAGTAAGCGGTTACCGGCCCTTCCAGACAGGCTTGCGCTTTTCGGCGAAGGCCCTGGCGCCTTCGATCTGGTCTTCGCTGGAATAGAGACTGTCGACGGTCTTGAGCTTGCGCCTGGTCACCATGTCGAAGGCCTGCTGGATCGGCAGATGCATGGTTTCGCGCAAGGTCTCCTTGATGGCGGCGAAGACGAGCGGCGGGCCTTCGGCGAGATGCCGCGCCACGTCGCGGGCGCGGGTCATGAGTTGCGCGGCGGGCACGATCTCGTTGACGATGCCCCAGTGCTTGGCCTCGTGCACCTCGAGGCGGCGGCCGGTGAACAGCATTTCGACCGCCACATGATAGGGAATGCGGCGCGGCAGCTTGATGGTGGCGGCGTCGGCCAGCGTGCCGGAATTGATTTCAGGCAGCGCGAAGGTGGCGTGTTCGGCGGCGATGACGATGTCGCAGGAAATCATGATCTCGAAACCGCCGCCGAAGGCAAGGCCGTTGACCGCGGCGATCACCGGCTTGTTGAGGCCGGGAAGCTCCTGCAGGCCGCCGAAGCCGCCGGCGCCATAGTCGGAATCGGGCGCTTCGCCCCGGGCGGCGGCTTTCAGGTCCCAGCCGGGGCAGAAGAATTTGTCGCCCGCCGCCGTGAGGATGGCGACGCGCAATTGCGGATCGTCGCGGAAAGAGGCGAAGACATCGCCCATGATGCGGCTGGTGGCGGCATCGATGGCATTGGCCTTGGGCCGGTCGATGGTAACTTCCAGAACGGCGCCGTTGCGGGCGGTGCGAATGGGGGATGTCATGGGGTCCTCATCTTGATCAGGGCATCGACGGCGACGGCGCCAGCGGGGAGCACGAGCAGCGGATTGACGTCGAGTTCCGCGATCAGGCCGCGATGCGCCTCGGCGAAGGCCGCGACGGCCTCGATCGCTTTGATGACGGAGATTGCGTCACCTGACTTGCCGCGGAAGCCTTCGACGAGTTTCCACACCTTGAGGGATTTGAGGGTGCGTTCGATTTCGCGGCGCGAAGTGGGAAGAATGATCGACACCGAATCCTTGAGGAGTTCGGTGAGAATGCCGCCGGCGCCGACAACCAGAGCGAGGCCGAATTGCGGATCGGATGCGAGGCCGACGATCAATTCGGCTACCGCACCCGTCACCATGCGCTCGACCAGAAGCTCGGGGGCAAGTTTCGCCATGCGGGTGGCGGCGGCCTTCACGGCATCGGCGTTTCTCAAGTTGAGAGCGACGCCGCCGGCCTCGGTCTTGTGGGCGATGGCGGCGGAGGAGACTTTCACGGTCACCGGATAGCCCAGCCTTTCCGCCGCGGCCACGGCGTCTTCCGGCTTGCAAATGACGCCTTCGGGCACGCTGAGGCCGTGGGATTTGAGAAGCTGCTTGGCGGCGAATTCGCTCAACGTGCGCTCGTCCTGCCCACGCTTCACCGTTTCAGTCATGGCCGGCGGCGCATCGCGCCTCGCCCAGTTGCGGCCGATGAATGCGGCGGCTTCAAAAGCAGTGAGCGCATCGTCGAGGCCCATCATGGGGGCAATGCCGTGGCGGCTCAATTCATCGGCAAGCGTCAGCGGCATGCATTCGGGGAGCGAGGCCACCATGGCGGCGCGGGCCTTGGTGGCGTCGGCGGCATCGATCAAAGCCCTGGCCGTCACCAGCCAGGTGTCGGGCCGCATCTTGGGACCGGTGGGAATGTCGAGAATGAGCATGGCCAAATCGTAGCCGCCGCCGAGCACGGCGGAGAAGGTGGCGGTGAGCTTGGCTTCGTCGTTCCAGATGAAGGTGTGATAGTCGAGCGGATTGTCGATGGCGACATATTCATTGAGGGTGGCGGCGACCTTCGGCCTGGCGCAGCTATCGAAGGGCGGGAATTGCACCTGCTTGTCGAGCGCCATGTCGGCGACGAGGGCCGCCTCGCCGCCCGAACAGCTCATCGAGACGAGGCGGTTGTCCTTGAGCGGTCCGCCGTGATGCAGGAACTTGAGGGTCTCGACGAAACCGGTGACCGAAGTCATGCGGGCGATGCCATAGCGGTCGAAGAGCGCGTCATAGAGCGTGTCGGCGCCGGCGAGGGCCGCGGTATGGCTCATCGCCACCTTGGCGCCCTGTTCGGAGCGGCCGGTCTTGAGTGCTACGACCGGCTTGCGGCTGGCGCGGGCAACGCCCGCGGCGCGGGCGAAACTCGCGATATCCGGCAGGCCTTCGATGTGCAGGCCGATTGCGGTGATGCGCGCGTCGGCGGCGAGGGTCTCGAGCATCTGCGCCATATCGACATCGGCCTGATTGCCGATGGCGAAGACGCAGGCCACTGGCAGCGCCCGCCGCGTCATGGTGAAATTGCAGGCGATGTTGCCCGACTGGGTGACGATGGCGACACCGGAGGCGCAGGGCTCGATCCCATGCTCGTCGGGCCACAGGGCGGCGCGGGCCAGGCCGTTGACGAAGCCGTAGCAATTGGGGCCCATGAGCGGCATGCCTTGCGCCGCGGCGAGGAGTTCCTGCTGCAGATGGGCATCGCCGGTCTCGGCGAAGCCGCTCGCATAGATGACGGCGCCGCCGCAACCCTTGTTCCTCAGTTCACGGACCATCTCGATGGTGGGCGCGCGTTTGACCGCGATGAAGGCGGCATCGACCGGGCCGTCGATCTCGGCGACCGAGCGCACGGTCTTGATGCCGCCGAGCTGGTCGCGCTTGGGATTGACGGCCCAGATCTTGCCTTCGAAGCCGAGATCGCGGGTGCGGGAAATGGCGACATCGCATTCATGCCCGCCGATGAAGGCGATGGAGCGCGGGTGGAGGAGGGGGGTGAGCGAGCGATGTTTCAGAATCAGCCTCCCAGCGGCCGCAGCAGGGCGCGCGAGATGATGTGGCGCTGGATTTCGGATGTTCCTTCCCAGATGCGCTCGACGCGGGCATCGCGCCAGATGCGCTCGAGGGGAAGATCGGACATGAGGCCCATGCCGCCGTGAATCTGGATCGCCTCGTCGGCGACGAAGGCCAGCATTTCGGTAGACTTGAGCTTGGCCATGGCCATGTCCATGTCGGTCCCGGTCTTCCGGTCGAATTTCCAGGCGGCTTCGAGGGTCAGGAGTTCGGCGGCCTTCAGCTCCATCGCCATGTCGGCGAGCTTGAAGGAGACACCCTGGAACTTGCCGATCTGCTGGCCGAACTGGACGCGATCGACGGCGAATTGCTTGGCGTGTTCGAGAGCCCGTTCGGCGCGGCCCAGGCAGGTGGCGGCGACCTGCAGCCGGGTGGCGCCGAGCCAGTCGTTGGCGACCTCGAAGCCCTTGTGCAGCTGCCCAAGAATCTGGCTCTTGTGCACCCGGCAATCGTTGAATTCGAGGATGCAGTTGTTGTAGCCGCGGTGCGAGACGTTTTTGTAGCCCGGGCG
The DNA here is from genome assembly GCA_964408555.1 of uncultured Aestuariivirga sp. GTDB lineage: Bacteria > Pseudomonadota > Alphaproteobacteria > Rhizobiales > Aestuariivirgaceae > Aestuariivirga. Next base: position 20,416 of record CAYOZR010000036.1, read on the forward strand.
CACCGTATAGCCCTTGGTTCCCATGTCGATGAGGAAGGCGGTGATGAGCTTTTTCTTGCCCCGCGGCGTATCCTCCTCGCCGGTGGCGGCGAAGAGGATGACAAAGCTCGCCTCGTCGGCATGGCTGATGAAATGCTTGGTGCCGTTGATGACGAAATAATCGCCGTCGGCACGGGCGAAGGTCCGCATGCCGCGCACGTCGGAGCCGGTGCCGGGCTCGGTCATGGCGAGGCAATCGGATTTCTCGCCGCGCACCGAGGGCAAGAGATATTTGTCGCGCTGCTCGCCGACGCAGGCCATGAGGATATTGGAGGGCCTGGCCACGCAGGTCCAGTGCAGGGCGTAATTGGCGCGACCCAGTTCCTTCTCATAGAGAACCCAGGTGAGTGTATCGAGGCCGGTGCCGCCCACAACGGCTGGCATGTTGGCGGCATAGAGGCCGGCGGCGATCGCCTTCCGCTTCAATTCATCGCGGAGATCGTGGCGCAGCACGCCCGTCGCCTCGATCTCGGCCTCGTGCGGATAGAGCTCCCTCTCGACGAAATCGCGCGTCGTCTTGACGATCATTTGCTGTTCTTGCGTGAGAGAGAAGTCCATGGGTCTTACCTGATGTGCATGGTTTCGAGATGGCCGTCGACGGCGATGGCCTGGCCGTTCACCATCTTGGCGGCGGGCGAGGCGAGGAACAGGCACATGTCGGCGATCTCGTCGGGCTCGACGAAACGCGAGATCGACTGCGACCAGACCATCTCCTTCGCCACCACGTCGAAAGCAACGCCGCGAATATCGGCTTCGCCCTGGATCACGCGGTTGATGCGGTCGCCGCGAACGGCTCCGGGACAAATCGCGTTGCAGCGGACATTGTGGGGGCCGAGTTCGATGGCGAGCGATTTGGTCAGGCCGATCACCGCCCATTTCGCCGCCGCATAGGGAGTGCGGTTGCCGAAGCCGTACTGGCCCGCCGTCGAGGAGAGGTTGACGATCGAGCCCGACCCTTGCGCCTTCATCAGCGGCGCGGCGCGGCGGGCGCAAAGGAAATGCGAGTCGAGGCAGATTTCCAGGCATTCGCGCCAGTCGGCATAGTCGATGTCGTCGACGGGGGCGGTCGGACCCTTGATGCCGGCATTGTTGACCAGCACGTCGAGGCCGCCGAGATCGTCGAGGGCCTCGTCGAACCAGGCATCGATCTCGCCTTCGCTGCGGACATTGACGAAGGTCGCGGCGATCTCCGGGAATTCCTCGCGGAAGGCGGCAAGCGCCTCCTCGTTGACATCGCAGATATGCACCTTGGCGCCCTCGGCGGCGAAGGCCTTGGCGATGGAGCGGCCGATACCCGCGGCGGCGGCGGTGATCATCACGCGTTGTCCCGTCATGGGCTCAGTCCTCCCGTTCCATGATCACTACTTCGATTGGCGGCCAGTTGCCGGACCTTCCGCCGAAGAGTCCGGTGCCGGCCCGGCGGAAGCCAAATTTCTCATAGAATCGTTCCGCATTCTGGGTGGCCTCGATGCGGAGCTTGCCGGTGTAGCCTTGGCGCGCCATGCCGAGACCTACTTCCATCAGCTTGCGGCCAAGCCCCCGGCCCGCGGCTTCGGGAAGTAGAAACAGCCGCGTGACTTCGCCGGGCAGGGCATCGACATAGCCGACGATCTTACCGTCTTGTTCGGCGACCTTGATGCGGCCCGAGCTTGCGCCCTCAAGATAGGTCTGGGGCGTGCGGTCGCCCATCCAGCTCGCGATCTGTGCAGGCGCATAGTGCGAGGCGGCCAGTCCCCCGGCCGAATCCCGTGTGACGGCAAAGATCGCATCGATGTCACCGGCTTTCGCCGGCCGGATGATGAATTCCGCTGGCATGCCGCAAGAACCTCATTTCTTCTTCGCTGCCGGTTTTCTTTTCTGCTTGGCTTCGCGCTCCAGCACAAGCCCTGAACCGATCTTGTGTTTCCTGAACAGTTTCATCATGTCCACCAGAATGGCGTTGCGCTTGGCCTCGATCTGAGCAACCGTCCGGCCGCCGGCCTGGGCCTCGCAGCCTTCGACCAGGCGCCTTTCGAGCGCGACATTCCATTTGGGGAATTTGAGATCGGTCCAGGGCAGTTCCAAAGTCGGATCGAACTGCTTGATGAAGTCGCGCATGCCGCCGGGACCGCCAGCCAAATGATAGGTGAGGAAGGAGCCCATGAAGGCCCAGCGCAGGCCGGCGGAATAGACGATCGAATCGTCGATATCGCCGGTGGTGCCGATATCCTTGTCGAGAATGTTGAGGGCCTCGCGCCACAGGGCCTCCTGCAACCGGTCGCAGATATAGCCGTCGATTTCCTTCTTGAGGCGCAGCACATGCATGCCGATCGATTCGAAATAGGCGCCGGCGCGGTCCATCACCTGCTTCGAGGTCTTCTCGCCCGGCACGGTTTCAACCAAGGGCAGGAGATAGACTGGGTTAAAGGGATGGCCGATCAAGACCCGCTGCGGGTGACGGCATTGCGATTGCAGGCGGCTTGGCAGGAAGCCCGAGGAAGAGGAAGCGATGATCACTTCGGGCCGGGCCACGGCATCGATGTCGCGGAACAGCTTGATCTTGAGGTCTTCGCGCTCGGGGGCGGCTTCATGTATGAAGTCGGCTTTCGAGGCCATCTCTTTGAGATCGGTGGTGAAAGTGAGCTTGCCGCGCTTCTTCTTGCGGGCCTGCAACTTGGCCATGGAGGGCCAGGCAACCTTGATCGCCGCGCTCAGCCTGGCCTCGGCGGCGGGCTGGACATCATAGGCGATCACGTCATGTCCGCGGATCAGCAGGCGGGCCGCCCAGCCGGCGCCGATGAGCCCGGTGCCGGCAATGCCGACGGTTTGGATGGCGGTCATTTCAGGCCCTTGGCTTCAGTTTCAAAATCTCGCGGCCTTCGTCGGGGCTCGCCACTTTGGTGCCGAGCAGTTCAATGATCTTGACCGCCTTTTCGACCAGCTTGCCATTCGTCGCGTGGACGCCCTTTTCGAGCCAGAGATTGTCCTCGAGGCCGACGCGGACATGGCCGCCGAGGAGTACGGCCTGGGCGACGGCGGGGAATTCATTGAGGCGGATGCCGAGCGCGGCCAAGACGGCG
>CAYOZR010000037.1:0-23510 GCA_964408555.1 uncultured Aestuariivirga sp.
CGTGGTTCACCGGCGCAACGAATTCAAGGCCGAGCGCATCCTGCAGAACCGCCTGTTCGCGCACCCCAAGATAAAGGTGATGTGGGACACTACACTCGCCGATGTTCTGGGTACGGACAATCCCAAGGGCGTCACCCACGCCCGGCTGCAGAACGTCAAGACCGGCGAGGCGCAAGACGTCGCCGTCGACGGCATCTTCATCGCCATCGGCCACAAGCCGGCAACCGAATTGTTCGAAGGCCAGCTGCCCATGAAGCAGGGCGGCTATCTGGTGACCGGGCCGCGCTCCACCGCCACGGCGATCGAAGGCGTCTATGCGGCGGGCGATGTCACCGACGACGTCTACCGCCAGGCGGTGACCGCCGCAGGCCAGGGTTGCATGGCGGCGCTTGAGGCCGAGAAGTGGCTGCACGCGCGCGAAGCGGTGCGCGAGGCCGCCGAATGAGCGTCATGGACTGGGACAAGCTGCGGATTTTCCATGCGGTGGCCGATGCCGGGAGCTTCACTCATGCCGGCCACGAGCTCGGCCTGTCGCAATCGGCGGTGAGCCGCCAGATCAGCGCGCTTGAGGACGGGCTGAATGTGCCCCTGTTCCATCGCCATGCGCGCGGCCTGATCCTCACCGAACAGGGCGAGGTGCTCTACCGCACGGCGCATGACGTCTTCACCAAGCTCGCCGCCGCCCAGACGCGGCTGATGGATTCGAAGGAAAAGCCCTCTGGCGAATTGCGCATCACCACCACGGTGGGGCTGGGCTCCGTGTGGCTGACGCCGCGCTTGGCCGAATTCACCGAACTCTATCCGCAGATCAACGTGACGCTGTTGCTCGACGACCGCGAGCTCGACCTCGCCATGCGCGAGGCCGACGTGGCGATCCGGCTCAGGCGGCCGACCCAGCCCGATCTCATCCAGCGCAAGCTCTTCACCGTGCATCATCACGTCTATGCCTCGACCGCCTATGTGAAGAAATACGGCATTCCGAAATCGGTCGACGATCTCGACAAGCACAAGATCGTCACCTTCGGCCAGGCCCCCGGCTGGCTCACCACCGTCAACTGGCTGGAGACCGCGGGCCGGCCGGAGGACGATCCGCGGCCGGTGGCGCTGCGCATCAACAATGCCTATGGCCTGCGCCGCGCCGTGCAGGCGGGCGTGGGCATAGCTTCGCTGGCCGACTACATCGTCGCCGCCGATACCGGTCTCGTGCAGATCGACCTGCCGCACGAGACGCCGGAATTCGACACCTATTTCGTCTACCCCGAGGAGCTCAAGGACACCAAGCGCGTCACCGTGTTCCGCGACTTCATCGTCGCCAAGGCGAAGGAGTGGAGTTTCTAGCCGTCATTGGGCGCCGGTATCTTGCCGTAGGGGCGGCGCAAGATTCGTCTCCTGTGGCGGCGGCGGGGGCATCGGGACGACTTGACATACATCAATGCGCGATTTTCGCGTTCCTGAAATCTTGTAAGTATGATCGGTATTTGCGCCAAGCTCACCTGGTCGTCCGCGCGGCGCGGCATGTTGCGGGTATTGTTGAGCGTGGTCATCATTCTGAGCGGCAGCATTCCGGTTCCCGCCGCTCATATCGGGCATGATCCAGGCGCCCAAGTCCGGTCCATGGCCCATGTCGATTGCGCCGCCCCGATCGATCGGAAGGCGGGCGATCAGAAACTACCGCCTGCCTGCGGTTCGGGCGTGTGCTGCCTGGCTGTCATCGCGCCCACTGTCGCGGCCACCGCCGCGGCGCCGTTGCCGATGGCGACCGGCCAGATCCGGCACACGCAACCCGCGGCCAGAACCGTCGCGCCTCCTCTGCGACCCCCCAAGTCTGACGCCCTCGCTTGATTTAGGCCGGCCCTGTGCTGGGTGGCGGGCATCACCTCGCCGCTGCAACGAGATGTCAGATCATGGGAACAATTATGACGGACGATAATCCGAAGAATCACGCGATGTCCCGGCCCCGGCCGGGAGCCCTGACCACCCGCCGCGGCTTTGTTGCCGCCGCCAGTCTGGGCGTAGTTAGTCTCTATGGCCTTTGGGCGGGACTCGGGGCCGCTCCGCTCCGTTTCTGGGCGCTGGCCGAGTCAAGCGGCGATGCCATGGACATGACCGGCACTGGCGGCCACGAAGGCCACGGCTCCGCGCCGGGCCCTACCGCGGACGAGTTCCGCCGCTTGGCGGAAGAATTCGTTGCGCGGCACGGACAGCCGGACGGCAGCGTGCTGGTCGAGCCGCAAGCCGCCGGCCGGTCCATGGCGGGAATGACGATGCCGGCGGACTCGCACGGCTCCGCTCACACGATGCCGGGAATGACGGAACCGTCGGTTGCCCAGGCCGGAGAAGTCGCGGCACTCGAAGTCTTCATCCTGGCGCAGCAATGGTCGTTCGATCCGCCGCTGCTGCGTCTGCGCATCGGCATTCCATATCGTTTCAAGCTGATGGCGGTCGACGCCGCGCATGGCGCTTCGCTGCAACTCGGCCGCGGCAGTCACATCATCCGTCTGCCGAACGGAGTTCTGGTCGAGCGCCAACTGGTCTTCACCGAAGCGGGCGAATATCTCGTCTACTGCACCATGTATTGCGGGGAAGGCCATCAGGTCATGAACGGCAAGATTCAGGTTTCGTGAGCAGAACATGACCAGCATCTCAATCTCGCAAAGCCCGCGGGCGCTTGCCGCGGGCGACCGCACTCATGTCGCTCGGCACGGTGTCGCCATCGACGCGAAGCTGCTGGAGCGCGCACGGACACCCGTGGCCAGCACGTCTGCACCCGGAGCACCCTGAGATACAAACTGTAGCAATTGTGGATGACATCATATGAAGAAGATGAAAAAGAATATCCCAAAATACGTGGTTCTGACAGTTCTTGCCACCGGGCTCGGCCTATGGTTTTGGCAGATTGGCGGCTCCAGGAATACCGGCGTGACAGTCGCGGTCGCCATCCCGGACCTATCTCCCCTAGCGACAGAAGGCAAGAAAGCTTTCGACTCGGTCTGTGCCACCTGTCATGGCACGAACGCGGCGGGGACCGACAAGGGTCCGCCTCTGGTCCACGATATTTACAACCCCGGCCATCATGCCGATGAGGCATTTTTCATGGCCACTCGCTTCGGCACTCGCCAGCACCATTGGCCATACGGCAACATGCCGCCGCAGCGGGCGGTCTCTCGGGATCAACTGACGGCAATCGTGCGGTACGTTCGCGAACTGCAACTGGCGAACGGCATCCAGGCGCGCCCCCACGTCATGTAGACGAAAGCCATGGAGAGCAGGCGAATGCGCGTTGAACCGATATCCGAGCCGGGCGTCTCCTGGTACCTAAAACCATTCTTCTGGAACCAGCGGCGCAAATACGGCAGGGTTCTGGATGCCGCGCGGGTTTGGGCGCGATCGCCGAAGCTGTTCCTCGGTGTCGCCATTCTCTACGGGATGATCGATCGCCGATCCTCACCGATCGAGCCTGCTCTGCGGTCGCTCATCACGGTCCGCGTCTCGCAGATCAACGAATGCCCCTTTTGCGTCGACCTCAACTCGGCGACGCTGCTCAAGCGCGGCGCGAGCCTTGAAAAGGCCGCCGCGCTGGGGACCTGGCGCGATAGCGGTCTTTTCAACGAGCGTGAACGCGTCGCGCTCGCCTATGCCGAGGCAATGACGCTGTCGGGGGAAGGGGTCGGCGATGTACATGTCGCCGCCCTGCGCGGGCATTTTGACGATGACGCGATCGTCGAACTAACGGGACTGATCGCCTTCCAGAACCTCTCGAGTAAGTTCAACGCGGCGCTCGGCGTTCCCCCCCAGGGCTTCTGCGCACTTCCGAACCCTCCTGCCGCCAAAGAGGACAAATATCATGAACGCTCCTAATCATTCGGCACAGAAGGCAGGGCCATCAGGTCATGAACGGCAAGATTCAGGTTTCGTGAGCCGAACATGACCGGCATCTCAATCTCGCAAAGCCCGCGGGCGCTTGCCGCGGGCGACCGCATCCTTCTCAAGGCGCTCGCGGCCTGCGCCCTTGCGACCCTGGCGCTCGGCATCGGCTTCGGCCTGATGACGGCCTTGATCCGCACCGGATACGCCGACGTCGAGCCCGTGACCGGTTACCGCATGCTGACCGGACACGGCGTCACGATTTTCTTCTACTGGCTTTATTTCGCCCAGATGGCGCCGCTTCTGATGCTCGCGGCGGCGCAACCGCGCGGCGGGAGCCGCATCGCGCTGGCCCCGGTGGCATGGGGAGGTTTGCTCCTCATGGTGCTGGGATTTGCCGCGAGCCAGGCCGGAATCTGGACCGGCACACCCCTGCTCTACGACGGTCCGCCCGATCTCGCCGGCGAAAACAAATGGCAGGCCGCCGTGTTCTACACCGGATACATTCTGCTCGCCTGCGGCCTGTTCCTGCTGGCTCTCAGCGCAATCGCCACCGCCATCGCGGCCAAGGCCGAACCGGATGAGCCGGCCTGGTCCACCATCGGCTTTGCCGTGGTGGCCTGGGCCGGCCTCGTGATGGTGAGCAGTCTTGCCACTCTCAACACCTTCCTTCCCGCCGCGGTGTGGGCCCTCGGCTGGGGCCAGCTTCCCGCCAACCATTCCACCGGCTGGCATCTCTTGTTCCACAATCTCCACTACCTGCCGCTCATGGGAACGGTCATCATCTGGTATGCCCTGGTCCAGGACATGACCGGCGTGGGTTCCATCTTCGGCCGGCGTTTCTCCAAGGGAATCTTCGCTCTCTATCTCGTCTTCGTGCCGCCGACGTCGCTCTACCACATGTTCCTCGAGCCCGGTCTTTCACCCATTCTGCGTGGGCTGGGATCACTGCTGTCGCTGTTCATGAGCGTGCCGACGATCGCCGTGTTCCTGGTCATCGTCTCCTCGCTCGAGGCCCATGCGCGGGCGCGCGGGGCGCGCGGGCTATTCGGCTGGCTGCGGATGTTGCCGTGGCGCGAGCCGGCCATGGCGGCCATCGCCATGGCGGTCGCCAATCTGGCGCTCGGCGGTATCTTTGCCTTCGTCCTCATCCAGGAGCGGTTGGCACCGCTGTTGAGCGACACATTCTTCGTCCCGGCCTATTTCCACTTCCTGACGATCGGCACGGTGACACTCACGCTTCTGGCCGCGTTCACATGGTTCATGCCGGATTTATTCGGCCGGCCGCTGTGGGCGCCGCGTATCCTGAGAACCCTGCCCTACACCCTGACAGCGGGCCTCGTGTTGTTCGGGGTTGCCGGGATGACCGCCGGCCTCAACGGCATGCCGCGGCGGGTTCTCGATGCGTCCTATGACGGAGCCGCTCCACCGCTCTGGACGGCGATGTCGCCGTTGATCGGACTGGGCGCCGTCATCATGGCGCTGTCGCTGTTGCTCTACGTGGTCCTGCTGGTGGGGAGTGTGCTTGGCGCCGGCGGGCGGCAGGCGCTTGCCGCGCCTTCGACGCCGATCCTTGCGACGAGCGATGGCGCCGTCGTCCATCACAAAGCCTGGACGGCGCCACTCTGCATTCTGGTCCTGATTACCGGAATGTATGCCGCGACAATCCTTGCCTTTGCCCTGCTGCGGGCGCTGCCGCTGGCAAGCGGCGCCCATTGAGGAGACGGAACGATGACGGAAGACAGTGTGCTCATCGGCCTGGTCAGCCTGGTCTGGCTTGCCCTCGCCGCGCTCTACGCCTTCGTACCGATGTTCGCGATGCCGGGCAGTGCCCTGGTCTGGGGAAGCGGCGCCATCGTCTTTCTCGTTCTTGCCGCCATCACCGCCATCGCGGAAATCGGACCACGAAGGCCCCGACGCCGTGACTGAGTAGTGCCAACCCCAAGATCGAGGAGAAGCATGACGATCGAGCGCAAATCCATGATGGCGCCGGCCGCCGCCGCGGTGCCTGCGGCCTGCGCCGTAGCGGGGTTGCCAGGCATGACTTGATGTGCGTCAATGCAATATCTTGAGGCGCTGGCAATTTTCCATGGCCATGAACCAGCAACAGCAGAAGCCAAACAAGCCGAAGGTCAAACACCAATTCGGCTTCGACATTCTTTATTTCCTGGTGGCGCTGTTTGCCGTCGTGCTGATCCACGATTTTTTCGCAGCCACCGCCCAGGTGAGCGAGATCCCCTACAGCCAATTCAAGCAGCTGCTGGATAAGGGCGAGGTGAAGGATCTGGTGGTCGGTCCGACGCGGATCACCGGCACGCTTCCCTCCGCCGAGGCCTCCGGCACGCCGCGGCGGTTTTCGACCGTCCGGGTCGATCCGCAGATCGCCGAGGAACTCAGCCGCCGCGGCATTGCCTTCTCCGGCCAGCCGGAGCCCGGCCTGTTCGCGAATCTTATCTCATGGCTGCTGCCCATGGCCGGTTTCGTGCTGCTGTGGATGTTCCTGCTGCGCCCCATGGCGACGGGTCAGGGCGGCCTCCTGGGGATGGGCAAGAGCCGCGCCAAAATCTACGCCGAGACCGATGTGAAGGTGTCGTTCGCCGATGTGGCGGGTGTCGATGAGGCCAAGCAGGAACTCGCCGAGATCGTCGGCTTCCTCAAGGACCCGAAGACCTATGGCCGGCTCGGCGCCAGGATCCCCAAGGGCATTCTGCTGGTCGGCCCTCCCGGCACCGGCAAGACGCTGCTGGCCCGCGCCGTGGCCGGCGAGGCCGGTGTCCCCTTCTTCTCGATCACCGGCTCGGAGTTCGTCGAGATGTTCGTGGGCGTCGGCGCGGCGCGCGTGCGCGATCTCTTCGAGCAGGCGCGCGCCCAGGCCCCGGCCATCGTTTTCATCGATGAGCTCGATGCCCTGGGCCGGGCCCGCGGCGTCGGCCTTCCCGGCGGCGGAAACGACGAGAAGGAACAGACCCTCAATCAATTGCTGGCCGAGATGGACGGTTTCGACCCGCGCGCCGGCATCGTCGTGCTGTCGGCGACCAACCGGCCGGAAATTCTCGATCCCGCTTTGCTCCGCGCCGGCCGCTTCGACCGCCAGGTGCTCGTCGATCGGCCGGACCGCAAGGGACGAAACGACATTCTCCGCGTGCACCTGAAGAAGATCAGCGTCGCACCCGATCTCGACGTCGACGCGGTGGCGGCCCTCACCCCCGGATTTACCGGCGCCGACCTTGCCAATCTCGTCAACGAGGCGGCCATGGTCGCCACCCGCCGCGGCGCCGAGGCGACATCGCTTGCCGACTTTGCCCAGGCGATCGAGCGCCTTGTCGTCGGCATCGAGAAGAAGAGCCGGATTCTCGGGCCACGCGAGCGCCAGATCGTCGCCCACCACGAAATGGGCCATGCCCTAGTTGCCATCGCGCTTCCCGGCACCGATCCGGTGCATAAAGTTTCGATCGTCTCGCGTGGCCTGGGGGCGCTCGGCTACACCATGCAAAGACCGGTGACGGACCGCTATATCATGAGCCGCTCGGAGCTGACCGGCCAGATGGCGGTGCTGCTCGGCGGGCGGGCCGCCGAAAGCCTCATCTTCGACGAAGTCTCGACCGGAGCGGCCGACGATCTGGCGCGCGCCACCGACATCGCGCGCAACATGGTGGTGCGCTTCGGCATGTCCCCCGAATTGGGCCAGGTCGCCTATGAAACGGAAGCGGCAACTTTCCTCGCCGGCCAAGTGCCGGGCTCGTGGCGTCCGCGCTCCTATGGCGACGGCACCGCCGACGCCATCGACCGCGTCGTCCAGAAACTGATCGATGACGCCTTCCAGACGGCGGGAAGCATACTGACGCGCAACCGCTCCATCCTCGATGCCGGCGCCCGCGAACTCCTCGCCCATGAGACGCTCGACCAGGACGATCTGGCGAAACTTACGGTTGGGATCGAGCGGGTGGCTGAGGCAAAGCCCGCGGCCGCCGCCGGATAGGTGGGCCGATGGCCCTGGAACCGGCGGCTGTCCATAAGGAATCTTGGTTGCATTTTGTTGGACGAGGTGACGTGAGCCCGCATCCGCGCCACCGCCCTATTTCAGCAAGGCCTCGATCAGAGGGCACGCCGGGGTGCGGTTCCCCGCGCATTTCGCCGAGGTCTCCGCAAGCAGGCGCTTGAGCCGCTTGAGTCCGGCGATTTTTTCGCGGATCACCCGCAGATTGGCCTCGGCGATCGACTTGACCTCGGCGCATGAGTTCGGCGAACCGTCAGAAAGTGCAATCAGGGTGCGGACCTCGTCCTGCGAGAAGCCCATGTCGCGGGCCCGGCGGATGAAAATCAGGCGGCGCAGATGTTCCTCGCCAAAGCGGCGGTGACCGCTCGCCACGCGCCCGGCCTTGGGGATGAGCCCGATACGCTCGAAATAGCGGATGTTTTCGATGTTGACGCTCGCGAGTGCCGCAAGTTCGCCGGTCGCATATGGGCCGGATCGCGCGGTTGTGATCGGCTTGGCCATCTTATTCACTTGAATCCGTAGTCGCTACAGGATGTAGCTTATGCCGTCAGTCTGGAAAGGCAAGCCATGAATAGTATCGCTCAGACGGTTCGAAAGGATTCGCAGGTCGCGACGCCGGCACTCGCCGCAGGAAGTCTCGCCACCGGCCTGCTCGCCTCCTCATGCTGCATTCTACCGCTGGGGCTGGTGACTATTGGCGTTGGCGGATCGTGGGTCGCACAGTTGACCGCGCTGTCGCCCTACCAGCCGTTCTTTCTCGGTGCGGCGGCTCTGACGACCGGCTTCGGTCTTTGGCGCGCCTATCGCAAACCGCAAGCCTGCGCGCCGGGATCGCTCTGCGAGAGACCTGCGGCGGGCCGCGTTACCAAGACAATCCTGTGGACCGGCGCGATCATTGCCGCTTCCGCCTTCGGCGTGAACGTGTTTGGCGCCCTGCTCGTCTGAGGAAACCATGAAGCACTTGCCAGTCCTGTTTCTGCTGCTGTCCGCAACGACGGCGGCGGCGGCCGAAAGAACCGCGACATTCTCGGTGCCCGGCATGACCTGCGCCCTGTGTCCGATCACCGTCGAGACCGCGATGAGCAGGGTCACGGGTGTGAAGTCCGTCGCGGCGGATTTCGACACCAAGAGTGCGACGGCCGTTTTTGAAGATACTGCGGTTTCGGCCGAGACCATCGCCGAGGCATCGGCCAACGCGGGCTATCCCGCCACCATCGTGAGCATCCGATGACCACGCTCGCCTCCACCATCACCTGCCCGGCGTGCGGCCACCGCAAGACCGAGACCATGCCGCAAGACGCCTGCCAGTATTTCTACGACTGCGAGAACTGCCAGACGGTGCTGAAGCCGAAGCCGGGCGACTGCTGCGTCTATTGCTCCTATGGCGACGTGCCCTGCCCGCCCAAACAGACCGAAGGCACCGGCTGCGGATGCCATTGAACGCCGCTGCATCTCCGCCGCCCCGTGCTAAGTAACGATGGCTTGAAGACGGGACGGCACGGCGATGCAGGGCAGGCAAGTTACGACCGATATCCAGCTTGGCCTCAAGGCCAACTGGCCGCAATTCTCGCTGCTGCTCCTGGTCAATGCCTTCGTCGGCGCCATGATCGGCATGGAGCGGAGCATCCTGCCGGCCATCGCGGCCGAGGAGTTTCATCTGGCGGCCAAGGCGGCGATCCTCTCCTTCATCGTCGTCTTCGGCATCGTCATAGGCGAAGCGCCGGTCCTGGCCGGTGACGGCGGGAGTTCAGCGGGTAGCTGCCGCAAGGCCCGCGGCCGCCGCCGGATAGATGGACCCGCAAACGTCTGGTTGCCTTCGCGATCCTCGCCGGGGCGGCGATCCTGAGTCTGCGGGTTTTCAGCGACGGCGTGCACCGCCTCGGCCAGACCGCCTCGCGCTTGGAGGAATTGACGGTGGCCCGCGCCGTGCTGGCGGAGCTTTCAAGCCAGGGACGGCCTCCGCCCGCGATCAGCCAAGGCACGGCGCCATCGGGCATGGCCTGGCGCGTGGAAGCAGAACCGGTCAAGGGCGCGGGCGGAAGCAGGGCGATCCCCATGCGCCTGCAGGTTTGGGCCGGCGCCGGGATGGAAGGCGATGGCCCGCCGCTCCTGGAGACGATCGCCATTTTGCCGGCGCTGGCCCCATGAAGCCGCGTTCGCAACGAACCGAGAGCGGCGAAGCCGGCGTCACGCTGGTGGAACTGCTGATCGCCCTGGCCCTTCTCGCCGTCATGACGGGCTATGCCCTCGCGGCGCTGACCCGCATGCGCGATATCGACCGGCTGATCGAGCGGATCGAAGCGCAGGCCGCCGTCGACGCCGTCGCCCGGCACATGCGCCAGACCATCGCCGATACACGCGCCATCGCCCGCTATCCGGAGCGGCCCGAGCAGCGCACCGGCTTCACCGGCAAATCCGATGCGATCGAATTCGTCTCGGCTCTCAACGACGAACTGGAGACGGGCGGATTGTTCGATCTACGCTACGCGACCGACGGCAGCGGAACGCTTCGCCTCGGGCGCCGGCTTGTCAATGGCGGCGCGGACACCGATTTGGCGCTGCTCGATAGCGTCAACTCCATCAGGTTCCGCTATTGGGGCGCGCTGGAACAGGGAGGCGAGGCCGACTGGCGCCACTCCTGGACCATACCGGATCGGCTGCCGCTGGCGGTAGAGATCACCGTGAACTTTGCGAACGGCGATGCCCGCCGTTGGCCGATGACAATCATTCCGATCGAGGCTGCGCGTTGACGTAGCGTATCAAGCGATTGCTGTTGTTGTACATTAATGCCTTGGAATTCGCGACTTGATCTTTTTGACCAATTCACGATCAATATCCGTAGACGAAACAATTCTGGAAGCCGGAGGTAGGCTACTTTGACCCACACCGGATGCCCGCAGCAGCGTGCGATATGCCTCATCTCTCAAAACCAAATCTTCATCTTGGGCTTCAAAAATGCGGACGACTTCATAGAGCATTTCCAAATCATCAGGATTCTTTGCGAGCACATCGCCAGCGACCATCATGGCCGAGAGTCGCAATTCTCCTATAATGTCGTCCCATTCATCGCTTAAGCCTCGCAACGCGAATAACACAAATGGGCGAACCGCTCTCAGCTGATCAAGATTTCTCGCCACTACGATGAGTGCATGACTAACGAGTAGTGGGTCGCGGGACGTTTCAATGAGAGAAATAAGTGTCGATAGGTATTTTTCCGCCCCAATGTATCCGATCAAGTGAATGGCTGTCACTTGATGTTCATCATTGGCCAATTCCATAAGCATTCCGATTTCGTCAATTTCTTCAGGTGTAAGATTTTCCAATCTCTTGGCCTTTTCGAATAAAGAATCAATCCTCAAGTCTGCACCCGCGATCGCCATTTTCAAATCCTGTTTCGTTTTCCGCTCCATAATAATAGTCCAGAACAATTCATGGCTGTTGGTGACGTATTGACTCTATTGTAAAGGTTCACGCGAACAAACTCTAGCCCAAATTTCCCACTCTCATTCCCATTTGCTGTGGTCGAAATTCGGATTGCCCGATGATCCGTTACCTGATGACCACTCCGTAAAGGGCACTTGGGGACCACTGTTTATTTCCTTGATCGTCTTGTTCCTCACTTCGGCAGAAACATATTTTTCTGATTCATCCAGAATTTTGCTGTACTTGGAAAGTTGCCTCTCGAAAGTCGCCCTTAGCTCTGGTGGCAGGCGAGTATCGCCCAACGCCGCCTTAATTCGCTCAATATCGTTGACAATTCTTCTTTGTGCTAGGGAAACGTCCGCAACATGATTGTATGGAACTCCAGAGGGTTTGAGTTTGACGACTTCACCAGCCAGTTCCCGGGCGGCTGCATCAAGGTGAACGGTGTCCAGTGTTTTTTGGGCTGCTCTGACAGACCTGCCGACCTCCTTGCTGACACGCAAGAATGACTCCGTAAATTTATCAATCCCAGCAAGAAATTTTAGACCAAGAGCAGCCTTGCTGAAGCCAGCTACCAAGGGTTTACCCATGCCCGCCTCGAAATCGAGCACGCTTGAGCGGTATGCAACCTCATCGAGAAAGTCCGCCACATCTAACATATCAAAATCATAGCGATCATATGTACCGTTGCAGAAACCACATCCAGCAGTATGCCCATTCGGATCACTCTGATTAACCGGATCGTTCCCGGCATAGGCATATCTATTGAAATCCACCCCGGCGAGGATCGGGTCCCAGGTGTCGGGGGAGAGGAACCGTCCGACATTGGGATCGTAGTAGCGGGCGTGCAGATATTGCAGCCCCGTCTCGGCGTCGTAGCGCTCGTTGATGTAGGCGCGGCCGGGGAGGATGGAGGAGCCGCTGCCGGAGACGGGCTTGCCATAGGCGCTGTAGTCGTGGCGCGTGGTGGCCGGGCCGCCGGCCATGTAGGTGACCAGCCGGTTGGAGGCGAGATGGTCCTTGATCAGCCAAGAGGTCAACGCGCCCTCGCGCTTGACATCCGGGTGCAGGTAGGAGGTCAGCAGCCCCGAGGGATTGGCCGTATCGACCAGGAGCTCGGCATCGTTGCCCAGGAAGTGGGTGGTGGCGGAGCTGGCGATCTTCGTGGCCCGTTCGCCGTCCGGGCCATAGGCGAAGGTGACGGGAATGCCGTTCTGGGAGATGGCCAGCGGGCGGTTTTCGCCGTCATGGATGAGCTCGCGTGGCAATACGGCGCCGTTGCCGGGCTCGCGGCGCTGGATCGTCTGGCGGATGACCCGCGTCTTGAGCAGTACCAACCCTATTGGGCCGCCCGCGCCGGATTGCTCGCCCGCACCGGCAGGGCTAAAGAAGCCACCGGGGCCTATCAGCGCGCCATCGGCCTCGAATCGGATGCAGCCGTGCGCAGCTTTCTGCAACAGCGGCAAGCGGAACTCGTGAAACAGGAATGATCACGCTCGCCTCCACCATCACCTGCCCGGCGTGCGGCCACCGCAAGACCGAGACCATGCCGCAAGACGCCTGCCAGTATTTCTACGACTGCGAGAACTGCCAGACGGTGCTGAAGCCGAAGCCGGGCGACTGCTGCGTCTATTGCTCCTATGGCGACGTGCCCTGCCCGCCCAAACAGACCGAAGGCACCGGCTGCGGATGCCATTGAACGCCGCTGCATCTCCGCCGCCCCGTGCTAAGTAACGATGGCTTGAAGACGGGACGGCACGGCGATGCAGGGCAGGCAAGTTACGACCGATATCCAGCTTGGCCTCAAGGCCAACTGGCCGCAATTCTCGCTGCTGCTCCTGGTCAATGCCTTCGTCGGCGCCATGATCGGCATGGAGCGGAGCATCCTGCCGGCCATCGCGGCCGAGGAGTTTCATCTGGCGGCCAAGGCGGCGATCCTCTCCTTCATCGTCGTCTTCGGGATCAGCAAGGCGCTCACCAATTATCTGGCCGGCCGGCTGTCCGACCACTTCGGCCGCAAGACCGTGCTCGTCGCCGGCTGGCTGGTCGCGGTGCCGGTGCCGTTTCTGCTGATCTGGGCGCCGGGCTGGTCGTGGGTGCTGGCCGCCAATCTCCTGCTCGGCGTCAGCCAGGGCCTCACCTGGTCGACGACGGTGATCATGAAGATCGATCTTGCCGGGCCGAAGAACCGCGGCCTGGCGATGGGCTTGAACGAGTTCACCGGTTATTTCGCGGTCGGTGCCGCGGCCCTCGCCACCGGCTGGGTGGCGGCGCATTATGGCTTGCGCCCGGCGCCCTTCTATCTCGGCATCGCATTCGCCGCATGCGGCCTGGCGCTTTCCGTTTTCGCCGTCCGCGAGACGCATCACTTCGTCGCCCATGAGGCGGGGCTTGCGCCAGCACCGCCCGCCGCCGGTCCCTCGCAGCGCGAGATTTTCTGGCGCGCCACATTGGGCGACCGAAATCTGTCCAGCATCAGCCAGGCCGGACTCTTCAACAATCTCAATGATGGCATGGCGTGGGGACTGTTCCCCCTGATCTTTGCCGCGGCCCGGATGGACCTGGAGCAGATCGGCATGCTCGCGGCACTCTATCCGGCCATCTGGGGCATCGGCCAGCTCTTCACCGGCAGGCTCTCCGACCGCATCGGCCGCAAATGGCTGATCGCCGCCGGCATGTGGGTGCAGGCGGCGGGCATCGGCGTTGTCGCGGTGTCCGGCGGTTTCGCGGGCTTCGCGGCAGGTGGCGTGCTGCTGGGCGTTGGAACCGCCATGGTCTATCCCACCCTCCTCGCCGCCATCGGCGATGTCGCGCACCCGTCCTGGCGCGCCTCCGCCGTCGGCGTCTACCGGCTGTGGCGCGATCTGGGTTACGCCGTCGGCGCCATCGTCGCCGGGGTCACGGCGGATTGGCTGGGACTTGCCGCCGCGCTCTGGCTGGTCGCGGCCCTCACTTTCGCCTCGGGAGCGATCGCCGCGATCCGCATGACCGAAACCCTGCAGCGGCGTCCGTGAGGCGGCGCCTCACGCCGCCTTGAGCACCTTCCGCGCGGTGGAACCGATTTCCGCCGGGGTGGGCGCGATGGTCACCCCCACTTCGCGCAGGATTTCCACCTTTTCGGAAGCGCTTTCGCCGAAGGCCGAGATGATGGCGCCGGCATGGCCCATCTTGCGGCCCTTGGGCGCCGACAATCCCGCCACATAGGCGACGACCGGCTTCTGCATGTGGTCGCGGATATATTCGGCCGCCTCCGCTTCCTGCGGGCCGCCGATCTCGCCGATCATCACCACCGCATGGGTCTCGGGATCGGCATCGAAGAGTTCGAGGATATCCTTGAAGGACGAGCCGTTGATCGGATCGCCGCCGATGCCGACGCTGGTCGAAACGCCGATGCCGAGCTCCTGCATCTGCGCCGCCGCCTCGTAACCGAGCGTGCCGGAGCGGCCGACGATGCCGACATGGCCCGGCAGATAGATATTGCCGGGCATGATGCCCAAGAGCGCCTTGCCGGGCGAGATCACTCCGGCGCAATTGGGGCCGATCAGGCGCATGCGATTCTCCGCCCGGTAGCGGCGCATGTAGCGCTTCACCTTGATCATGTCCTGGGCCGGAATGCCGTCGGTGATCGACACGCAGAAGCGGATGCCCGCGTCGGCGGCTTCCATGATCGAGTCGGCGGCAAAGGGTGGCGGTACGAAGACAATCGACGCGGTGGCGCCGGTTTTTTCCACCGCTTCTTTCATGGTATCGAAGACGGGGACGCCGTGTTCGGAGGTTCCGCCCTTGCCGGGGGTGACGCCGCCCACGATGTGGGTGCCGTAGTCCATCATCTCCTTGGTGTGGAAGGAGCCGATCTTGCCGGTGATGCCCTGGACGAGAACGGTGGTCGAGCGGTCGAGCAGCACGGTCATGCGTTCACCACGGCTTTGAGGTTGCGGGACCGATCGTTCTTCCAGGCGGCGACGGCGCGTTGCGCGGCCTCGGCTAGCGTATTGGCGCGGATGATCGGCAGCCCGCTGCGGGCGAGGATCTTGCGGCCCTCCTCCACATGGGTTCCGGCCAGCCGCACGATCACCGGCACCTTCACCGGGTTCTTCTCGAGCGCCTGCACCACGCCTTCCGCCACCCAGTCGCAGCGGTTGATGCCGGCGAAGATGTTGACCAGGATCGCCTGCACATTGGTATCCGAGGTGACCAACTTGAAGGCCTTGGCGACGCGCTCCGGCGTGGCGCCGCCGCCGATGTCGAGGAAGTTGGCGGGCTCGCCGCCGGCCAGCTTGATCATGTCCATGGTCGCCATGGCGAGCCCGGCGCCGTTGACGATGCAGCCGATATTGCCGGTGAGCCCCACATAGGCGAGGCCGCGGTCGTTGGCGCGGGTCTCGCGCGCATCCTCCTGCGACTTGTCGCGCAACTCGGCGACCGCCGGATGGCGGAACAAGGCGTTGTCGTCGAAAGTCATCTTGGCATCGAGCGCCATGATCGAGCCGTCCTCGGTGACGATGAGGGGATTGATCTCCACCATGGTGGCATCGAGTTCCTCAAAGGCGCGGTAGCAGCCGAGAATGGTGGCGACCGCCTGCTGCACCTGCGCCGGGGCCAGCCCCAGGGCGAAGGCGATCTCGCGCGCCTGGAAGGCCTGCATGCCGACCGCCGGTTCGACGCTGACGCGGATGATCGATTGCGGCTTCTCGACGGCGATGTCCTCGATCTCCATGCCGCCGGCGGCGGAAGCGACGACCATCACGCGCTCCGACTTGCGGTCGAGCACGAAGCCCAGATAGAGCTCGCGGGCGATCGAAACACCGCCCTCGACATAGAGCCGGTAGACGATCTTGCCGGCGGGACCGGACTGATGGGTGACCAGCTTCTTGCCGAGAAGCTCGTCGGCGGCCGCGAGAACCTCGTCCTCGTTGCGGCACAGCTTGACGCCGCCCGCCTTGCCGCGCCCGCCGGTGTGCACCTGGGCCTTGACCACCCACAGCTTGCCGCCGATCTCGCGCGACCTATAGGCCGCCTGTTCGGGGCTGTAGGCGAGCCCGCCCTTGGGAATGGGAACGCCGAACTTCGCCAGGATTTCCTTGGCCTGATATTCGTGAATGTCCATCGTCTCCCCCTCAGGCCGCCTGCTTCAGGCCGGCCGCGCCGCTCTCGCGGTAATATTCCCCCGCCGCCGCGACACCAGCCCCGGCGATCACCGGAATGCCGAGATCGCGCATCGCCATTTCCGATCCGGCGATCGCCATCAGGCACATGAGCTCGTTGAGATCGCCGAGATGGCCGATGCGGAAGACCCGGCCCGCCACCTTGTTGAGGCCGACGCCGAGGGAGAGGCCGTAGCGGTTATAGGCGTGCTTCACCAGCGCCGCCGAATCGAAGCCTTCCGGAATGACGATGGCGCTCACCGTGTCGGACTGCCATTTCGGCGCCTTGGCGCAGAGATGCAGTCCCCAGGCGGCAACGGCGCGGCGCACCCCTTCGGCCAGCCGGTGATGGCGGGCGAAGACCTGGTCGAGGCCTTCGGCGAGCAGCAGATCGACGGCGGCCCGCAAGGCCCGCAGCATGTGGGTGGGCGGCGTGTAGGGGAAATAGCCGTCCTTGTTGGCCTTGATCATGTCGTCGAAATCGAAATAGCAGCGCTTCATGGCCGAAGCCTGGCGCGCCGCCAGCGCCTTCTGCGAGACGCCGACGATGGCGAGGCCCGCCGGCATCATGAAGCCCTTCTGCGAGCCCGAGACGCAGAGATCGACGCCCCATTCGTCCATGCGGAAATCGATCGAGGCGAGCGAGCTTACCGCATCGGCGAAGAGGAGCGCCGGATGGCCGGCCTCGTCGAGCGCGCGCCTGACGGCGGCCACATCGCTGGTGACCCCGGTTGCGGTTTCATTGTGGGTGACGAGTACGGCCTTGTAGGCATGCGCCATGTCGGCCTTGAGCTTGCCGGCGAAAATTTCGACCGGCACGCCCTCGCCCCACGGCACATCGACCACGTCCACGTCGAGCCCGTGGCGGGCGCACATGTCGGCCCACAGCAGCGAGAACTGGCCGAAGCGCGCGATCAGAACCTTGTCGCCGGGATTGAGCGTGTTGGTCATCGCCGCCTCCCAGCCGCCGGTGCCGGAGGCGGGGAACAGGAATACCTGGCCGTCGCGGGTCTTGAAGATCTTCTTCAGGTCGTCGAACAGCGGCAGGGTGAAGGCGGGGAGATCGGGGGCGCGCTGGTCCTCCATGGCGATATCCATGGCGAGCCTGACCGCCTGCGGCACGTTGGTGGGCCCTGGAATGAACAATCCTTTGATCCCCGGCATGCGCTTTCCTCCCGCTTGCTCCGGGCCTGCCCCGGATTGGAAAATACGTTATGACCGGGTAGGGTCTTTTCCGAAACACCCGCAAAACTAGCCCATCGGCATCCAAAAGTGTGGGATATTACCTATCTTTTTAGGCTGAAATACCAAAACAATCCTTGGTGCTGCCCACTCCATAGGGTAGTAGTTTCCCAATGACCAGCCCCATCGAACTCATCCTGGCCGATCCCAATCCGCTGATGCTGCAGGCGCTTTCGGAGATTTTCGAGCGCGACCGGCGCTTCAGCCTGGTGGCCACCGCCAAGACGGCGGAAGGTTTTCTCGAAGCCTGTCTGCGGGTGCCGGTGCCCGTCGGCATCATCGACTGGTCGCTGCCGCTGCTCGGCGCCGAGCGGCTGCTGGCCATTCTCCGCGAGCATCCCAAGCCGCCGCGCATCGTCGTCTATGCCTCCTCCGGCGATCCCGACATTCCGCGCCGCGCGCTTGCCGCGGGAGCGGCCGGCTTCTGCACCCGCGACTCCCCACCCGAACACCTGCTCGACATCGCCGCCGCCGTGGCCGGAGGCCGCATGGTGTTTCCCTTCCTCGACGTGCGCGGGCTCAAGCGCGATCCGCGCGAGGATTTGACGGGGCGCGAGAAGACCATGCTGGCGGCGCTGGCCCGCGGCCGCACCAACACCGAACTCGCCGCCGAACTCGGCATCTCCATCAACACGGTGAAATTCCATTTGCGCAATCTCTACGAGAAACTCGGCTTCCGCAACCGCTCGCAGGCCATCGCCTTCCACTATTCGCAAAGCGCCGAGGACGGCGGCATTTGATCCGTAAGCTGACGAATTGTCCGGGAAGCCATTGTCGCACCCGATTGCGCGCAAGCCCCGCTTGGCCCTAGTTTGCGCGCGCGAAAACGACAGCCAGAGGGAAGAACCCATGAGTTTCCACATCGTCGAACAGGCACCGGCCAGGCTTAACCGCAGCGAACTCGCCGTTCCCGGCAGCCAGCCGCAACTTTTTGAAAAGGCGGCGAAATCCGCGGCCGACGTGGTCTTCCTCGACCTCGAGGACGCGGTCGCCCCCGACGACAAGGCGCAGGCCCGCAAGAACGTCATCCAGGCGATCGGCGACATCGACTGGGGCCGCAAATCGCTGTCGGTCAGGATCAACGGTCTCGACACCCACTATATGTATCGCGACGTGGTCGACGTGCTGGAGCAGGCCTCGGAGCGGCTCGACCTGATCATGATCCCCAAGGTCGGCACCGGATCGGACGTCTATGCCGTCGATATGCTCTGTACACAGATCGAAACCGCGAAGGGGCGAAGCAAGCGCGTAGGCTTCGAGATGATCATCGAAACCGCCCTCGGCATGCAGAACGTGCACGAGATCGCGCGAGCCTCCAAGCGCAACGAGTCGCTGCATTTCGGCGTCGCCGACTATGCCGCCTCGACCAAGGCGCGCACCACCTCGATCGGCGGCGCCAACGCCGACTATGCCGTCTTGACCGAGCCCCTGGCAGACGGTTCGCGCCAGACCCATTGGGGCGACATGTGGCACTATGCGATCGCCCGCATGGTGGTGGCGGCGCGCGCCAATGGGCTGCGCCCCGTCGATGGCCCCTTCGGCAATTTCTCCGATGCCGGCGCCTTCCGGGCGGCGGGACTTCGCGCCGCGGTCTTGGGCTGCGAAGGCAAATGGGCCATCCATCCTTCGCAGGTGACGCTCGCCAACGAGGTGATGAGCCCGACGGAAGCCGACGTCACCCGCGCCAAGCGCATCATCGAGGCGATGAAGGAGGCCGAGAAGGCCGGCAAGGGTGCGGTCTCGCTCGACGGCCGCCTCATCGACTACGCTTCGATCCGCCAGGCCGAGGTGCTGGTGCGGAAGGCGGCCCAGATCGCCGCCAACTGAGTCAGTGATAGATGAGCGGCGCCAGCGAGGCGACGAGCAGGAGAGCCATCGTCACGTTGAAGATGCGCAGGGTGCGCGGCTCGTTGAGCACATGCTTGAGCGCCGTGCCGAACAAGGTCCATGAGCTGATGCTCGGCACGTTGACGGCGCCGAAGACGAGCCCCACCAGCAGCACCGACCCGACATAATTGGCGGGCGCCGTGTAGGTGGCGATGGCGGTGACCGCCATGACCCAGGCCTTGGGATTGACCCACTGGAACAGCGCCGCCTGCACGAAACTCATCGGCACGCCCACGCTTCGGCCCTCGCCCACCGGACCGGACCTGGCGATTTTCCAGGCCAGCCACAGCATGTAGGCGCCGCCCACATAACGCAGGCCCGCATAGATCAGGGGATAGGTCTCGAAAATTTTGCCGAGGCCGAGGCCGATGAGCACCACCATCAGGGTGAAGCCGGAACCGATGCCGAGCATGTGCGGGATCGTGCGCCGGAATCCGAAATTCACCCCCGATGCCAGCAGCATCAGATTGTTCGGCCCCGGCGTAACCGAGGTGACGAAGGCAAAGGCCGCCAGCGCCAGAAACAGGTCAATGCTCATGACCTATCATAACAGGATTGCGCCGCAACGTCATGTCTTACCCACATGGCTCCCATGAACGCCGTTCGCTTGCGAGAATCCGGAAGGCACTCCATTCTTCCACCATCGCGCTTCCCATGGAACGCCGATTGCGGAAGTTACTACCTCCCCTTGTATCTCTCCGCACCGGCCCTTTGCCGGGCCAGGTTAACTTCAAAAGGCCGGATCGTTGTCCGGCCTTTTTTTGCCGTCACATGTAGAGCTTCCCGGTCTCCATGCCGCTATAGAGCCCGGCGACGAATTCGCCATAGCCGTTGAACAGCTGCGTCGGCACGCGCTCGCCCGAACCCAGCATCTGCTCTTCCGCCTGGCTCCAGCGCGGGTGATCGACCGCCGGATTGACATTGGCCCAGAAGCCGTATTCGGACGGCCCCAACACCTCCCAGAAGCTCACCGGCCGCTCCACCGTGAAGCTCACCCGGACGATCGACTTGACCGACTTGAAGCCGTATTTCCACGGCAGATGCAGGCGGATGGGGGCTCCCATGCTCTTGGCCACCGGCTTGCCATAGGCACCGGTCACCATGAAGGCAAGATCGTTCATCGCCTCGGCCATGGTCAGGCCCTCCACATAGGGCCACGGATAGCTTGAGAAAAACCCGGGCTTCTGGCCGGGCGCCACGTCCGGCATGTTGAAGGTTTCGAAGCGCACGAATTTGGCGTTGGCATTGGGCTTGGCGATCTCCACCAGCTTGCGCAGCGGGAAGCCGGTCCATGGCACCACCATGGCCCAGGCCTCGACGCAGCGGTGCCGGTAGATGCGCTCCTCGAGCGCCACCTGTTTCAGGAGATCGTCGATGCCGAGCGTCATCGGCTTTTCGACCTCGCCGTCGATGGCGATGGTCCACGGCCGGATCGGTAGTTTCGCGGCCAGCGAGGCGATGCGCTTGGACGCGCCGAACTCATAGAAATTGTTGAAGGTGGTGTTGTATTCCTCGGCTGTCACCGGCCGGCCCGCATCGGCGAATTTTGGGTTGACGGCGGCGGGATAGAGCGCGGCCGAAGGGTCCGCTTCGGCCCGCGCGGCTCCAGCGCCCACGAGTGCCGCCGCGCCGGCGGCCGCTCCCATGAACCGGCGGCGGTTAAAGAACACGGCCTCGGGTGTCACCCGGCTTTCCGGAATTTCCCAGCCCTTGCGGCGGATGATGTGCATGACGGCGAGTCTCCTGTGCTGGGCCGGAATCTACGGGCCCGGCCCGATACTGGCAAATCAACATCCATCACGCCCGCGCGAGGGGTGGACTGGGTCCGGTGATCGGTTAATTTGCTGGCAAAGCGGGAGCCTTAAGTGAAACAAGCCAAGCTGACCTCGATCGACTTGCCGGATTTCGGCGATCCGGTCGCCGAACCCACCATTCCGGCGGCCGTCTATGCGGCGCGGGCCGAACGCCTTGTGCAACGCATGGCGGCCGCCCGCCTCGACGCCATGGTCGTCTATGGCGACCGTGAACATGTGGCGAATATGTCCTGGCTCTCCGGCTACGATCCGCGTTTCGAGGAGGCGATCTGCATCGTCGTGCCCGGCCGCACCCCGCATCTGCTGCTCGGCAATGAGGGCGTCAGCTATGCCGAGACGGCGCGCGGCCGCTTCCAGCGGGTATTGTGGCAGCCTTTGAGTCTCATGGGCCAGCCGCGCGACAAGTATCGCGCGCTTGCCGAGCTGCTGCGCGATGCCGGTTTGAAACCGGGAATGCGCATCGGCCTGGCCGGCTGGAAGGGTTTCGAGAGCGAAGACGGGGTTTTCGATCCCGGCTGGTTCGAGACGCCGCATTTTCTGGTCGAGGCCCTGAAAGCCTTCGGCCCCGTGGAGAATGCCGCAGCCGTCTTCATGAACCCGGCCGACGGCCTGCGCGTCATCAACGAAGTCGAGCAGCTCGCCTGTTTCGAATATGCCGCCACGCGCACCTCTTCCGCCGTCCGCCGCTTTATCCTGGGCGCCAGGCCCGGCATGAGCGAGTACGAGGCGGTGAAGAACATGCAATTGGACGGCTTTCCGCAGTCCGTCCACATCAACATGTGCGCCGGCCCCCGCGCCAAATACGGCCTCCCCAGTCCCTCCTCGCGCATCATCGAGCGTGGCGACGCAATCGTCGTGGGGCTAGGCCTGATGGGCGCCCTCAACTGCCGCGCCGGATTCATGGTGGCCAATGCGGCTGAGTTGCCGGCGGGCATCGGCGATTATGCCGGGAAACTCGTCGCACCCTATTTCGCCGCGGCGGCCGCCTGGTACGAGACTCTCGGAATTGGCGTCGAGGGTGGCGCGCTTTTCGATGCGGTGATGAGCAAGCTTGGCGATCCCTTTTTCGGCATCGGCCTCAATCCCGGCCATCTCATTCATCTCGATGAATGGGTGCATTCGCCGGTGCGGAAAGAAGGCCGCGTCCGGCTTGCCTCCGGCATGGCGCTGCAATGCGATATCATTCCGGCCACCGGCACCGATTATTTCACCACCAACATCGAGGACGGCGTGGCCCTTGCCGATGCGGCGCTGCGCCGGGACTTCGCCGCGCGATATCCCGAGGCCTGGTCGCGCATCGAGCGCCGCCGCGCCTTCATGCTGGAAAAACTCGGCGTGGTGCTCAGGCCGGAAGTGCTGCCCTTCAGCAATATCCCGGCCTGGCTGCCGCCCTTCTGGCTGGCGCCGCACAAGGCCATGGCGATGGCGTAGGATCACGCCGCCCTTGCCTCCAAGGAGCGGAGAAAATTTGTGGCTACGCCGCTTCCGCCTTGCGTGTCGCCACCACCTGGTCGGCGGCGCGGCCGACAAGCTCGGTCATGTGGTCGTGGGTGAAGGTGAAGGTGCCGACCCCCGCCGTTGCCGACCTGAGCTCGATGATCAGCGAGCCGATTTCCGATTCCGGCATGTGCGCCTTGACCGTATCCCAGCCGGGCCAGCCGTCTCGGCCGTCGAAGCCGAGCAATTGTCCGCGGTGCCCGGTGACGATCTGGTTGACGCGCGAGGTGGCATCGCTCGGCACATGGATTTCGACGGCGACGAACGGCTCGAGCAGCACCGGCGAGCATTGCCCGATGCCTTCCGTCATGGCGATGCGCGCCGCCAGCTTGAACGCCATTTCCGAGGAGTCGACGTCGTGGTAGGAGCCCTCCGACAAATTGACGGTGAAATCGACCACCGGGAAGCCGAGCGGACCGTGCGCCATCCATTCGCGCACCCCCGCTTCGACCGCCGGGATATATTGCTTCGGCACCACGCCGCCCGAAATCGTGTCGGTGAAGGTGAAGCCTTCGCCGCGCGCCACGGGCTTGATCTCGACGACGATGTCGCCGTACTGGCCGTGGCCGCCGGACTGCTTCTTGTGACGCCCGCGGATCTGCGTCGATTTGCGGATCGTCTCCTTGTAGGCGATGCGCCGCG
>CAYOZR010000038.1:0-23339 GCA_964408555.1 uncultured Aestuariivirga sp.
GCCCGCGCATCAATGCGGCGGGGCGGATCGGCGATGCGGGGCTGGCGCTTCGTCTCCTCACCACACGCGACCGCGGCGAGGCCAACCAGATCGCCCAGCAGCTCGAAGCCCTCAACCGCGAGCGTCAGGAGATCGAGATTGCGGTGGTCGATCGCGCGGTCACGCAGGCCGAAGCGGCGCTGGGCAAGGAGCGGCGCCAGACGGTGCTGGTCGTCTCGGGGCAGGGCTGGCATCCGGGGGTAGTTGGGTTGGTCGCGGCACGGCTCAAGGAACGCTTTCAGTTGCCGAGCCTGGTTCTTTCCGAGGACAGAGCGACGGGCCTGGCCGGCGGGTCGGGCCGCTCGATCTTTGGCGTCGATCTGGGCCTGGCGGTGCGCGAGGCTCTCGAAGCGGGCCTCATCGTCAAGGGCGGCGGTCATGCCATGGCGGCGGGGCTGACGGTGGAAACCGCACGACTCGGCGAGCTCCGCGCCTTTCTCGAAGACAAGCTCGGCGCCCAGGTGACGGCGGCTTCGGACCGGGCGCTGGCCATCGACGGGGCGCTGACGGCGAGCGGCGCCACACTCGAACTGATCGAACTTCTGGAACAGGCCGGGCCCTATGGGGCGGGCCATCCGGCGCCGGTCTTCGCCTTTCCGGCGCACCGCGTCGTCTATGCCGACAGGGTGGGCAAGGACCACATCCGCTGCACGCTGGCCGCCGCCGACGGTGCCCGCATCAAGGCGGTGGCGTTTAGGGCACTGGGCAGCGACATGGGCGAACTCTTGCTGAGCGAGCGCCAGTTTCCGCTGCATGTCGCCGGGCGGCTCACCGTCGACGACTGGGGTTCGAAGCGGGAAGCGTCGATCCATATCGAGGATGTGGCGCGGGTCGCCTGAGGCTTGCCACCCGCCGCGAAGCCCCCTATAGAGCGCCCGGTTCGCGCCCTTCGTCTATCGGTTAGGACGACAGCCTTTCACGTTGTAAAGACGGGTTCGACTCCCGTAGGGCGCGCCAACTTGTTCGCGAGCCGATTTGCGGCCGCTCGATTATCGCAATTTTTGCATAGCATGCATGCAAGGAATGGCAACCGCCAGTCCCACCATTGGTGTTGTCAAGATGTGACCATATTTGGGGAAGATTCTTGCTGCTGACGAGGCGGCAAAAATCACAGGGTAACAATATGCAGAACAACAAATGGGTATGGGCGGTCGTCGTCATCGTGGTGGCACTGGCCGCGGCATGGTGGGCGGGACTGTTTGGCGGCAAGACGCCGGCGCCCCAGGCCATCGCGCCGAGCACAACCGAGCAGCCGTCCACGACAACGACCCAGCCGTCGACAACCCAGCCGTCCACAACCGAGCCGTCGACGACCAACCCGTGATTTTTGCTGGGAAAGCGGTCCTCCGTCCATGGCAGGAAACAGGGTCGCCTTGCATGTGAAGGGACCGGCTGGTGATGCGTTTCAGCCGGTTCTGGCGCGGCTGACACGTGCATCGAGGGAAAGCGCTCCCGCGCCATGGGCGAGGAGCACGAGGAAGCCGCCGGTGATCGCCAGATCCTTCCAGAACTGGATCGCCTCGTTCGGATCGCCAAGCCGGCTGTGAAAGATGAGCGCGGTCGCGACGCAGAAGAGGGCCAGCGCCAGGGCGGCAAGGCGGGTCTGCCAGCCGATGGCGACGAGCAGGCCGCCGCCCAATTGGGTCAGGATGGCGAGCGGCAGCAACAGCGGCGGCACGCCGAACTGGGCGAGGTAATCCGCTGTTGCACCATAATTGTTGAAGATGGTCCACACGTCGGTCACGAACAGGGCGGCCAGAAGCAATCTTCCGAGAAGGTCGAGGCTGGCAAACAGTTTGTTCCGGTCCATGACAGCACCCGCGCAATGATTGTTCATTGGATAGACTACGCCGGAGCCATGGCGATTACTCCCAGTTTGCGGCATTGTCGCGCCACGGGATAGAGGGACTCCATGTTCGACGATCTGAAAGGCAAGGCCGTCATCGTGACGGGCTATGTCACCGGTCAGGTGATCGAGGTCAATGGCGGGCAGTTGATGGCGTGATCATGGATTTCGTCACACGCAAGCTTGCAGCGGCACCCGATGCGATTGCGCCCGATGGCTCGGAGGTCCGGCTTCTGGCAGCGGCCTCGCGCGGCAGCATGGCGCAATTCACGCTTGCCCCCGGCGCGGTTTCGCGGGCCGTGGCACATCGCACGGTGGAAGAAGTCTGGCTGTTCACCGCGGGCCGCGGCCGGTTGTGGCGCCGCCTCGGTACGCGGGAGGAAACCATCGAAGTCACGCCAGGCGTTTCGATCGCGATTCCGGTGGGCACCAGTTTTCAGTTCCGCTGCGATGGCGATGCGCCGCTCAAGGCCGCCGCCGTCACCATGCCGCCATGGCCGGGTGACGGCGAAGCCTATGCGGTCGAGGGTATCTGGCCGGCGACGGCGTAATGGGTGGTTCACCAGGTTCCGGTGTTCGCCATACTCGCCCACGGTTCCCGCGGTGCAAGCGCGGCGCCTTTTTGCAGCAGTTCGATCGAGATGCCGTCGGGGGTTTTGATGAAGGCCATGCGGCCGTCGCGCGGCGGGCGGTTGATCACGATGCCCGCCTTTTGCAGTCCGGCACAGTAGTCGTGGATATTATCGACTTCGAGAGCGAGATGGCCAAAGTTGCGGCCGCCGGTGTAGACTTCCGGGTCCCAATTGTAAGTGAGTTCGACCGGCGCATCGGGGCTCTCGGGGGCGGCGACGAAGACCAGGGTAAAGCGGCCCTTGTCGTTCTCGTAGCGGCGCTGCTCGACGAAGCCGAGCTTGGTGACGAAGAAGTCGAGCGACTGCTCGAGATTGGAAACGCGGATCATGGTGTGCAGATATTTCATGGGTCGTCCTCTTGGCTGAGCGAGGCATAGAAGAACTGGCGGCGCTGGTCCAGCGCGCCCGGCGCGCCGTGGTTTTCACGGGAGCGGGAATTTCGACCGAATGCGGCATTCCCGACTTCCGTTCGGCGGGCGGATTCTGGACGCGGCACAAGCCCATCGAATTCGCCGAATTCATGGGCTCGGAAGCAGCACGCCTGGAAGCCTGGCGGCGGTTCCTGGCGATCCGCGACCGCTTCGCCGGGGCCGTGCCGGGCCGGGGACACGCGGCGGTGGCCCACCTGGTGCGCCGCGGCCATGTGAGCCGCGTCATCACCCAGAACGTCGACGGTCTGCATGAAAGCTCCGGCATTGCCGCCCACCGCATCATCGAGGTTCACGGCAACGGCACCTATGCGCGCTGCCTCGCTTGCGAACGGCGTTATGAACTCGACTGGGCCCGCGCGGCGATCGCGGCGGCGAATGCGGCACCTCGCTGCGAAGCCTGCGGCGGCATCGTCAAGCCGGCGACCATCTCCTTCGGCCAGCCGATGCCGGAACAGGCGATGGCGGATGCGCGCGCCGCCACGCTCGATGCCGATCTGTTCCTCGCCATCGGTTCGTCGCTGCGGGTCTTTCCCGCGGCGGGGCTGCCGGTGATGGCCGCCCACAATCGCACACCGCTGGCGATCATCAATCGCGAACCCACCGGTCTCGACGGTCTCGCCACTCTGGTCGTCAACGGCGAAATCGGGGCGGTGCTGAGTACGGTGGCGGGCCTTGCCGGCGATTGCGAATCAGCGGCGGACGAAAATCCGGAATTGCGCGGCCGAAGACCGGCGTGAGCGGCTGAATCAATTTTTTGTGCGTGACTTTTTTTTGCATAGCAGCAACTTCCGCTCGCTTGCAGGCCGTCATGCAATCGCCATTGATTCTCTTGGCTTGTTTCAAGCGAACCCGGCTCACGCGGCAGCCCTGTCCAGCGCTGCCGCGAAGTTATCCACACGCAGGCCCGCGCTTCGCTCTGTACAAGTCTGCGCAATTTGATCACATTGACGCTTGGGCGGAGGGGTTGAGGCTGTGTTGTGCCGCCCAATGAGCAGGTTGGGTCAAAGTCATGGCGGCGAGTGACACCCAGAGGGGTGATGCGGCATCGAGTCTGGCTACGGGACTCGAGCCGAATGTCCGGATTATCCAGATCGACGGTCTTGTGAAGTGGTTCGACACGGGGAGGGGCTACGGCTTCATCATCCCCGACAACGGCATGCAAGACATTCTGTTGCACCTCAGTTGCCTGAAGCGCGACGGCTTCGAGGCGCCGCTGGAAGGCACCCGCATCACCTGCGAGGTGGTCGAGCGGCAGAAGGGCTATCAATGCCTCAAGGTGCTGTCAGTCGATCCGTCGACCGCCATCCATCCGGTCGAGCGCAAGAGCCGGGCGCACACGACGGTCACCGCTTCAAGCGGCTGGGTGCGCGCCAAGGTGAAGTGGTTCAACCGCGCCCGCGGCTTCGGCTTCGTCTCCGAGGGTGACGGCAAGCCCGATATCTTCGTGCACATGGAGACGCTCCGCAAGACGGCGATCGCCGAGCTGCAGCCCGAGACCTGGATCTATGTGCGGTTCGGCGAAGGGCCGAAGGGCAACATGGCGGCGGAAGTGCGCCTGTCGCTCGAAGGCGGGCCGCCGCATACCAACTGAAGCCTTGCTTCCGCTGCAATCATTGCCGAAAACCGCGGCCATGCGTGCGTTCCTCATGGGCCTGTTTCTTTGCCTCCTGGCCGCCGTGGCGGTGCGGGCCGAAACGCCTGCCGCCAGGCTCGAGCCGGTGACCATTGTCACGGCATCGGGGGAGACGGCGTTCACCGCCGAAATCGCCGACAGCGAGCTAACCCGCCAGCGCGGCTTGATGTTCCGCCACGATCTGCCGGAAGACCGGGCCATGCTGTTCGATTTCGGCCAGGCGCGGCAGGTCGGCATGTGGATGAAGAACACCTATATCCCCCTCGACATGGTGTTCATCCGCGCCGACGGCACGGTGGCGGTGGTGGCGGAGAATACGGTGCCGCATTCGCTGCGGGTGATCGGCGTGGAGGAGCCGGTTCTGGCGGTGCTGGAAGTGGCGGCGGGCACGGCCAAGCGCATCGGCCTCAAGCCGGGCGATCGCGTCCGTCACCGGATTTTTACGCCGGAACAGTAATCTCGCCCGCCGCCGCGGTCAGTTTTTTCAGAATTTCATCGGCGGCCACGGGCTTGGAGAAGTAGTAGCCCTGCGCCTCGTCGCAGGCGCTGGCGCGCAGGAACGCAAGCTGCGCCCCGGTTTCAATGCCTTCGGCGACGACTCGCATGCCAAGTTCGTGGCCGAGCGCGATGACAGACTTGATCACGACCTCGTCGCCGGCGCTGCCCGGGACGTCTGCGACAAAGGCGCGGTCGATCTTCAGGCGCGTGACCGGGAAGGTTCGCAGCGCGTTGAGGCTCGAGAAGCCGGTGCCGAAATCGTCAATGGCGAGCGTCAGCCCGAGCGCCCGCAACTGCCGCATCGTCGCGACGGCCTGCTCGGTATCCCGCATGATGAGGCTTTCGGTCAACTCCAGTTCGAGACAGGCGGCATCCAATCCGCTGTCGCGCAGCGCCCGTTCGACATTGGCGACGAAATCCCTTTGCTGGAATTGCTGCGCCGATACGTTGACCGACACCACGACCGGCATGGCGCCGGCCTCCTGCCAGGCTTTGTTCTGCCGGCAGGCGGTCCGCAGGACCCAGTCGCCGATGCCGGTGATCAATCCCGTCCTTTCCGCCAGGGGTATGAATTTGTCAGGCGACAGGAGGCCCATATCCGGATGCTGCCAGCGCACCAGCGCCTCGACCGCCCGCAGGCGGCCCGAATCGAGCGCGATCTGCGGCTGATAGTGCAGCACGAATTCATCGCGGCCGGCCGCGCCCCTGAGCGCCTCGAGCAGCGACAGCCGGGCGCGGTCGTCGCTGCTCAAACCGGCCTTGTAAAACTGGAAATTATCGCGGCCCAGGTTCTTGGCCCGGTACAACGCCGCGTCGGCATGCCTCAGCAATTCTTCCGCGGTGGTGCCGTCCTGCGGGTAGGCCGCCATGCCGATGCTGCACGTCACCTGAAGCGATTGACCGTGGATCACGTTGGGCTCCGCCACGCTGCATCGCATTCTGTGCAGCGTCCGCACGATTGCTTCTCCGTGTGCGGGCTGATCGAGGAGCATGACGACGAATTCATCGCCACCCAGCCGCGCCACCGTGTCCGACTCGCGGACCACGCCCTTGAGGCGCCGGGCCACGGCCTTGAGGAGCTCGTCTCCGGCCTCGTGGCCGAGACCGTCATTGATCAGCTTGAACCCGTCAAGATCGATAAAGACCAGGCCGATCGCGCTGCCGTGCCGCCGGGCATAGGGCAGCGCGAAGCCGAGGCGCTCCATCAGCAAGGCGCGGTTGGGCAGCCCGGTAAGCGAGTCGTGGTGCGCCATGTGATGGATGCGCTGTTCCGAATTCCGGCGCTCGATGGCAATGCCGGCCATCCGCACCGCCAATCCGGCGAATTTCACCTCGATGGAGTCCGGTTCCCGGACGGCGTCCGAATACAGCGCGAAAGTACCCAGGACGGCCATGTCATGGGACAGGATCGGCAGCGACCAACAGCTCCGCAGGCCATATTGGGCGGCGAGTTCACGGTAACGCTGCCAGCGCGGATCCTGCATCAAATCGGCGGCTATGACGGGCGCCCGCCGGTAAGCCGCCACACCGCACGGGCCGGCCTCCGGACCGATTGCAAGACCGTCCACCGCCCTGCTGTAGGAAGATGGAAGGCTTGGCGCGGTTCCCGATCTCAGGTGCCGACCGTCGGCATCCATCAACATGATGGCAACCCGGTAGCCGTCGAAATTGGATTCGATAAGCCGCACGAGATTCTCAAACACCGTTTCCAGCGGAATATTGGTGGCGATCAGTTCAAGAATGCGTCCCTGCTCCCGGCTGAGGAATTCCTCCCGCTTTCGCGCGGTGGCGTCGCGCGCCACACCGACCAGGCCGATGATTTCATTCCGGCTGTTGCGCACCGGGAGCTTTGTGCTGGAGAGCCATTTCTTCGCGCCGCGCACATCGGAAACATGTTCCTCTTGATCGACGATCGACTGACCGGACGACAGCAGGCGCTGCTCATCGGCGAAGAACTGCTTCGCCAGCTCCGGCGCGTAGAGGTCGAAATCGGTCTTTCCGATCATATCCTCGGGACGTGCAAAGCCATGGTCGGCGGCGATCGCCTGATTGGCGAAAGTGAAACGGCTCTGCGTGTCCTTGGCATACAAGTAATCCGGCAACCGGTCGACCAGTACCCGCATCAGCTGGTAGTCGATCGAATTGTTCGGAGTCCCATCTTGGCCGCCGTTGAGGGATTGCATGATCCGGCCGGAGGCGGCTTTCAGGCGGTCGAGCAGCGATGCCACGCTTTCCGGGCCGCTCCGGTCCGCCGGCTTTGTGTCCGGCCCTGTCCGGGCAGAGGTGGCATTGGCGGGAATAGCCGTGTTTGGGTTCAAGACGGGCGTCCGTGCGAGACTGTATCCCACCACAAATAACGATCATTGATTACATGACCGTTGACGGCTTCGGCCGCCGCGGCAGCGGCGAGCCAGACCGGAAATCATGGTTTACAGGCTGTCAATCGCCCAAGTTTGGCGGCCGAACGCCTCCAGCCTTGCCCGGAGCGGGCATTCTCGTCTATTCACGGGGCCACCACATGGCATTCGGGGTGTAGCGCAGTCTGGTAGCGCACCTGCCTTGGGCGCAGGGGGTCGTCAGTTCGAATCTGGCCACCCCGACCAGCCATGCCGGATAAGGAGAAAGCGCCGATGGCGGCACGCATCTACAGGCCGGCCCGCAATGCCATGCAGTCGGGCAAGGGCAAGACGGGGGCATGGATTCTGGAGTTCGAGGCGGAGGCCGCGCGCGGCCGCGAGCCGCTGATGGGCTGGACCTCGTCGGGCGATATGCGCCAGCAGGTGAAGCTGCGGTTCGACACGAAGGAGCAGGCGATCGCCTATGCCGGGCGCGAGGGGCTGGCCTACAGTGTCGCCCCCGAGGCGCCGGTCAGGTTGCACCGGAAGTCGTACTCGGAAAATTTCAGATGGGGCCGGTTGGACAACTGGACCCATTGAGTGAAGTTTTCTCTCTCCTCGTGGGGGAGAGGGAGGGGCCCAAGCGAAGCTTGGGAAGGTGAGGGGGATCAGGTGCTTCAATTGCAAGACCTGATCCCCCTCACCCTGTGCTACCCTCGCGTCATCGTCGGAATGATAGAAGTCTCGCTATGGACCTCACAAAAATTGAGCTGGATTTTCTTGCACGCTGTGGCTACTCAAAAAATGACGTATACGACGCCAGTGGGCTAAAGACTAAATTTTGGAAGATATTAATTGTGAAAGAGGGCAAGGCAGTTGCTCTCAGTACCCCCTGCACCAATGGCCGCCACCGCCTAAAATGGCCAACAGGTCACTGTGCCCAGTGCAACCCCATAAACAACACTTTCATTAAAATCTATTCAGAAACAAAAAACATATACATCGCCGGTTCTCTCTCGAAACAATTTATGAAAATCGGCATCAGCGATGATCCTCACCATCGTGTCGGTGTACTGCGTTCCCAGCCCTATGGAGGTGTTCCCGACTGGCAGCTTTTGTTTTATATTAAAGTGCCCAACTCTGGACGTGTCGAGCGTACTGCACTGTCTTCGCTTAAGAAACACATTGTCAAACTGGGGTATGCAAAAGATGGTGGTACGCAGATTGCCATCGAGGTGGTGAGGTGCTCGTATCTCACAGCTCTCAAGGCTGTCAACAATGCAACCGACTCATGTCTCTCCGAACCGTGGCAATTGCCGAACGTCCAGCTCTACGAGTTTAAATAGCAGCAGCCTTTTCTTGATGGTCAAATGACGAAAATCAAAGTCCTGCACGAAGCCAACAACTTTCTCTATATACACAACGACTTGCAGCAAGCGGCGCTTCACTTGATAACGGGTATCGAGGCTCGTGTAAAAAATGGCGACTGCAGCGGCATCACCTATGACTGCATGGCGTGTCTCACAATGATTGCTTTTTCCTTTGAGGCTGATCTCAATTTTTTTGGCCTCAAATGTGTAATCAATTGGGAAAAAGATGGAAAGGAGAGATTGGGTTTCTATAAGAAGCTCAACGCCGTATTCAAAGTTTTTGATATTAAATACAAAACAAAGGACCGGCCATACAGCACAATCGAAAAGCTCAAAGAGTTTCGCGATTTCGTCGCACATGGAAAACCGGATGAAGACTCCTTTGAAGAGGAGAAGGAAATGACACAAGAGGAAATCGACAGCTTCGATCACCTGAAAGCAAAATGGGCCGAATACTGTACCCCAGAATTTGTTCGTCTTGCGTATGATGACAAGGAAGTGGTGTGGCAACTACTCTTTAAGACGTCGAAGATAGAGCCTTACGATGCTATGAGCCATGCAGACCACTCATTCAGCCTCGTGGCAGAGAAGTAGTTGAGCTATCCCCATATCCCCATCAGAGCCACAAAAGAGACAAAAGAGTAGACCCCGTAGCTCAGCTGGACTAGAGCAAGTGCCTTCTAAGCACTAGGTCGCAGGTTCGAATCCTGCCGGGGTCGCCATCGCCATCGAGGGGCTGTTGAATTTCAATTACTTAGCTACCGTTTTGTCCAACCGGGTTGAAAGGTTGGACAATTTCTGTTCGCTTTCCGCCCCAACTTGCTTGCTCATTGCCTGCCTTGCGAGGCGGGCCTGATCGGCTGCGCGGGTATATCGCGCGACCTCGGAGAGCGACCTATGGCCGGTGATGGCCTTCACCTCATCGGTGCTGCAGCCGGCATTCGCGAGACGTGTGGCGGCCGCCTTGCGCAGCCCATGTGCGGAGCATTGCGGAAGGCCGGCGGCGTTGCATTGAGCCCGAAACCAGTTGCCAAAGCCGGCCGATGAGAAGGGCGCCCCGTACTCGGTCAGCAGGAATGTGAGGTTGCCCTTGGGCACGGCATTGATCACCGCCTGCAAGTCGGGGTGAATGGGAATCACAAGCGAAGCCCCGGTCTTCTCCTGGCGTA
Source organism: uncultured Aestuariivirga sp. (assembly GCA_964408555.1). Taxonomy (GTDB): domain Bacteria; phylum Pseudomonadota; class Alphaproteobacteria; order Rhizobiales; family Aestuariivirgaceae; genus Aestuariivirga. Next base: position 9,955 of record CAYOZR010000038.1, read on the forward strand.
CCGAGATCGTGCCGCCTGAGACGTGCTGCCAGCCCATCTTCACCGCGTCGCTGCGCCGCTGCCCGGTGAAGAGCAAAAGGGCCTGGGCGAGGCGCGGCTTCGATCCTACGGGGTGAAAAACCTCGAAGGTGGCGATCTCATCTTCGGTCCACGTGTGGATGCCGTCGCTCTGGGATTTGTATTTCTTGATGCCGGTGGCAACATTCTCCTTGACCATTTCCTGGTCGACCGCAAAGGCCAAGAGCACCCGGAGGGCCTTGAGCAGATTGTTCGCGGCCTCGGGCGTGCCGGACATGGCGCCGATGATCGCCTTGACGTGATTGCGGCCCAGAAGGCGGATCGGCTTTTCGCCATGCTCGGCCCGGAATCGTTCGATGATGCCTTTCCGCACCCGTTGTGTGCTCGCCTTGAGCCCCTTGAATTCCGGAGACCTGTAGAAGCCGACGATTGCAGCATTGATAGATCCCGGCTTAGTCCTTTCGATGCCGATATTTTCGCGCCTGAACTTCACGCCATCGAGCGCCTGGGCGTACTGCCGCATGAAATCGTCGGACCAGGGCTGGCCGGTGAGGTATGTCGAGAATCCATGTTGCCGGAACCGGACGCGCTTCTTGCCGTGGCGATCCCAGTTCCAGGAACAGTGAAGGGGCAGGGCTTTACGCCTTCTCGCCATCGTCGAGCACCTTGTCCCAAGGGTTAGATGAGGGATCCGCCTCGGCATTGGGCCCACCGGGCCAAAGCACAATTCGGCCGTCTATGCCGATTTCAAGTTTCCCAACCTCGAAGCCGGCCGCCTTCGCACCCTTCACCGCCTTGGTGATGGAACTCTGCTTGAAGGGTGCGGCGCGGGTCATTGTCAGTTCACCGTGTTTTCTGGTAACTGCACCAACAGCGCCACCGCTCGCGGCACCTTTTCCAACACAATGCCATCGGTGAGCAGCTGCAGGCCGAGCATTTTGAGATCGGACAGTTTCATCGCGAAGTGCTCGACCTTACCGTCTGTGTCGACGATGCGAAGTGCGACACTCGACGGTTCAAATGAGATCGAAAAAATCTCGATTTTCGTTATCGGTCGAAGCGCGAGGTTGGTCATGTTTCTTCAACCTTGGACGAGATCATGGGGCTACCAGACACCGTCCATTCGATGGTCGATTGCAGAATCTTGAGAAGCTCACCGTCGATCACGACATTGCAGCGGATCAAGGTTTTTGATTTGCTTGCTGCGTCTCGAGCGAATCCCTGGGTGGAAAACCAGCGAACGGCACTGAGCCCTTTGGCAGTCCTTTCGTGAATGGCCACCTTGTCCGTTCCAGTTTCGAAAATGATCTTATCAATGCGCTCCGCCTTCTTGCGATCGATCAACGCTTCCGCAATGTAATCGCGCAGGACGTGCCCCCAACCATCTTCGCCATGTGGAGTCGTCCAGGCATATAATTCTACAAAGAATTTCGGGCTCACATTGCTGAAGCGCGAAGCGAGGCCGATGAGGTAGGCCGCGATCAAATTGGGATGTGCCGCCCAGACCGCACGTCCGCTGCTCTTGGGCAATCCGACCTGTTTGGATTCGGCGTTAAATTCTTCGCCAGGGAGCCATCCATCGCTGGCATTATCGACCTGCATTTCAAGATATATCTTGCGGGCCTCCGGCCACGGTATGCCTGCCCTTTCGGAGATGAGTTTCACGGCGGCATATAGGGAATGTGGCATTTCGCTTCCTCGGCCAAGGCGACGCGTTTGACCATATAGATTCTATATTCGGAATGCAAATGCTAAATTGAAGTGGTACCAAACTACAGAATGGCCCCGAATCACCCCGGCCGGAGCCGGGGCTTGTGCAGTGCGGAACTCGCCTGGCGCCGTCGGGCTCAGGCCGCCAGCGCCCTAGCGTCCCTTACGCGCTTGGCTGCCCTGTCGCCCAGGTCAATCCATGCCTTGCGCAGGATTTCGGAAACTCGCTCGCGGCTGCCTTCGTCCTTCAAAAGCAACATTGCCAGCGAAACGAGTTCATAGGCGTCTTCCTCGGTCGTGGCCTTCAGGTCCATGATCTGCTCGAAAAAATCGTCGGCGCGTTTGTCGTGCCTTTTGCACGCGGCAGCGACTACCTCGTCACCGTCTCCCGCTTCAGTGCATTCGAGATTGAGCCGGGCGATGCTTACCTCCCACGCCCGGCGCACCTTTTCTATGTCGCCGCCTGCACCCTTTTCGCCAGTGCTTGAGCGGGTTGCTTTTGCTGAGACCGCGAGCGGGCGGAACGGTGCCTCATGTTTGTTGAACATGCGCCTGAGCGCCTTTTGCGCTTCATCGACCAAAGCGGAACAGGCAGCCACGGATTGATAGATTGTGTGCGTCGGAGAGCTGAATTCACCATTCTCCGCCGATCCATCGTAATCATTGCTGAGCAGGATCAGGATGGCATTCAGTTTGTCGAGAGCCAAGCCCATCACGTCAATCGGCTTCTCATCGGTTTCGGCTTTAGGCGCAACTGTAGTGTTCAGGGAATCGGCCATTGCGGCCTCCTTTGAATGTTGGCGGGTTAGGGCCGGCAGGAGATTGCTCTCTTGATCGGCTCGGTGTTTTCTGGCACTAATTATTCATGAAGTCAATAACTGGCGCCAAAAAATCCCGAGGGCGGCCACGAGTCGGCTCAACGCCGATAAACGTCAGGCTGCCGCCCGCCGAGCTCGCTTCACTCGACACCTACATTGCGAAGCAAAAGGAACCCGTCGGCCGCCCGGAAGCCATCCGCCGCCTAGTGGAGCTCGGGCTTGAGGCGAAGGGGAAGCGGAAGGGTTGAACCATGAAAACTCACGCTGAAATTGCAGACCGTCTGAGTGATTTGTTTTCAAAGGTCTCGCATGGCCGCACCACGCAGCGAGAAGTTGACCAGGAGCTTTCGGAAATACTGGCCTTGGTCAATGACGAATATCGACAAGAGAAGATCAGAAACGCCATCGAATGGAGTGGGATTTATTTTAGCCCGCGCCGTTGGGAAAAGTGGGGAAGTCCAGACGCGGTAAAGTCATTCCTGCTGAGCGACATTTACAAGGCGCGCACCGCCAGCCGGACGAGTGCCTAAGCCTCGCACACCGGCTCCCAGTTCGGCACCTGCACATACCGGTTGGCGATATTCCGGGCCACGGCGCTATCTCGTCCTACACAAGCTTTGGACCTTTCGGCATCAAGTCGTCCTCTATGTGAAACTCAAAGCGGGTAGTGCCACCATAGGCTGGAGGTGTGATGACTACCTCCTGGTTGGCGGCGATGATGGTCACGCCGTCAGGGGTGAACACCGTGTTGCCGAGATCGCTGGTGACCGTGTATTGGGCGCGCAGCTTCGCCGTGACCGTTACGTCGAGTGCCATGGGCTATCTCATTCTGGTTTTGGGCTGCAGGCCGAACTGTGCTGGCATGATCCGGTCGAGAGCGCCGGGAAGTTCCGAGGCGATGGCATCCCTGATCCACATCTTGACGCCGCTGCGGCTCGTTTCGGTCTTGATTTTGGCGCCGCTGCCGCGCTGATCGATGATCTGAAGATTGAAGCCATTGGCGCCGTTGCCGCGCTGGTTTCCGCCGCCGCTATTGAAATCGGCAAATCGCGGCGAGGCGGCGCCCATCCGCGACATGGATGGCGCTTTGAACAAATGGCCGAAAAAGCCGCCGCCGGGACCGGCGAACGGACCCTGACCCAGGAGCAATCCGCGCAACAGGCTGGAGGCCAACATTTTCGTCAGGTCCGCCAGCACATCCTTTAATTTTTCGCCTTGCAGGATGATGCGGTCGAAGGCGTCGACTCCGGCTTCCCCAAGCGCCATCATGGAATCGCGCATCACTTGCTCGGCTTCTTGCGCCAGACGGATGGTTTCGCGTTCCGCGTCCTGGCGGCGCACCTCGGCCGCTGTCGCGGCGTCGAGCGCCTGTTCCTTGTTGTAAATCGATTGCACCAGAGCGGCGATCTTCTGGCCCTGCTCGCTGTGCAGATCGACGCCCGCCTTCTCGAGCTCGTTGTAGATGCGCTGTTGCGCCGCGCCGCGATCCATCTGGATGTTCTCGAATTGCAGCTGCTCGATCACCTTGGCGATGGCTTGGGCGCGATGCTCGGCGGCCTTGGCGGCTTCTTCGTCACCGGAGCCATCCATGACGGTCTTTTTCGGAGGCCTTAAATCGCCGGGAAATTCCGGACGAACCATGCTCGTCGATACCGCTGGGCCAAGAAGTCTCAAGACTTCTTCTAACTGCGCTTTGCGGGTGGCAAGTACTCCATCCAGCATTGCATTCGCATCGGCGAGCGCATTCGGCGTGTCGGCATAGATTCGCTCAAGATCGGCTTTGTCCTGCTGGAGCTGGGTAATTTCAGCGCGCAGCGAATCCCTGGTGGCCTCGCGGTCCCTCGTTATTCCTTCACTGCCTCGAAGGGCGGTCTCAAATGCTGGGACGAGACCGCCAGTTTTGAAATCTTTTACCATCTTGTCGAATTCCGCGACAGCCGAGAGAGCAAACGACCTCACGGCATTGCCCATGCGCAGCATTACGACATCCCATTTGGCGTCTATCTCTTGGGCCGTCCGGACCAAGCCCTCCTTGATCTTGTTTCCAGCCGTCGTCGCAGCGATAGCGAAATCGTTGAGTCCCTTGCTGCCATTGTGGAGGAATTCCAGCATCGGGTCGGAGCCCTTGCCGAAGGCTTGCGTGTTCAGGAGCATTTTGTCCTGCTGGTTTCTCGCATTCCTCACGAGGTCCGCGAAGGTGCGAAGCGCATCCATGTAGGACATGGCTTTGATCTTGGCGATATCGAAACCATTGGCTTTCAGCGTTTTCAGGAGATCGCCCTGCCCATTCCTGGCCTGGCCGAGGGATTTGGAAAATCGCAGCAGCGATTTCTCCAAATCCTCGAAACTCATGTTCGCCTGAACCGCGCCAAATTGCAGATTTTGCAAGTCGTCGGTCGAGATGCCAAGCTTGTCGGCGAGGTCGCCGATCGCCGCGGCGGTCTTGATGGCGCTCCCCGCCATGGCGGCGATAGAGACGGCGGCGGCCGAGATCGCCCCCACCACCAGACCCTTGCCGATGCTCGACATGGTGATGCCGAGCGAGCCGAACGCCTTGTTCAGAGTTTGCGTCGATTTGGTCGAAGCGTTGAGCGCCCTGGCGGTCTTTTCCTCCAGGCGCTTCATGGCATTTTCATAACTTTTTGTATTGGCCTCAATAAGGATGGCCAATCGCTCGATTTCTACCGCCATCATTGCCTCCTTTGCGTTTCCAAAATGCGGTGCGGACTTCTCATCTTGACCATCTCAAGAAGCCTCTCAGCGACGGCCGCCGGGTCCATGAGACCCGACATTCCGTCAACTCCCGTGTCGATCATGGCTCGGTAAACATCGAGAAGTGGAACTCCGCCAACGCCATTGAGTACCGCTATAAAGCCTCGGACGAACAAGAGTAGCGCCAACTCGCGCTGCTCGCCGGACATTTCCGAGAGCCCGCGCAGCCTCAGTATCAACTCCATCGTCATGGAGTTGGTCATTTCATGGAGCGGAACACCGTTCATAGGAGGGTCCGGAGCATCTTGTGGCGTCAATTTCATTTGCTCTCCAACCCCCACCCCGAATTTCGGCTTATTGCGTAAATACTGCTCCACGATGGTCCGTGAGCGTAGGGCTGCAGAGAGTTCGACCGCCCCTGGGGGCCCCGCCCCGCACCGAGACAGCGATGCGAGGCGGGCGAAGCGGGTGCGACGATGTCTCAGCGTCACTCCCGCTTACGTTGTCACTTTCAAGACCTTGATGGCATCGGGCAATGCCACGTTTCCGCCGACGCGGCGGTAGGCGTAGAACAGAACATATGGCTTGCTCGAATAGGGATCCCGAAGCAACCGCATGCCGGCCTTGTCGACGATGAGATAGCCCGCCTTGAAGTCGCCGAAGGCAATGGGATAGGTCCCGGCACCGATCGCCGCCATGTCTTCGGCGAACTCAACCGGGCGGCCGAGCAGGGAAGGCGGCGATCCCGCGGTCATGCCGTTGCGCCAGAGGTAGTCACCGTTGCCGTCCTTCAGCTTGTCGATCGAATTGGCAGTGTCGCTCGACATCATCCAGGTGGCATTGCCGCGGTGAACGGCGCGGAGCTTCCAGTAAATGTCCCTGAGCGAATCTGCTGTCACCACGGTGGCGTTGCCGGTGATCACGTGCTGCAGCTTCTCCTTGTCGCGCGTGAAATCGTCGTCGGTCGTGGTGAGCAAACTCATGAAGCCTTTCGGCTTCTTGACGCCATCTCCGGTGACGAATGCCATGCCTTCGGCTCGTGCGAACTTGTCGGAAATCTTGCCTTCGATCCACGCGCCTACGTCGATATAGGCATCGTCGATGAGGTTTTGCGTGAGCGGCTGGAGGGCATAGATTTCGCAAACCGGCACAACCAGGCGACCCGGCTGCGGCGTAGCCGTCTCGGGCCGGGTTTCCTCTTCCCGCACCCATGTTGCAGAGGTCTGTTCTAAATCGGCGGGCTCTTCCCAACTGTCCCCGGTCGTCATGGTTTCGATGCGGGCAAGACGGCGCATCGGCGACATGTCGAACAGGCGCTTGGTCATGACCGCCGAGACCTGCGGATAAACGACATACCCGCCTTCGCTGCTTCCCGATACGGAGCGCATTTCGCTTTCATCGCCGGTGCGGGCGAATTTGGCGATGGCGTTCCATTCCTTCGCCAATGCCTCGCGCACTTCGGGGTTATTGTCGTTGTTGCCACCCAGGCCCGGCAGCAGGCGGCGATTGCCCGAATCTTGACGCGCAATTCCGAGCCGCTCAAGCTCAGTGCATGCCCACTTCACGTCCTTCACCAGGCCCGCCACTTCCTGCGAGTTGTCGTCAATCGATTTCTTCAGTGCCGCGATGTCCATCTGTGAATGTCCTTCTGATTGCGGATGAGTTCGGTGCCGGCCCGGATCGAGCCGGCCAGTTCTTCGAGTTGTTCGGTTTCGCTTTGCGGAGCCAGCCCGGCCCAACCCTTGGCTGCGATCGCCTCCGCCGCCGCCCTGGCAAAGCCGGCCTCGCGCAGGAAAGTTTCGAAGGATCGAACGGAGTCGATCGAGCGGACGTCAGTCACCCTGGCCCGGCTGTTGGCCGGAACCGCAGTTAGAGAAATTTCGACCAGCTCGATTTCGCTGATGGTCTCGCCGCCGTCGCCGCTCGCTTTGCGGCCACCGCGTGGCACCGAAAAGCCGATGGACAGTCCCGTCACACTGTTGCTCTTGAGCAGCGCCAGCGCCTCGCGGCCGCGCTGTGTGCCGAGCTCGATCTTGCCATCAACCAGCAGTCCCTTGTCGTCCTCCCGGACATCCAGCCACTTGCCGATGGGTTCGACGGGATCGTGCGACCAGAACATCGCCGGCGACGTGTTCTCCCGGAGATGGCGCTCCAGCGTCTTCCTGAAGGCGCCCGGCGCGATTACGCTGCCGAATGCGTCCGGAGGGTTGCCGAACGTGCTGGCATATCCCGAGATCAGCCCGACGGCCGCGCGCGCCGGGTCAAATCGCGTTTCCAGCGGAAGCGCAAAGCGAAGGGCCTCTGAAAGGCGAGTTTCAATGGGAATGGTCAAGACCACACCTCCGGCAAAACAACAGCGATTGGCCGCGCATTTGCGACCGTCTCAGCTCGTTGCCCTTCATCCCGAAGGTGCGCAGAGGGTTTGCTTGGCGTGTCCCTTCATCCCGAAGGCGGCACAGCAAAGCAACATCACATTTAGGCGATCTGGATGGCAAATGCAACGTCATAAGAAATTCCTCCAAACTAATTCTGCTTTCTTTGCCCCGCGACGGTCCGCGAGCGCAGGTCTGTAGAGATCGAGACCGCCCCTGGGGGTCATGGCTGCGCCTCAAGCTCGTCAGCGAGCCGCCGCAGCAGGCGCGCCGTCACCCTGGGCTCAGCCCATGCTGGCGTCGTGACGCTGACGGGCGGCAGCTTCAGCACCGCCGGCATCTGGCCTGTTGATCGCTCAATGCTGCCGTCGCTGTTGAGGCGATAGGTGGTGTGCTCGGCGAAGATCGTCATGGGCTCACCTTGAGCTTGCCGTCGTCGTCCCAGTCGATGAATGCCTTGGGATATTGCTGTCGGGCGATGCGGAGCTTCTCTTTGCGACTCGCTCGCCATGCCGCTTGCTCTTTTTCAAGAGCCCCTTCTGCTTCGGCTTGGGGAGAACGTCGTTCTGCGAGAGGCGCGTCCGGCGCGCTTGCGCGACGCGACGGCGCGCCGCCGACTTCGTCGTGTTCCTGCTGGGTAATATCTAGCTGGGTAATATCATGGGTAATATCTGGTACCCTGGGGGGTACTATGGGAGTACCCTGTAGGGTACCTTGGGCCTCGATTTGGGTACCTTGGGAGCGCGTTCGGGTACCTTGGGCGGGCCTTGAATGTGGTTCATTGGTACCCGTGCGGGTACTATTGGAGGCGGCGCCATTGGTACCCTGTAGGGTACCTTTGCGACGCCCGGACAAGCCTTTCCGGACGATGAGGTTTGCCCGTTCGCCCGCCTCCTTCGCCAACCTCAGCAGGGCCGCCCAGCCGAAGATGTATCGCGAAAGGTGACGCGGTCCGCCGGGGTTGAACCAGGTGATCAGCTTGGCGTCCCGGAGCTCGGCTTTTGCTTTCTTGATGGCGCTCAGGTGAACGCCAAGTTCCGTCGCGAGCCTCACCTCGCCAGGGAAGCAATTTCGGGTCTTCGCGTCCATGGCGCAGATCAGCGCGATGCCGAGCCGGCGCGCCATTGGCGAGAGCCCAGGTGCCGAGTTGAAGCCCTCGATCGCTTGCCAGCGCATGGTGGCAATTTCCTTGGGCGAGAAGTCATCGGCGTCGAGTTCAGCCATCCCGCTGCCCCGACATTGCGGTGAGCAGCCCGCGGCGCCGGGCTTCGGCTTCGGCGTCCCTGAGCGCCTCTATCAGGGCCAGCAGCCGGCCGATGGCGATTGAGATGCCTTTCTTCGTCGGCTTCGGCTCATCGCCTTGCACAAAGGCTGCGAAGACCCTGACATCGAGCAAGTGGTGGCCGTTGAATTCAGACAGCGAAACGACAAGATTTTGCGTCTTGTTTTTTGGGATTGTGGCGATGAGGGTGGAATTATCCATGGCTCGCCTCTACGACGACGAACCGGTTGGACTTTCCCGAAAGTTTCCCAATGATTTTAGGGGAAGGATAGGGGGCGGTTGGGCAATCTATCGGCTTGAAGGCACTATGTTCCGGCACAACTGCCGGGGTCGCCATCACGGATTTTCGGGCGGGGCGAGGATCAGCACATTAAGGTCGGCCTGGGGCTGGAAGTCCTGCTTGCGTACCTCGAATTGGGTGGGGGCTATCTTCTTCACCCCGTCCATGCAGAAGCTGACGATGGCATCCGGCTTCTCCTTGTCGACCACCAGGCGGAAATCGCCGATCGGGCCCTGCCAGTTGGCGCCGGTGGTGAGGACATACTGGATCTGCTTTTCCATCAGATAGGGATTGTCAGCCTTGGCGGCGGCGAGCTTCTTGTGGATCGCCTTGCGGGTGCCGCCGTCGATGCAGAAGAGATCGACGTAGCTCTTCTCCGAGAGCGCCATGTCGTAGAAAAACGAGAGGCCCACCGCCGGCGTGTAAGCATGGCTGACGGCGATGGTCTTGCCGGCGGGAAACGTCTGCAGCCAGTAATAGGTGGATTTCAGCGTCCAGGACGGCGCGAGCCCGTCGCCCGTGTCGCGGACGGCACCCATGACGATCAGCTCGGAAAGTATCTCCTTCGGCAGCGCGTTCAGCGCCTTGGCCGTCGCCTCGGCGAGAGGATTGAGCGGAATGGCGAGGGCGGCGAGCTTTTCGGTCACATCGAGACCGCCGGTCAGGGCGCGGATTTCAATCCGCGGCGTCACCGCCGCGCCGTCGACGGTGACGGCGAAGTTCATGAAATTCTCTTTCTCATACGCGGGCACCGAAACGTCCGACTCGACATAGTCGGAGGGCTCGATCAGCGGCATGGGGAAAGCCACGAGATGGGTCTTGTCCTCGGTGGCGTTGTTGCGGAAGCGGTAGTCGACGCGGATCGCCGAGGGCGAGACGTAGAGATCTTCCGTCTCCATGGTGATGGTATCCGCCTGCACCAGAATCAGCCCGCCGGCGCCCAGCTTGGCGGTCGAGTCGTTGGCCGATGCCGGAGATATGAGTGTGCAGGCGAGTGCCGCGCCGGCCAGACGATGCAACATGACGATGCTCCGCAAATCGCTGGCGGCTAAACTAGCACGCCTGCGGGCTCAGGTGCGCCGCCAATTTCCGGTCTTTTTCCGGGCGGTCTTGGTGCGGCTGCCGCAGCCCTGATGCCATTCGCGGCGCGGCCCGACATCGAGGTGGACGATGGAGTTGCGGCAATAGGTGCCGACGCCGCCGCGGCCGGGCAGCTTGCTCACATAGCGCAGAACCTGGCTCTCGCTTACCCCCGCCACCCTGATGTCGGCGGCCATGCAGCGCAGGTGATAGGACTGGCGGGCCCCGCCGGCGCGGCGGTTGGTCCTGGTGGACCGGCAGCCCGAAGTGATGGTGACCGGCCGGCCGAAATGGCGCTCGACCTCGGACAGAAGGTTAACAAGGCGGGAGTTAAGACCCTTCTTGCCGCCGCGCAGGGCCGGCGGAATATCGCCCTCGACGATGCGGGCGAGCGTCAGCAGCGGCCGTTTCTGGACATGCCTGAAATAGGTGTAGGCGGCGGGTTCAGGCCTGTAGATGGGATATTCGGGCGGCCGGGCCCCGGCCGGCATCACGGAAACCGCGATCCCCATGGAGACGCCTAAAACAACGGCACGCACAACTCGTACAGAACGGACGCTGGACAATGACCCATACCCCTGACCCAGGACTATTCGGTCCCAGCAATTCTTGGGCCACAGCGGCTATGGGCCGGGTAAGGCTAAAATGTGACCTGGTTAACTAAACGTCAATTATTGAGGAAGTCCTTGCAGGCGGGCGCCGGCAGGCTGCCCCACGGCATGATCGGCACCGTCGAGGTCGAATTCTGCGGGCTGCCCTCGATCGGCCGGTCGGAATAGCTCAGATAGACCAGCACGTTGCGCTTGGCATCGCAGCCGCGCACGATCTGCATTTTCTTGAAGAACAGCGAGCGGCGCTGGCGGTAGACCTCCTCGCCCTGATCGAATTTGCCCTTGAAGGCGACGGGGCCGATCTGGCGGCAGGCCAGCGAGGTTTCGGAGCGTTCTTCGGCAAAGCCCGCCCAGCCCGACCAGCCGCCGATTTCCGGCACGGTGAAATGACAGGCGACACCTTCGACCAGGGGATCGTCGATGGCATAGGTGGCGAGCGTGGCGTCCGGCGACAGCAGGCGCCAGACGGTGGTCTTCTTGAAGATCAGTTCCGGATCGTCGGCTTCCTGGGCCGCGGCGGGCAGGACGGCGAACAGAAACGCGGCGAGGGCGGCGAGAATGGCTTTCATGTTCGGCTCCGGTTCTTGCAACCGCCATGACATGGGGTCGAAGGCCCGCCATTCAAGCGGTGGCGCGCAGCCGGGCGAAACCGTCCGCGAGATCGGCCATCAGGTCGGCGGGATTTTCCAGCCCGATGTGGAAGCGCAGGCAGGGGCCTATATCGGTCCATTGCGTCGCGGTGCGGTGCGGCTTGAAGGGCACAACCAGGCTCTCGTAGCCGCCCCAGCTATAGCCCATGCCGAACAGCGCAAGGTCGTTGAGCATGGCGGCGACGGCTTTTTCCGGGGCGGGCTTGAGAATGACCGAGAACAGGCCCGAGGCGCCGGTGAAATCGCGCCGCCACAGGGCATGGCCCGGCGCATTGGAAAGCGCCGGATAGAGAACCGTCTGCACTTCGGGGCGCGCGCCCAGCCACTCGGCCATGTGCAGCGCATTCTTCATGTGGCGCTCGAGGCGCACATCGAGGGTGCGGATGCCGCGCAGCGTCAGATACATGTCGTCGGGCCCGGCGAACTGGCCCATGGTTTCGTAGGCCTCCTTGAATTGCGGCCAGGCGGCCTCGGTGCAGGTCACGGAGCCCATCATGGCGTCGGAATGGCCGACGAGATATTTGGTCGCCGCCTGGATCGTCACATCGCAGCCATGGGTGAAGGCGCTGAAATAGTGGCCGGCCGACCAGGTGTTGTCGAGGAAGACCAGACAGTTCCGCTGGTGCGCCGCTTCGGCGATGGCGGGAACGTCCTGCACTTCCATGGTTTGCGAGCCCGGGCTCTCGCAATAGACCACACGGGTGGTGGGCCGGATCAGTTGGGCGATGCCGGCGCCGATCAGCGGATCGAAATAGGTGGTCTCGATGCCGAGACCTTTCAGCACCGTGTCGCAGAAATGGCGGGCGGGCGCATAGACGGTATCGACCATCAGCAGATGCTCGCCGGATTTGAGAAAGGCGAGGAGGGCGGTGGCAATCGCCGCCAGGCCGGATGGCGCCACCTTGCTGGCATGGCCGCCCTCGAGAACGGCGATAGCGGTCTCAACCGCGAGCGAGGTGGGCGTGCCGCGGCGGCCGTAGCGGTATTGGGCGGCCTTGTCGTGCAGCGCATCGACCGTGTCGAACAGCACCGTCGAGGCGCGATAGACGGCGGGATTGACGAAACCGTGCTCGCTCAATTGGCGGCCCGCCGCCACCAGCCGGGTCTCGGGTTTCAGGGTCGAAAGATCGGATTTGGATTTAGCCATCGCCTGCGCCATCATGAAGGGAGAGCTGGGGTTAGCACGGGCCCCGCGCCGGAGGAAAGTGAATGAGTGACATGTCGCCCTGGGCTCGGCTGATTCTGCGCGCCATGCGGGTGGGAGTGTTGGGTGTGGCCGGATTCGCGGTCCTATTCATCTGCATCAAAGCGGCTCAGCACTGGGTTGCCGGCGGTTTCGGGTCGATGAGCCGGGCCGATGCGACATTCTTTGCCGTTCTGGCTGTGCTGTTCCTGGGCGCCCTCTATCTGGCCCGGTCGATCACCCGGGAACTGCGCAGGTCCGGGCCTTGAATCCGCCAAGGCGAGCCGTTACCAAGGCCGCGCACATGAGAGAGTGACCGATGCTGAATTCCGCCAGGCGGGTGGCCGAGACGAAGGACTGGATCAAGGGCGCGGCCGGCGATTGGGAAATCGTTATCGGCCTGGAGGTGCATGCCCAGGTGACGGCGAAATCCAAGCTGTTCTCCGGCGCCTCGGCCGAATTCGGCGGCGAGCCCAACGATCATGTGGCGCTGGTCGATGCGGCGATGCCCGGCATGCTGCCGGTCATCAATGAGTATTGCGTCGAGCAGGCGGTGCGCACTGGGCTCGGCCTCAAGGCGCGGATCAACCGGCGCTCGGTGTTCGACCGCAAGAACTATTTCTATCCCGACCTGCCGCAGGGCTACCAGATTTCCCAGTACAAGCAGCC
>CAYOZR010000039.1:0-23266 GCA_964408555.1 uncultured Aestuariivirga sp.
GACATCAACACCTATCCCGGCAAGCTGAAGCTCATTCTCTCCGGCTTCCACGAGGCGGCGCTGATGGCCCAGGAGGCTTTCCACATCAAGAACCCCGGCGAGCGGCTGCTGTTCCAGTACACCACCTCGAGCTCGAGCCTGCAGAAGAAGCTCGGCGTGGCATGAAGCCGCCGCGGATATTCCTGATCGGCGTCGGCGCCCAGAAGGCCGGGACCACCTGGCTATCGTTCAATCTGCACAAGCACCCGCAGGTGTTCGTATCACCGGTCAAGGAACTGCATTTCTGGAACAGCAAGTTTCCGGTGGCGGACGAGCACCCGGCCGAACTGCGATTTGCGGTGAAGCTGGCGCGAAACATGCGGCAGCACGAGGCCGCACAAGACCAATCGCGGCGCAGGCGCATCCGCCAACAGGACTTGGAGGAACGACTCGGCATGGGAACCGATGAGAGGGCATATCTCGATTTCTTCGCCAGGCGGGCGGGCGACGTCGACGTGTGGGCGGAAATCACGCCTTCCTACTCGATCCTCGACCGCATCGCCTTTGCGGCCATGGCCGGCATTTTGCCCGGGACGCGCTTCCTGTTCGTCATGCGCAATCCGGCCGACCGCTACTGGTCACAAGTGCGTCAGGCGAAGCAGGATCATCCGAATCTTGACCTTGCCCAAGCCTTCTCCGCCGGCTTCGAGCAGGCGGCATACCGGCTGCGCAGCGACTATGCCCGGACCTTGCAGGAAATTCTGGCCGTGGTTCAGCGCCAGCACTTGCATATCGAATTCTTCGAGCGGCTATTCACGGCCGATGCGATGCGAAAACTCTGCGGGTTCCTGACGGTCGGCTATGCCGAGCCGGATTTTTCGCCGCGTCTGGAAACCCAGATCAAGGAGACGATGACGGAAGACATGCGGGCGCGCGCCTATAAGGAATTCGCTTACGTCTACCGCTTCGTCGAGGAGTTCTCCGGTGGCGACATCCCACAGAGCTGGCGCGACGACATGGTGCGCTTTGGCGGCGGTCAGTCATGACAGCGTGCGCCGCCGTCCGAGGCCCGCGGCCGCCAAGCCGGTGAGAAATTCCCGGTGGCGCGAAATTCCGCCGCCACCATCGCCGTGCTGTCCCCTTGCCCGCGAATGTGTGGCATATGGCGGGTGATTGGAAGAGCCATGTTGAGGGGCGAACCGACATGATGGCGGACTGGCAACGGACAGTTTCGGGAAAATTACGCGGGCGGGGGCTGGGGCTGCCGTTTGCGGGAACGCCGGGTCCCTGCAATGCCATCACCGATGTGGCGGGCGTCGAGGTGGGAACGGTGACGCTGATTGCCGGCGAGGGGAAGCTCATCGCGGGCAAGGGGCCGGTGCGCACCGGGGTGACCGCGATTCTGCCGCGCGGCCGGGCCAAGGCGCAGGTGCCCTGCGCGGCGGGGCAATACTCGCTGAACGGCAATGGCGAGATGACCGGGGTGGTGTGGATCGAGGAGTCGGGCGAATTGCAGACGCCGATCACCATCACCAACACGCATTCCTGCGGGGTGACCCGCGATGCGACGATCCGGTGGCTGGTTTCGCGCGGGCTGGGCACCGGACAGGATTGGGGCCTGCCGGTGGCGGCGGAGACCTATGACGGCGACCTCAACGACATCAACGGTTTTCACGTGACCGCCGAGCATGCGATCGCGGCACTTGACGGGGCGCGCGGCGGCGCACTCGAACTGGGCAGCGTGGGCGGCGGCACCGGCATGATCTGCTACGATTTCAAGGGCGGCAACGGTTCGGCCTCGCGCGCGGTGAGCGTGGCCGGCGCCACATACACGCTGGGCGTCTTCCTGCAGGCGAATTTCGGGGCGCGCGAGCAGCTTATGGTGCTGGGCGTTCCCGTCGGTCGGCACATCGGCGAGGACAAGCTGCGCGGCAAGGACCAGGGTTCGGTCATCGTCATCGTGGCCACCGATGCGCCGCTCATGGCACATCAGCTCAAGCGCCTGGCGCGGCGGGTTCCCATGGGGCTGGCGCGCACCGGAACCGTGGGCAACAACGGTTCGGGCGATATTTTCCTCGCCTTCTCGACGGCGAACGAGGCGGCCTTCGGCCCGCAAGCCAAAGGCGCCCACTCCTTCGAAGCGCTGCCCAATGGCAGCCTCGATCCGTTGTTCGCGGGCGTCGTCGAAGCGACCGAGGAGGCCGTGATCGATGCGATGATCGCCAACCAGACCATGGTGGGCCGCGACGGCAACCGGTCTATCGCCCTGCCGCATGACCGGCTGCTGGCGCTGATGAAACAGTACGGACGGAGCGGCGGCTGAGGCAGCCGTTCAGCCCTCGACCTCGGCCAGTTCCCGCGGGCTAGGCCCGCGGTGCATGACGAGGCGCGCCGCGAGCATGCCGGCGGCCATGGCGATGACGAAGATAAAGCTTTCGGTGCGGCCGAAGACCAGGCTGGCCACGGCGGGGCCGGGGCAGAAGCCGGTCAGACCCCAGCCGAGACCGAAAAATGCCGCGCCACCAATGAGCCTTGCATCAAGCATGGTGGAACGAGGCAGGTAGAAGGACGAGGTATAGAGCGGGCGGGCGCGGGTGAGCACCAGCCGGTAGCCGATGAAGGTGACGACGAGGCCCGCTCCCATGACGAAGATGAGCGTTGCGTCCCACTGGCCGAACAGGTCCATGAAATTCAGAACCTTCATCGGGTTGACCATGCCGGACACCGTGAGGCCGGCGCCGAACAGCAACCCCGCGATAAAGACGGCGATCCTGCCCATGCTCAGCCTCCCAACGCGTGGCGGGTGATGAAGACGGTGGCGACGGCCACCGCCATGAAAATCACGGTGAAGACGATGCTGCGCGGCGACAGGCGCGGGATGCCGCAAATGCCATGACCGCTGGTGCAGCCGGCACCCAGCGCCGTGCCGAAGCCGACGAGGATGCCGCCTGCGGCGATCACCAGAGGGCCGCCGGAAAAAGCGATACCGCCGGTATCGAACAGACCGAGGACTGGCATGGCGATGGTGCCCACGAGCAGGCCGGCGACGAACACCGCGCGCCAGGAAAATTCCTCGCCGAAGCGCAGGGTGAGAAGCCCGCCGAATATGCCGCTCAAGCCGGCGATGCGGCCGTAAGCCGCCATCAGCACCACGGCGGAGAGGCCGATCAGAATGCCGCCGGCGAGACCGGCGAAAGGGGTGAAGGGAGTCATGAGCCGTATCTCTCTCAAATGCGGCGATGAGGTGCTGCGCCGATATCCGCCGCGGAGCCGCGACAATAGAGCATTTTGACAATCCGGCAACCATCGCGGCCATTTGATGAAGCCGGCGATATCCGCTATCTCATGCACCCGACGCCCCGTTAAGAACAGGACATGCCGGTTGAAACGGATTCTCACACATGCACTCGCCGCCGTGGGAATATTGTCGTTCGGCATCCTTGTCACGTTGGCCATTGTAATCGCCACGGGAATTCTCACGGCGGACAATATCCGCAATTTGCTCAAGTATAACCCCTATCTCACGGCCACCAATCCGGCGCAGGCCAGCGAGACGATCGGCACGACGCTGGTCCGCCTCAAGGCAACTTCCTACGGCTTGCCGGCGATCGGGCCGGGATTGGAAAGCGGCGGCGGCGCAATTGTGGAAGCCTTCGGCGGGATACTGGTGGCGGAGCGGAGCGGCCGGTTCAGTTTCTTCGCGGTGCAGGACGGCAAGCCGGGGCTCCAGCGCACGCAGATCGCCATCGCGATCAACCAGGAAGAATACGAGGCATATGCACGGTCCCAAGGCTACGACGTAAAGCCCGGAAGAAATGTGGGCTATGCGGGGCTCGGCATGCGTCTGCACGATCTTCTCTTGCTGAGAGACGGCAAGACCCTGCTCGCCTCGTACACCTATTGGCATACGGATTCACATTGCGCGACACTGAGAGTGGCCTCGACAACGCTGAACCAGGGCGCGGCAGGACCGCAGGCCGCCCTCTGGAAACAGGTTTTTGAAACCCAGCCCTGCCTTGCTCTCAGCGGCAACAAGCATAAGCCCTTTGCCGGGCATCAGGCAGGTGGCCGGATGATCGAACTGCCAGATGGCAAGCTGCTGCTCACGGCCGGCGATTTCAAGAACGACGGTTTCCGCCGCGACCTCAGCGTCGCGGATCTTGCCAACGATTACGGTAAAGTCCACGAAATCGATCTGGCGACCGGAAAGTCCGCCATCTTCACCTTTGGCCACCGCAACGCGCAAGGTCTCACCCAGGCCGACGACGGCCGGATATGGCTGACGGAGCATGGGCCGACGGGCGGCGATGAACTCAATCTGCTGGCCCGCGGCACCAATTATGGCTGGCCGCTGGTCACACTCGGCCGCGACTGCGGAGACTGCGATTGGCAGTTGCAAGGACGTCACGACGGTTACCAGCCCCCGGCATTCGCCTGGGTTCCGTCGATCGGCGTCAGCAATGTCATCCAGCTGCGCGGTCTCGCACCCTTATGGGACGGCGACCTGCTGGTCGCCAGCCTGGTGGGCGAAACCTTGCATCATCTTCGCATGAATGGCGGCACGGTTACCTATGACGAGCCCATTCGAGTGGGCGACCGGGTGCGGGATCTCATCAGGCTTGCCGACGGGCAGGTGGCGTTCTGGACCGACAGCGGCAGGCTGGTTTTTATCGAAGAGGACAGAGAGCCGTCGATTTCCGAGAAACTCGCCGCCGGGCTTTCGCAGCCGGCGCGCGATCTCACCGGTCAATGCCGGGAATGCCACGATCTCGACCCCGGCAGGGGCCGGGAGGGAAAAATCGGCCTGTGGCAGGTCGTGGACCGGGCCAGGGGATCGCTGGCGGATGCCGTCTATTCGCCGGCGATGAAGGCCGCCGGAGGAAACTGGACGGCCGAGAATTTGAGTGCGTTTCTGGCCGATCCGCAGGGCACCCTGCCGGGCACCAGCATGGCCGTCGAGGGCATCCGGGACGAGCGGCTGCGCAAGGAGATTGTGGATTTTCTGACGAACTTGCGGTAGCAGACGGCGGTCGATTACCTCGGGATGCTTAAATGTTCAATGGCAAGTCCATTCTGATTACCGGCGGCACCGGGTCGTTCGGAAGGAAATATGTCAAGACGATTTTATCCCGCTACACGCCGGCGCGCGTCTGCATATTCTCGCGGGACGAATTGAAACAATACGAAATGCAGCAGGAATTCAGCGCGCCGGCGATGCGCTACTTCCTCGGCGATGTCCGCGATCAAGCCAGGGTGCGCCAGGCGATGCGTGGCATCGATTACGTCATCCACGCCGCCGCCCTGAAGCAGGTGCCGGCGGCGGAGTACAATCCGATGGAATGCATCAAGACCAATGTGCATGGCGCCGAACACGTCATCATGGCGGCCATCGAAAACGAAGTGGAGAAGGTGATCGCCCTGTCCACCGACAAGGCGGCCAATCCGATCAATCTCTACGGCGCGACCAAACTCGCATCCGACAAGCTCTTCGTGGCCGCCAACAACATGGCCGGCGGACACCGGACCCGTTTCAGCGTCGTGCGCTACGGCAATGTCGTCGGTTCGCGCGGATCGGTCGTGCCGTATTTCAAGAGTCTCGCCGCCTCGGGCGCCGACTCACTGCCAATTACCGATGAACGGATGACCCGGTTCTGGATCACCCTGCAGCAGGGCGTCGATTTCGTCCTGAAGAATTTCGAGCGCATGCAGGGCGGCGAAATATTCGTGCCGAAAATTCCGTCGATCCGGATCGTCGATCTGGCCCGGGCGATCGGCCCCGGCCTCAAGCTGAAACAGGTCGGCATCAGGCCGGGGGAAAAGATACACGAGATCATGTGCCCGGCGGACGACTCGCATCTCACCGTCGAATTTCCAGATCATTTCGTGATCAGCCCGTCCATCCAGTTCCACGCCATGACCGCCGACTACACCCGGAACATGACGGGGGAGACGGGCGCCGCGGTCAAACAGGGATTCGAATACAACTCGGGCAGCAATCCGCATTTCCTGACACCCAAGGAAATTCTGGAGTTCAATGCCATGGCAGAGCAATGATCCCCTATGGCAGGCAGGACGTCACGGATGCGGACGTCGCGGCCGTTTCAAAGGTGCTGCGCTCCGATTTTCTGACGCAGGGCCCGGCGGTGCCGCAGTTCGAAGAGCGCGTCGCCAATTACTGCAATGCGCGGCACGCGGTGGCCATGAACAGCGCGACATCGGCCCTGCATGTCGCCTGCATGGCGCTCGGCGTGTCGCGCGGCGATCTGGTGTGGACGTCGCCCAACACCTTCGTCGCCAGCGCCAACTGCGCTCTCTATTGCGGGGCGGACATCGATTTCGTCGATATCGATCCGGTCACCTACAACATGTCGGCGGCGGCACTCGAGACCAAGCTCGGCCAGGCGAGAAAGGCGGGGCGGCTTCCGAAAGCGGTCATTCCGGTGCATTTTTCCGGCCAATCCGCCGACATGAAAGAAATTGCCGGACTTGGCGCGAAGTACGGCTTCCGCATCGTCGAGGATGCCTCGCACGCCATCGGCGGGAAATATCTGGGAGAACCGGTGGGGAGTTGCGCGTTCAGCGACATTGCCGTGTTCAGCCTGCATCCGGTGAAGATCATCACGTCGGGCGAAGGTGGACTGGCGCTCACCAACGACCGGCGCCTGGCCGGCCGCATGGCGCGTCTCAGGACGCATGGCATCACCCGCAATGCGGCGGAAATGTCGGCCGTTCCCGACGGGCCCTGGTACTACGAGATGATCGATCTCGGTTACAATTATCGCCTCACCGACATGCAGGCGGCGCTGGGCCTGAGCCAGATGGACAGGCTCGATCACTACATCGCCGCGCGGCATGGGCTGGCCGGCCGCTACGACGAGCTTCTGCGCGAGCTCGCCGTCATCACGCCGAAACGCGCCGCCGATATTCACTCGGCGTTGCACCTCTATGTGATCCAGGTCGACGAAACCCGCACAAACCGGTCGCGGCGCGAAGTTTTCGACTCACTGCGGGCGTCCGGTATCGGCGTCAATGTGCATTACATCCCGGTTCATCTGCAGCCGGTCTACCGGGCCCGCGGATTCAAACCGGGCGATTTTCCGGCTTGCGAAGAATATTACGCCAGGGCGATCACCATCCCGCTTTATGCGACGCTGACACGGCAACAGCAGGACCTTGTGGTGGAGGCGCTGAAGAGCGCGCTCGCATGATCATCGCGATCATACCGGCGCGTGGCGGATCGAAGCGGATTCCCCGCAAGAACATCAAGGACTTCCTGGGAAAGCCGATCATCGCCTACTCGATCGAGGCCGCCAGGAGCTCCGGGCTCTTCGACCGGATCATGGTTTCGACCGACGACGGCGAAATCGCCGCCGTGGCGCGGCAGTGGGGTGCCGAGACTCCTTTTCTCCGCCCCGCGGACCTTTCCGACGATCACACCGGAACCGCCGCCGTGGTCAAACACGCCTTGCAATGGCAGCGCGATAATTCGGTCGCGGCGGATACGGCGTGCTGCATCTATGCCACGGCTCCTTTCGTGACCGCGGGCGACCTGCGGAGGGGATACGAGGCGCTCAAGTCCTCGGGCAAGAGCTACGCCTTCAGCGTGACGAGCTTCGCCTTTCCGATCCAGCGCGCGCTGCGCATCCGCAACGGCGAGATCGAGCCGCTGTTTCCGGAGAACCGGGACCTCAGGTCGCAGGAGATGGAAGACACCTACCACGACGCGGCGCAATTCTACTGGGGCACGGCCGAAGCTTTCCTCAACGGCGTACCGATTTTTTCGCGCCACTCGGCACCGGTCGTCTTGCCGCGATACCGGGTTCAGGACATCGATACGCCGGAAGACTGGACGCGGGCGGAACTGATGTACCAGGCGCTTGCGACCCAGGCGGCGGGTGCATGAACGTCCTGTTCCGCGCCGATGCTTCGGCGGCAATCGGGACCGGTCACGTCATGCGTTGCCTGACGCTCGCGGATGTGCTGCGGGACGACGGCGTCAATTGCCGGTTCGCTTGCCGGGAGATTTCGCCGCCGCTCGAGAAGCATATCGCCGCCGCCGGCTACACGGTGGAAATCCTGCCGCAGCGCCTCTATGACGCCGGTGCAAAGCGGGATACTGGGGCGCATGCGGAATGGCTCCAGGCGTCATGGCAGGATGATGCAGCCGACACCGCGAAGATCGTCGAAGAATGCGACATCGATCGTATTTTCGTCGATCATTACGCCCTCGACGCCAGGTGGGAAGAGGCGATCATGGCGCATGGCGTTCGCATTGCGGTCATCGACGACCTTGCCGACAGACGGCACAATTGCGACATTCTCGTCGATCAAAATTTTCACGACGAGACGCTGAAGCGTTACGGCGATCTCACGCCCGAAGGCTGTCACCTGCTGCTGGGGCCGAGATATGCGCTGTTGCGGCTGGAATTTTGCCGGGCGCGCCGCACCCCGCGCCGATTCGCCGGAAAGGCCAAGCGCATTCTGGTGGCTTTCGGCGGCATCGATGCGGCCAACCTGACCTCTCTTGCGCTTGATGCGCTGGTGCAGGTCACCGCGCCTGACGGCGGTGTCGATGTTATCATCGGCGGTGGGCATGCGAGACAAACGGAACTTGAGGCGCGCTGCCGCGAACGCGGCTGGAGGTTTCACGTTCAGACGGACAGAATGGCCGAATTGATGATGGAGGCGGATGTCGCGGTCGGCGCCGGCGGCGGCATGCTTTGGGAACGGGCCGCGACAGGTCTTCCTTCGATCGCAATTCCGGTGGCGGAAAATCAGCGCGAACAAGTCGCCGCCGCCGCCCGCCACGGCCTGTTGCGCGCGGTCGAACCGGTGGGGCTAAGCGGCCCTGAACTCAGCCGGCACATCGCCGATCTGGCGGAGGATAGTGTCATGCGCGAACGCATGTCCAAGGCCTGTCTGGCCACCGTCGATGGCCTCGGCGCCCGCCGGGTAGCGCGACGGATCAATCCGCCCGCCATCGCGCTCAGGCTTGCCGAGGCGAGCGACAGCGCGGATTTGCATCACTGGCGCAACGACGAAGCGATCCGCTCGTATGCACGAAAAACCGAGCTGATCGCCAGGGATGAACATGAACGCTGGTTCGGCGCGACGCTTGCGGATCCTTCCCGCCGCCTGCTCATCGCCCGGGATTCCAGCGGACCACTCGGCGTCGTCAGGTTTGACAAGTCGGGCAATCGGGCGGAAATCTCGATCTATCTGGTGCCGGCCCGCCTGGGCGAAGGTCTGGGGCCCGCCCTGCTTGCCGCCGCCGAGGCGTGGCTCGCCAAAGTTAGCCGGGAGGTGGAATCGATCCGGGCCGAGGTTCTCCCGGGCAATCTTGCTTCGGAGCACCTATTTGCCTCCAGCGGTTATTGGCGAAAAGGCCGGCGATACGAGAAGAAAACCGGGCTTCGACGGTGAGCGGAAGCTCTTTCCACATGGGTGACGGGCCGCTTGAGTTTTGCCAATCGCCGCCCGCGAAAATACGGTGAGTTAGGGGACACAATGCGGATTTCCGTCAAGAAAATGCTGGCGTGGAGCCCCTGGCTGATCGACCAGTCCAACTATTTGAAGCTGTTGTTTCAGATGCTTCGCATGTTCGGCCGGGAGGAGAATCCCTGGAAGATACCGGTCACTTCGCGCGACTATTACGATGCATATGGCGACAGGGAACAGCGGATGTTCCTGGAAGGCGGTTTGTTGTTATGCCGCGACGGACGGCGCAACAAGTGGCTCACTTATGCCGAGGCAAACAGCCGATACCTGGCGCCCGTCATGCGGGAAATCGAAGACTTATTGCGTACCCGCGAGACGGTCTCGGTTCTGGAGGTCGGCTGCGGCAACTGCATCAACCTGACCCAGTTGTGCAAGCATTTCGGCGCGCGCCTGAAACTGCATGGTATCGACATTTCACCGGGGCGGCTTTCCGTGGCCCGGAAATATTTCGGCGAGCAACTGGCGGACGTGCCGATCTGGGTCGAATCGATCGCCGAGCCCACGCCAGAAAAGGAGCTTGCGAAGTACGATCTGGTTTACAGCATGCACTGCCTTGAGCAGATCCCCTATGCGGTGGTTCAGGCGCTCGAGGGTCTTTGGAAGCGGGCGCGGTCACGGGTTGTCATGGTGGAGCCGGTGTGGGAATTCGCGAGACCGGTCCAGAAATTGAAGCTTGTCCGCAGCGACTACATCCGCACCCTTCTGCCCACGGTCCGATATATGGGTTACAATGTGGTGCGCGCCGAGCCGCTCGGGTTCGAGTCTTCACAGAAAAACCAATCTTCGGTGATCGTTCTGGCAAAGTGACCGGACGCGCATTGCATGCGAAACAGGGAAACGCACATGAGCAACACGATTCAAATCGGCGGCCGGAAGATCGGGCTGGACCACACGCCGTTCATCATCGCCGAGATGTCCGGGAACCACAATCGATCGCTCGACCGGGCGCTGGCGATCGTCGAGGCCGCCGCCGCCGCCGGCGCGCACGGCTTGAAGCTGCAGACCTACACGGCGGACACCATGACGCTCAATCTGGCGGAGCGCGAGTTCGTCATCAGCGATGCCAAGAGCCCGTGGAACGGCAGGTCGCTGTACGAACTTTACCAGGAAGCCCATACGCCGTGGGACTGGCACGGGCGGATATTCGAACGGGCCCGGTCGCTCGGCATGGTGCCGTTCAGCACGCCGTTCGACGAGACGGCCGTCGACTTCCTCGAAGGATTGGGGGCGGCCTGTTACAAGATCGCCTCGTTCGAGAACACCGACTTGGCCCTCGTCAGAAGAGTGGCGAAGACCGGCAAGCCGATGATTATTTCCACCGGCATGGCGTCGCTCGCCGAGCTCGATGAAGCGGTGCGCGCCGCCCGCGCCGCCGGCTGCCGCGACATCGTCCTGCTCAAATGCACCAGCACCTATCCGGCGACGCCGGAAAACACCAATATCCGGACGATCCCGAATTTGCGCGAGACATTCGGCTGCGAAGCCGGATTGTCCGATCACACGATGGGCACCGGCGTGGCGGTGGCAAGCGTGGCGCTGGGCGCGACCGTCATTGAAAAGCACTTCACGCTGCGCCGCGCCGACGGCGGCGTCGATTCCGCATTTTCGCTCGAACCGGAAGAATTGCAGGCGCTGGTCATCGAAACGGAACGCGCCTGGCAGGCGCTGGGCCGGGTTCAATACGGAACTGCGTCGGCGCAGGAAGCGAAGTCGCTGGCCTTCCGGCGCTCGCTCTATGTGGTCAAGGACATCAAGGCGGGCGACAGGCTCACGGCTGAAAATGTGCGCGCCATCCGGCCCGGCTTCGGCCTGGCGCCGAAGTGGCTGGAAACCGTTCTGGGACGGCGGGCCGCGCGCGATACGCCGCGCGGCACGCCGGTGACCTGGGAACTGCTGACATAGCTCGCCGCACGGAAGCTCAATCCACCCGTCAGAAGAGATCGCCCAACCAACTCCGATAGGGCGGCAGGCGCAACCCGCTGTCCGGATTGTCCCGGCCGCGGATGCGATAGACGGCCTGGGCGCATTTGTCGACGCGGGGCAAGGCAGTCATGTTGAGCTGTTTGGCCATCTCCACGATGCGTTTCTCGAGTTTTTCGGCCGGAGCATCGGGGAAGATGACTTTCTGAAACCGGGTCCTCAGCCGCCATGTCCTGAAGTCTTGCGGATTGGGGCTGGCCGATGCAGTGCGCGTGGCGGTCATGCCTCCGGAAATTATTTCCACCATTCTTTCGGCCGCGAACTTGCCTTCGCCCGCGGCGAAGAAACGGTCGAACGTCGCTTTCATCGCCGGCGTCCGCTGGGCGGCGGCGGCGGACGGATCGCGCAGCACGAGCTGAACGAGTCGCACCGCATCGTCCACGCCCTGGGCTTCGAGACTGACCTTGTGGGAAATGAAATAGTCGTAAAAGATCGACTGGCCGGTCTTTATGCAGACGCTGGGTACGCCGAGGGCGAAGGCTTCATTCGCCGTGGTGCAGGCCGTATGCACGAGAACGTCCGATGCCATGATCCAGGGTGCCGCCGGACCCTCGGTGACGACAACCACGCGCGGGTTATCCCTGAAAGCATCGGTGTATGTCGACAAGTTCTCCGTCGGGTGCGGACGCACGACGATCTTGCGATCTGGTACGGCCGCCGTGAGCTTCCGGGTGAAGGATATGGTGGCGTCGAGACTGTCGATTTGGAAGACCTTAAGGGCTTCCGCCCACTTCCTGTCCTTTTCCAGCGAGAAGTCCAGCCTGCCGTCGGCCGTGAGGTTTCGCAGGAGCTTTTCCGGCGAACTCTTCGCCGAATTCATCAAACCCACATTGGTATTGACCAGGACAAAGCGGCCGTGACGCCGCCGCAAGGCATCGGCGTCCCTGGCGTAGAGCCCCCTCAGTTCCGGGCGAAGCAGATCCCAGCGGGGATTCCCGGTCGCAAAAATTTTGTTCCGGCTTGCTGGAAACCGCTTCCGCATGGCCTCGAAATGAGCGGCTCCGGGGAGAAAGATCGCGTCACAGGCCTCGACGGCGCTCTCCAGGACCCATTTCAGATCTCCGCAGCCCTCACCGAGGCCGGGCATTTCCTCATCGATTGCGTAGACGCCGTGGCCGTGCCTGGCGGCATTCTTCATGTGCTTGTAGTCGCCGGGCGTCAAAGTCTTGAACAGAAAAGCGCCTTGCGGCAGGGCATCGATGTTCCGCTGCAAGAGCCATTTCTGCCCGATCAGGACCTCCATTCCGTGCTGGACGGCAAAGAGCGCCGTGAGCAGGCGTGCGTCGAGTTCGCGCAACGCTATTTCGATGGGCAGATAAAGATACTTCACGAAGGATCCTCGGCGGAAAACGTGCAAGCGCATATCGGCAGGTATCCGCCAGCCTCATGGCGGTGTGGAAACGATTTGCAGCCCGGCGTCACGGTGGAGCGATCGACGGCTTCTCCAAAAGGAACCAGGTTGCGTCGTCCTGGGGAAATCGATTGTCCCTGTGACATACGAAGCCGCAATCGACCAAGCGCAAACCGAATTTGTCCATCAACTCGCCGGCGAAGTCGCGCTGGGCATAGTGGCCGCCGAATGGGCCTGCCCAGAAAGCTTCCTGGTCGGTTGCGAATTGCCGCGCCGCAGCTTCGTCCGGTATCATTGCAATCGTCCGCTCCCCCGATGTCCGCCGGCCCGCAGCATTACCGGCCGTCCCAAGCCGGGATGGCCACCGTTCCTATCGGCCCGCGGCATCGACTCTCCGTCTTGCGCTCGCCTTGACCGGGCCGGATGCCGCGGAGGACAACCTCACCCGGCCCGAGGACACCTCATATAGCCGGTCGGCTATTCGAGTCCAAGCCGGACGGTGGGTAATGGCGATCACGGTGTAACGTCCGGCCAGCCCGGCAATGTTCTCGACAATGGCTTTTTCCGTCGCCGGGTCGAGGGCGCTGGTGACCTCGTCCAGAATGAGCACCTCCGGCTTGGTGACCAGGGCGCGAGCCAGGGAAATTCTCTGGCGCTGGCCGCCGGACAATTTCCCGCCCATTTCGCCCACGTCGGTGTCGAGACCGTCCGGTAATGCCGCAACGAATCCCGTGGCGCCGACCTGGGCCAGAGCCTCGGCGATATCGGCATCCGAGACCGCCGGGTCGCCGAGCGTGATATTGTCGCGGATGCTGGCGTGCAGCAGGCTCAGTTCCTGCGGGACATAGCCGATCTTGCGGCGCCAGGCTTCGATATCGATGCGGCCGATCGGCGTGGAGCCGATCAGGATGCGTCCCGATTGCGCCTCATGCAGGCCGATCAGCAAATCGATGATGGTGGTCTTGCCGGAACCCGACGGGCCCTTGAGGACGGTGATGCCTTTGGCCGGAATTTCAAGCGAAACGCCGGAAACGACGGGCGTATCGCCGTGGGCGAAAGTCACACGCTCGAAGCGGCAGGACGCGCCGGGCTCCGGCTGTTCCTTTCCGGTCCGCGTCTCCCGGTTCCGTTCGGCAAGCTCGATGAGGTTCATGGTGCGCAGATAGGCGCTCTCGACCTGCACCGATTGCTGGAGGAACTTCTGCAGTTTCGAAGTGATGGCGACGATCTGGTAGAATACGATACCGCCGACCAAGAGCTCGGGCAGCGGTGTCTGCCACAGGCTGTGGGCAAGATAGACGCAGCCACCGATGAGCACGGCGATCATAACGTCGCTTCCCTGCAACAAGCCCTGGCGCGAGAGTTCGCGCGTCACCAGCGAACGCTTCAGGCGGCGCAGCGTCTGCGTCATGCTGCCCAAGATCGAATGATAGCGCGCCATGGTCTTGAGCGCTTTGATGTTGTTCAGCATATCGACCATGATAACGGTCAGATCGTGGGTGCGATCGGTCTGCTTGTAACCGGCACGCCGCGAGATGCGGATGAGCCCGCTCATGGCGAAGGCGACGAGGGCGCCGGCCGCAAGGCCCAGCAATGCGAGTTTCCAGTCAATCACCAGGGCAATCAGCGCGTAGACGAAAGCCTGGACCGAATAGGAAACGACTTGCGCCGCGAGAAGATAGGCATCGCCGGCGCGCCCGGCGTCGTTGCTGATGCTGTTGGCAAAACGGCCGCCGCTCTGATCGGCATAAAAACTCCAGCGCGCGTCGAAGATCGCCGCGATGAGCCGCCGGCGGAGCGCGATCGACACCCGTGCGGCGGATATGCCCGCATAGGACAGGGCGGCGAAGGAGAGGAGCGACTTCAGCATCATGAAACCGGCGACCAAGGCGATCAGATTGCCCAGACTCGGGGTGATGCCGATTTGCCCAATCAGCGTCCGCACGGTGACGTTGAGTTGCGACGAGCCTTGGGACTCGCCGCCAGCGATCGACGTCGCCGCCGGCAGCAGGGTGCCGATGCTGGCGACTTCGGCGGCGCCGGCCAGCAGGAGACAAACGAGAACGAGAAACGGGCGCGTTGCGCTGGCGCCGAAGAAAATGCCAAGGACTTTTCGCATGAGGGAAAGGTGCTATCCGGAAGCGGGTGGGTAAGCATGGCAAGATAGAGACTGGCGCGCTCCGACTCAAGCTCGGCCGAATCTTTTAAATTGCCGGATGCGCGGCGATTCGGCTATGGGAACGCCATGACGTCCCACAAGGAACGGGTCATCTGGGTTCTGCAGGGCGCGCGCGGCGGCGATAATGCCCAGGCCCGGGAGCTGGCATCCCGGCTGGGCCGGACGGCCTTGCTCAAGCCGCTCGCCTTCAACATTCTGCACCATCTTCCGAATATCGTGCTGGGCGTAAGCGCCGCAAGCCTGCGCAGGCGGGCGGTGGCGCAGCTTGCCGCGCCGTGGCCCGATCTGGTCATCGCCACGGGCAAGCGGACAGCGCCGGTGGCGCGCTGGATCAAAAAGCGATCCGGCGGAAGGACGAAGATCGTGCAGCTCGGCAGGCCGCGGGCGCCGCTTTCGGCCTTCGATCTGGTGGTTGCGACGCCGCAATATGGCTTGCCCGCGGCGGCGAATGCCGTCGAGACCCTTCTGCCATTCGCGACGGCCAAGCGGCCCAAGCCGGGGGTACTCGAAAAATGGTCCGCGGCGTGGTCGCATCTACCGAAGCCACGGATCGCCGTGGTCGTCGGAGCGCCGCGATTTCCGCTGCGCATGGGGGAAGCGGAAATCGTCGAGCTGGCCGAGGCCGCAAACGGCCTCGCCGCCGCCTTGGGCGGTTCGCTGATGGTTGTGGGTTCGCCGCGCACGCCGAAAGGCGTGGTGGAGAAGATCGGCGCCGGGTTGCGCGCGCCGGCGATCCTGTATCCATGGAATGCCGCCGAAAATCCCTATCAGGCGGTGCTGGCCCTGGCGGATCGTTTCGTCGTGACGTCCGATAGCGCGTCGATGCTGGGCGAAACGGTTGGAACCGGAAAGCCGGTCGACATATTCATCTTGCCGGCCAGCGGATTCAGGTTCGGTTGGGAAGCCAAGACGGGGCTTGCAGCCTGGCTGTCGCGAGAAGGGATTCTGCAGCCGCCACGCGACATGTCCCGCCTGGTGCGGGAGATCATCGGCCGCGGCCATGCAAGGCCGCTGGGTTCGGACATGCCGACAAAGCCCATGAGCGGCGTGGCAGGCGATGACGTCGTCGCCCGCATCAAGGCGATGTTCGAAAAGTTCTGAAGGCGCGCCCGTCGATCAAAGCGAGGCCGAGGCCGATGGCGAGCATGCCGAAGGCGTGCTGCGGCCCCAGGTGCTCATTGAGGAAGAGGGCGCCGAGCAGGATGGCGCTCACCGGCACCAGGAACGTCACCAGCACGATGTTGGTGGCGCCGGCGCGCTTGAGAATGGTGAAATAAAGCACATAGGCAAACGAGGTGCAGAGAAAGGCGAGGCCGGCGATTGCCAGCCAGATGTCCGGTCCCGGCATGGACAGATTCCAGGGCCGGTCGACAAGGAGTACGAGCGGCAGGAGAATGAGCGACGATCCGGTGGTCTGGCCGGTGGCGGTCATCAGCGGCGGGAGTGTGGCGAAGCGGCGGCCGAAAACGCTGCCGAAAGCATAAGACACGGCCGCGCCGATCACCGCAAGCTGGGCGGCGAGCGAGCCGCCGAACTGCGCGGCGATGTCGTAACCCATCATCATGGCAACGCCGGCAAGCCCGGTCACGGCGCCGGCAAGGCGCATCCAGGACAGTTTCTCGTCGCGGGTGAGGGCATTGGCGGCGAGCACGGTGAAGAATGGGGTCGTGGCATTGAGGATGGCGGCGAGCCCGGGTGCCAATTCCTTCTGGCCCCAGACGATCAGGCTGAAGGGGATGGCGTTGTTGATCAGGCCCATGATGAGGAAATTGCGCCAGATGGCAGGGTCGCGGGGGATCGCCACGCCGAGGATCAGGAGCAGGCTCCACAGTGCCAGGGTGCCGAGGCCGACGCGCAAAGCCACGATGGTGAAGGTGGGCAGGGCGGTGACCGCGATGGCGAAGAAAAAGAAGGAGCCGCCCCAGATGACGCTCAAGGCGAGAAGCATGGTCCATTCGGCCGGGCCCATGGTGCGGGAAATCTGCTGCATGGTGGGCTTGTAGGACCGCGGCGGCAGGAGCGCCACCCGATTCCGGCAATTCACTCACCAGGCAGAATATCGGCGGGGATCGCCGATGGATCGAAGCGGCGCGGGCGGTTGCGCTTGATCCAGACGAGGGCCACGGGCAGCAGCGCAATGATGACGGCGATCTTCAGGTAAAGGTACCAGAGCGGCGGAACGCCGAGGCTCAAGGCGGCGACGGCTGCGATGGCGAGTGCCGCGAACAGGAACAGCACGGTCAGCCAGAAACGCGCCGGGCTTACGCCGGCGTGAAAGCGGCATTGCGGATTGGCCGCCGCGGTGCGGGCAACGAGGGCGCGCACGAAGGGCGCAAAGGTGTCGCGGCGGTCGGAGAAACTGCCGGGGGAGTCGAAGTGGGTGGAAACGATGGTGTAGGCGCCGGTGCGGCCGGTCACATGGCAATTGTAGCGGGCGAAATCGGCGCGGGTGGCGCCATATTCCAATCGGATCGAGGCGATGGCGGCGAAATCGAGATGCCCGGCCGCATCTTCAGCCTGCCAGGCGAGGCCCTTATCGTCGAGCGTCCAGCGGCGCTCTTTTTCGAAGGCGCGGCGGCGGACCGAATATTGCGGAGCTTCGGTCATCAGTACCAGATTCCCATGCGGTGCCAGTGGATGCGGGGGGCGCGGATGGGCGGGACCAGCGAAGAGCCGGGCAAGGGCCTGCCGGGCATGACGATGGCGGGTCCGCCGCGGTCGCGGCGCAGCGCCATGAGCCGGGCGATGCGGTCCTCGGTCCTGGGGTGGGTGCGCAGCAAGGACGGCTCGGGCAGGCGCGAGCCCGGCAGGATCAGGCCTTCCCATCTTCCCCGCTGGCGGCGCTCGAGGATGGCGAGCGCCGAGGCCAACCCTTCCGGATCGCCGGTCAAGGCGGCGCCGTCGAGATCGGCGTCATATTCGCGGGCCCGCGACAGGGCCATCTGCAGAAGCCCGCCGATGGTGGGGGCGAAGATCAAGAGCAGCAGGCCGACAATGGGAATGTTCCAGCCGGTGCCGAGCATGGTGGGGATGCCGAGCAGGCCCATGGTCGACATAAAGCCGGTGATGCGGTTCAGCACGTCGGCAAGCCCCATGACTTTCAGATCGCCATTGCGGACATGCGACATTTCATGGGCGAGAATGCCGGCGATCTGGCGCATGGTCATGGCGCGCAACAGCCCGTCGGTGACGGCGATCGCCGAATCCTCCGGCTTGCCGACGGCGAAGGCATTGAGCATCTGGCTCTGCACATAGTGAAGCTGCGGCACGGAGGCGAGATCGGCGCGGGCCGCGAGCTCGCGAACCACCTTGTGCAGTTCCGGCATTTCATCGGGAGTGAGCGCCCGGGCCTTGTAGAGCGACAGCACCATTTTGGGCGACAGCCGGCCCAGCGTCCACAGCCCGAAGCCGCCGAAGATCGCCGCCCAGATAAGGCCTTGCGGGCCGTAGACGGTCCAGGCAATGGCGGCGGCCAGCAGCGCCGAACCGCCGATCAGGATCGCCGTATGCAGGGCATTGCGGAGATCGTAACGGCGCCGCATCTCAGGATTGAGATTGGCCTTCACGTCCATCTTGGTTCGGTCCTTCGTTCAAAGTCACCAATTCGCGCAGCAGGCTGCCTAGGCTTTCCTTGGCCGCGGCCTCCTGCGGGACGGGGCGGCAGACATCGCGGGCGGCCAGGCCGATGCGCGAGGTGAGGATACCATTGACCGCGCCCTCGCCAAAGCGCGCCGACAGGCGGCCGACCAGGCCCTTGCCGACCAGATGCTGGATCAAACTGTCCGACAGTGCCAGGCCGCCGGTGACGGCGAGGTGGCCGACCACCATGCGGGCGAGTTTCAAGGTCGCCAGTGTCGAGGGACGGCCGCCATAGAGACTGGCGAGTTGGCGCAGCATGCGCAGGTTCAAGACGGCGACGAAGAGGATGTCGAGGGCCGCCGCCGGGGTCATGGCGGTGAGCAAGGTAACTCGGCGGGCGGCGCGGGCGACGATGCGGTGGGCTTCGGCGTCGAGGGGAACCAGCAAGCAACGTTCGGCCAATCGCACGCGGTCGCGCGGATCGATGATGTCGGCATCGTGTTCAGCCAGCGAAGTGAGGCCCCAGGCGGTATCGTGGCGGCCGCGATAGAGATGCCTGAGGGCGGCGATGGTGTTTGCGGAAGCGGCGGCATCGTCGTCATTAATGGCGCGGGCGGCGTCGGCCTGCAGATGCTCGATGCGGCGCAAGCGCATCAGGCCCCAGATTTCACGGAGGGCGATGGCAAGGGCAGCGAAGCCGGCAAGTCCGGCGATGGAAAGTGCCGCCCAGCCGAGAATTTGCGAACGCGCGAAAAAATCCTCGATCAATTGCGTGGCGGCGAGGCCCGCCCACATGGTGACGAGGCCAAAGAGGGAAGTCAGCAGGATCATGCCCCAGCGCATGGTTCCGGAGCGGGGCAGGGGAGCGGGTGTGGTGACCGTTAACTCACGCGAAGGCTCGTCGGCGGTGAATTCGACCGCCGCGGCGGCATGGCGCTTGTCGATGACGAAGGCCCTGGGGCCGCGATGCTTGGCACTCATGCGAGGCGGTCTCCCAGCAGAAATTCGATGGCGCGGTCGAGGCGGATGTGGGGAAAGACGCCGTCCTTCGGCTGCGGCGGCCGGAAGGCCACGAATTTCAAGGCGCCGGCGAGACTGCCGTCGAGGGCGGCTTGCGGCTTTTCCGGCAATTCGCCGGGAAAGATCGCCGCTTCGGTGGCGCCATCGAAATGGGTCGCACCCACCGTTTCGCCCGCCTCCGGAATGCCGGCGATGCAGGCAAGCTCCTCGCCTCTCTGGCGCACCTTGGCCTCGCGGGTGGCGCGGATGCTGGCGAGCGCCGCCACATCGATCAGGGCGCCGGAATATTCGGCGCGCCTTGCGGCATCGGCGACGATCAGGCGGAGGATCTCTTCCAGCCGGTCGTGACTGGCATGGTGCAGGAGATCGGCCTTGGTGGCGGCAAAGAGAATGCGGCCGATGCGGCGGCCGAACAGGCCGGAGACAATCGAATTGGCGCCTTGGCGAAAACAAACGAGGATTTGCGACAGGGCAAGCTGCAAGTCCGCCACGGCGGCGGGATCGGCATTGAGGGCGGTGAGCGCGTCGACGAGCACGATCTGCCGGTCGAGGCGGGCGAAATGGCCGAAGAAGAAGGGCCTCACCACTTTCGCCACATAGGAGTCATAGCGCCGCGCCATCAGCCGGCCGAGGGAACCGGCGGGTAATTCCGCGCCCTCCGCAACATCGAGGGGCGCGAAGGTCAAGAGCGGCGAGCCGGCCAGATCGCCAGGCATCAGGAAACGGCCGGGCGGCAGGGTGGAGAGCGAAATATCGTCCTTGCGGCAGCGGGCGAGATAGGCGGTGAAAGCTTGCGCGGCGCGCATTGCCGCGGACTCATCGGCGCCCGCCAAGGGATCGAGCGCGGCGAGATGGGCGTGCCAGTCCTTGGCCAGCGCGGCACGCGGCGCTTGGCGGCTGGCGGCGACGGCGGCGGCCGACCATTGGGCATAAGTCATGCGCATCAGCGGCAGATCGAGCAGCCATTCGCCGGGATAATCGACGATGTCGATGTGCAGGAGGCCGCCACGCAGATGGCGGGCGAAGAAGCCGCGCGGGGAATATTCGAGCGTCAGGCGCAATTGGCCGATGCGGCTGGTGCTCTCCGGCCAGTGGCGGCTGGGGGCGGTGAGCGCGGCGAGATGATCCTCATAGGCAAAGCGCGGCAGATCGTCGTCGGGCTGCGGCTCGAGATAGGCGCGGGTCACACGGCCCGAGGCTTGGGCTTCGAACAGGGGCAAGCGGTTGCCACGCAACAGGGCATGGACGAGAGCGGTGATGAACACGGTCTTGCCGGCGCGCGACAACCCGGTCACGCCAAGCCGCAAGGTCGGATGGACAAGGCCGGTGGCGAAGTCCTTCAAGCCACCGGCCGCGAGCCGGCTTGCGTCGATGATGCCATCAAGTTTCACGACAGCTATAGTTGGGGGCTGAAACGGGCGTTGGCAAGGGATGCGAGCGCGCGTCAATCCGCGGTTTCGCCCATGATGTCCTTGGGGCGGATGAAGTGCTGAAGTTCGCCTTCGCCGTCATTGAGACCTTGCCAGTCGGCGAGATCGAAGGCGATCACCGCCAGGGCGCCGGTTGGATATTTCTTTTCCAGCCGTTCCTTGAGTTTTCCACCGCTCTTGCCGGCGAGGCGAGCGGCACCGCGCTCCATGGATGGATTGTGGCCGACGACAAGCACGGTCCTGGCGCCATCGCCCGCCCGGCGGACGGCTTCGATCAGGCGGCCGCCATTGCCGAAATCATAGATCGCGGCCTCGACGATGAGCCGGGGCGCGGTCCTGATCTCTTCGGCGACGAGCTTCCAGGTGTCGCGGGCGCGCCGGGCCGGAGAACACAGCACGATGTCCGGGAGGAGCTGTTTCGCCGCCATGACGCGGCCCATGGCCTGGGCGGCGCGCTCGCCGAGGGGCGTGAGCGGTCGGTCCATGTCGTCGACACCCGGCTCGGTCCAGCTCGACTTGGCGTGACGGAGAAGCATGAGGCGGAGCATGACGCCTATTCAGCGGCGAATTGTGACGAGAGCGTGAAGGGGCTACGCCTTCCCGCCGATCGCTTTCACGTCGAAGGGCGTCGTCTGGTAGACCGCGTTGATCCAGTTGCCGAACAGGAGATGGGCGTGGCTGCGCCACCGGTTTTCGGGGATGGCGCGCGGATCGTCGTGGGGGAAATAATTGACCGGCAATTCGATGGGCTTTCCGGCGCCGGTGTCGCGCCAGTATTCGTCGCTCAGCGAATAGGTGTCGTATTCGATGTGGTTGAACATGTAGAGCGAGTGGTGGGCCGCGTCGGCGATGAGGCAGAGGCCCGCCTCGTCCGACTCCATCAGGACTTCGAGACCGTTCTTCTCGGGCACTTCGGCGCGGCGCACTTCGGTCCAGCGCGACACAGGAATGGAGAAATCGTCGGAGAAGCCGCGCAGGAACGGCGAAGCCGGATTGAGATTGCGATGGCGATAGACGCCGAAGGCCTTCTTCGGCAGGGTGTGTTTCGGCACGCCGTGGAAATGGTGAAGCGCGGCCTGCGCCCCCCAGCAGATGTTCATGGTCGAATGAACATGGCTCAGGGTCCAGTCGTAGACGCGGCGGAGCTCGTCCCAATAGGTGACGTCCTCGAATTCCAAGAGCTCGACGGGCGCGCCGGTGACGATGAAGCCGTCGAATTTTTCCGCCTTCACGTCTTCCCAGTCGCGGTAGAAGGCGATGATGTGATCGGCAGGCGTATTCTTCGGCGTATGGTTGGTCATCTTGATCAAAGTGAGTTCGACCTGCAGCGGTGTCGCGCCGATCAGGCGGGCGAATTGCGTCTCGGTCTTGATTTTGTTGGGCATCAGATTGAGGAGGCCGATGCGCAGCGGACGGATATCCTGACGCCGCGCACTCGCCTCGGTCATCACCATCACGCCCTCCTGTTCGAGGGTGCGGCGGGCGGGAAGATCGTTGGGAATCTTGATCGGCATGGAATTACTTCTGGTCGATGGCGCGGGAGAGCAGGGCGAGAAAATCCTCCTCCGACTTGACCGCCGGGACATCTTCCATCCGCATCTTGTAGCCGTAGTTGCGGGCGATCGCCTCATAGAGCGGAATGCGGCGATGCAGCAACTGCTCGAAGCCCCAGACGGCGAAACCGTCGGGATCGACAGCTTCGTCATTGGCGATGCGGTTGAGCTCCTTGTATTCGGCCCATTTGGCGTCGAGGAAGGCCGGTTGGTAATACATCGGCTTGGGATTCTGGCGGAAACGCTCGACCAGCGTCCTGGTGTGCTGGGCGTTGCCTTCGATGTAGAGCAACAGAGTGTTCTCGGAGAGGCATTTGAACACCGGATCGGCGGCGTCCGCCGGATCGGCGACCTCGCACAGGCTGCCGCCGGCATCGCAGACAAAGTGCGTGTACTGATAAATATCGCGGGCCCGGCCGATGAATTCCGGCACGTCGAGGAGGGCGCGGATTTCCGCCTCGCGGTGCTGGTTCTGGCGACGCTTGTATTCGGCGATGGGAATGCCGCCCTTGGCCGGATTGCCGGGCTTGCCGAGATAGGTCGAAAGCGGGCTCAGATTCTCGAAGGTGATGTTGGAGCAGATATAGATCGAATCCGACTTGAGCAGATCGCGCAGGAAGGGAACGCGCATCGCTTCGCGCTTGAAATTGTCGACGATGTGTTCGCCCATGTAGCGGGTGCCGATGCGGTAATCGAC
>CAYOZR010000040.1:0-22965 GCA_964408555.1 uncultured Aestuariivirga sp.
ACCTTGAATCAGAACGAGACTGATTTGGGAATCCTGTTTGTCAACACGGCCTAGCAGGACCGGTATACTTTTGCGCCGTCTTCCAAGCGGCACCTCACAACCGGTTCAATGGTACACTTTGCTTCCGCGATTTATACGTCTCCGGTCCGGATTCTCGATTTCGGCCGTCCGAAGCGCTTGAACCGGACAGCCACTTGGTCGGTGCGGCGCCAGCGGCCTCTAGCGCGTTGACGATTCGCTCCGGCGTTATCGGCATCTCGAATACGCGGGTGCCAATGGCGTCGGCGACGGCGTTGGCAATGGCGGGTGCCACCGGCGTCATCGCCGGCTCGCCGATGCCCTTCGACCCAAAGGGCCCAAGACCGCTGCGCGATTCGAGCAGAATTGTTTCCACCCGCGGCATGTCCATGGACGTGGGCATGAGGTATTCGCTAAAGGAAGGGGTGACGAGCCTACCCTCGCGATAGAGCATCTCCTCGCTTAGGGCATAACCCTGTCCGTTTTGGGTGCCGCCATGGATTTGTCCTTCGACGGCGGCCCGGTTGATGCACTGTCCGATGTCGTGAGCCGCAACGCTTTTCAAAACCTGAACTTCACCGGTCTCGATATCGACGGCCACTTCGACGGCATGGGCGCCATAGGTATAGTCGGGATGCGCCTGCCCCTGTCCCGTCTCCGGATCCAGCACGTCCGTAAATGGCGCCTGGAACATCGCGAGCTCGGAGCGCTGAATGCCTTCCGAAGCGCACAGCCTGACAAGATCGACAAATGGCATCGACTTTTCCGGTGCGTCGATGACGAATACCTTGTTGAAGGCCATGTCCACGCGGTCGGCGCTCACGTTGAACTGCCTGGCTGCCCGATCGACCAGCCTCCGGCGCACGCCTTCCGCGGCCAGGCGGGCGGCGTTGCCGGTCATATAGAGGGCACGGGTGGCCGTCGTGGTGCCGGCAAGTGGTGTGACGGCAGAGTCGCTGTTGTAGACAACGACATTCGACAGGGCGACACCGAGCAATTCGGCGGCGATTTGACCAAGTGCCGAGGCCTGTCCGGCACCGATGTCGGTGACACCCGACCTCACCACCACGGTTCCATCCATTTCCACGCCGACCCACGCCTCGGATGTGTCGTGCAGAAATGTCAGGCGGCCGTAACTCTGCTGATAGGCCGCAATCCCCCGGCCAATTCTGATCGGGCCCTTGGAAGGTGTCGGAACGCCCAGTGCCTCCCAGGCCTTCTCGGCGCATTTGTCCGTCCAGATGGCACTCGGCGGCACAAACCCGGTCGAGATCGGCTCACCCGTCTTGAGGTAATTGCGGCGCCGGAATTCCAACCGGTCCATGCCGATGACCTTCGCCACCTCGTCCATCTGCTGCTCGTAAGCGGCGCATGCCTGCAGGCCACCGAAGCCGCGGAATGCGCTGGTGAACATGTTATTTGTTGATACGGCTCGCGCATAAACATTGAGATTGTCGACGCGATAGGGCCCGGGAGCATTCACCGCGCTATAGAGCAGCACATAGGGACTGAGGAAAACGTAGGCGCCCGAGTCGGCGACGATCTGCACATCGAGTGCGGTGATCTTGCCGTCCTTCCTGACACCGGTGCGATATGTGAGCTTGAAGGGGTGGCGCTTGCCGTGCCCGACGAAGGAATCCTCGCGCGAATATTCAAGTCGCACCGGACGCATCGTATGCTTCGCAAGTATAGCGAGATAGACTTCGACGGTGATATCTTCCTTGCCGCCGAAGCCGCCGCCCACCATGGCACCCAGAATGCGCACTTTGTTGTGCGGCACGCCAACGGCGTCGGCGATGGCACGGAAATGTTCGATGACCTGCGTGCAGACGCGGATATTGATCACATCATTTTCATCGATCCAGGCCAGCCCCGCTTCAGGCTCCAGGAAGGCGTGTTCCTGGAACGGCGTCTTGTAGGTCCGTTCGACGATGAAATCGGCATTTGCGAAACCCGCCTGAAGGTCTCCCTTCTTGATCTTGTGCTCGGCAACGACGTTGTTGGTGCCCTGAACGAGCGGTGCGCCCGGCTTCAACGCCTCTTCCGGATCGTAGACGCCGGGGATGGGCTCGAGATCGAATTCGACGAGCCGCGCGGCCTGCTGCGCGATGTCGGGCGTTTCGGCGGCGATCAGCGCGATCGGCTCGCCAAAATAGCGCACCCGCTCCTTCACCAGAATCTGCTGATCGGTGTTGAGGCGCTTGCGCCCGGTTTGACCGGGAATATCGGTTGCCGCCATGCGGTCGGGAAGATCCGCACCGCTGATGACGCATACGACACCCGGAAGTGCGCGCGCGCTTGTCACATCGAGCCGCCGCAGCCGCGCGCTTGCCACATCGGCGCGCACTACCTTGGCATGCAGCATGCCCGGCATGACATAGTCACCCGCAAAGGGTGTCTTGCCGATGGCCTTGCCCGGCGCATCGGTGCGGGTGAGCGGCTCGCCGATCTGATTGAATTTCACATTTGCCGGAGAGGGTGTTGCCATTGCCTGAGCCCCGCTCATTTGCCGCCTCCCTCGCCGCGCAGGACGGCCGCCGCCGCATTGACGGCTTCGAAAATCTTGGTGTAGCCCGTGCACCGGCAGAGATTTCCGCTCAGTGCGAAGCGGATGTCCTCTTCCGTCGGATCCGGGTTGCGGTCGAGCAAGGACTTCGCGGCAACGATCATCCCCGGCGTGCAATAGCCGCACTGGATGCCGCCGCCATTCATGAAAGCTTCCTGCAGGGGATGCGGTGCCTCGCTGGTGCCGAGGCCGGCGACGGTGGTGATCTCCTGGCCTTCGCAGGTCCACGCCAGCGTGAGGCAACTGTCGGTGGCCGCACCGTCGACGAGAACCGCGCAGGCGCCGCAGTCGCCCTTTTCGCAGCCGCACTTGACGTCGACATGGCCCAGGAGGCGCAGCGCCTCCAGCAAGGTGCGATGCGGCGGAAAGCTGGCGCGCTCGGCCCGTCCATTGACCCGCAACGTGATCGACTTTTCCTTGGCCATCGCCTGTCTCCTCACTGAAGCCGTTCGAACGCCTGGGTCAGCAGCCGGCGGGTCAGCACCTTCACCATCTTTCTGCGGTACCCCGATGTCGCGCGGATATCGTCGATCGGAGCGCATTCCTGCATGGCCAGCTCGGCGGCCTCGTCCACAAGGTCCGGTGATACTCTCTTCCCTTCGAGCAGCGCCTCGGCCTTTTTGGCGCGCATGGGAATGGGCGCCACCGAGCCAAGAGCGATGCGCGCCATGCTGCATGCGCCTCTCTCCACCGCGGCTGTCACCGCGACGCTGGTGATGGTGATGGCATCGCCCTTGCGGCGCGCAAGCTTGTAGAAAATGTTGACGCTATTGACCGGTGGAGTGGGCAGCAGCACCCTGGTGATGATCTCGTCCGGGCGCCGTAGGTCCTTCTTGTAGCCCACATAGTAGTCGGCCAGTTTCACCAGCCGCGTGCCGGATCGGCTCGCGAGTTCGACTTCGGCGTCGAGAGAAAGAAGCGGCGGAACCAGATCGGCGGCGGGCGAACCACAGGCTATGTTGCCGCCGATTGTCGCGGCGTTACGGACCATTTGCCCGCCGAAGATCCTCGCTGCGTCCACCAGCGAAGGGGCCGCCTCGGCGATCGCTTGCGACGACAGGATGTCGCTGACCGTGGTACGCGCCCCGATGGAGATCGTCTTTCCCTCGCCGCCGATTCCCCGGAGCTCCGGAATCCGGTTCAGGGACACCACCAGGCCCGGCTGCTCCTTCCGTGAGCGGATGTCGACCAGCGTGACGGTGCCACCGGCAAGCATCAGGCGCTCGGCGGCCTCGGTGTCGGCCAACACGCCCAGCAGCTCGCCCAGCGAGCCCGGCATGACCAGATCGAATTCGGCATACACGGCCCTACTCCTGCATCGTTCCAGGTGCGCGGCGTGGCTGCGTCCCCCCGGCCAGCACCCTCACACGTCCCATCCGCCATCGACCGCGATATGCTGGCCGGTGATCTGGCGCGCATCTTCGCTGGCGAGGAAGACAACCGCGTTTGCCACGTCCTGCCCCGTTGTCACGCGCTTCAGCGCCATGTCCTGGACATATTCCTCGTAGACCTGTTCAACCGTCCAGCCGCGCGCCTTGGCCTTGCCCTCGCAGAGTTTCATCATGCGCGGCGTCTCGACGATGCCGGGGCAGACTGCGTTGACGTTGACGTTGTGTTTCCCCAATTCCAGCGCCACCGTTCTGGTGATGCCGCGCACCGCCCACTTCGAGGCGCTGTAGGCCGTGCGCATCGGATAGCCGCGCAAGCCTGAGGTGCCGCTGATGTTGACGATCTTACCTTCCCGCTGCTTGATCATCGTCGGTACGACGTGCTTGATCGGAAGAAATGTTCCGCGT
Organism: uncultured Aestuariivirga sp.; assembly: GCA_964408555.1. GTDB lineage: Bacteria > Pseudomonadota > Alphaproteobacteria > Rhizobiales > Aestuariivirgaceae > Aestuariivirga. Next base: position 4,381 of record CAYOZR010000040.1, read on the forward strand.
TCGTTGGCGATGATCACATAATCGAAATCGTCGACCTTTATGTCCTGGACCGGCGTTTCGATGGGACCGGTGACGCCGGCGACATTGACAAGAATATCGATGCGTCCATCGAAGGCCTTGAGAGCTTCCGCCACCATGGCCTGCACCTGCGCCTCGTCGATCACGTCGCAGGCCACGACATGCGCCTGACGGCCCAGCTTGCGGACCTCGCGAGCCACCTCGCCGAGCGCCGCGACATCGCGCGCCGCGAGCACGACATCGGCACCTTCACGCGCAAGCGTGGTGGTAATAGCCGCGCCCATGCCCTTTGCGGCGCCGGTAACAATCGCCTTCCGGTTTGCGAGCTTCATGATTGGCGAACTCCTTCTTCTTCCGGATCACGCTTGTGAGTTTCGGCGGCCCGGCCATAGCCGCCGCCGCCGCAGCTTTCGACCGTCACCAGATCGCCGCGTCCGAGCCGGATGTTGGCCTTGCCGGGCATGTCGTATGTGTTGCCGGACGTTTCCCTGATCTCGACCCGGAACCGCTTTCCGGGCTCGCCGCCTGCCAGGCCGTAGGGCGGGATCACCCGCCGCTCGAACATCGATGTCACCGACATGTCGTCGCAAAGGATGCGATATTCGCGGTGCAGGCCCTCGCCACCGCGATGCCGGCCAGCGCCCCCTGAGCCGGCGCGCAGTTTCTGGCATTCGACGTGGATGGGATATTCGGCTTCGATGACCTCGGCCGGCGTATTCATCACGTTGGACATGTGCACGCGTATCACCGGCGCGCCATCGCGGTCAAGGCGAGCGCCCTCGCCGCCGCCGTGCGTCTCGTACAGCGTGGTCCACACACCGTCGGCTCGGCGGCCACCGAACAAGATGAGCCCCGATGTCGTTGGCCCGCCGGCCGTCAGGCGATCCGGAATGATTGCCGCGAAGGCCTTGAACAACGCATCGGCAATCCGTTGCGACGTCTCGTGATTGCCGCCGACCACCGGCTTGTCGCTGCCCGGTTCCAGCAGGGAGCCGGGGCGCGTCCTGACTTCGAATGGCCGGTAACATCCCGCGCAGGGTTGAATGTCCTGGCCGAAAAGGGTCTTCATCACGTAGAACACCGAGGCGGCGGTGATGAAGGGCGTGGTGTTGACGGGGCCGCGCGCGGCGGCGGCCGACTTGGTGAAGTCGAAGAGGGCGCGATCACCGGTGATCGTCACTTCGGCGCGGATCAGCATCGGCGGTCCGCCGGCCGCGTCGTCGTCCAGCCAGTCTTCGCCAACATAAGTGCCTTCGGGGATATGCGTGATGGCAGCGCGCATCTGGCTCTCGGCGCGGTCGTGAATGGCGGCCATCGCGAGGGTGACGGTCTCGGCGCCGTGCTCGGCGGCGATCTGCTGCAGTCTCTCGTCCGCGGTGCGCGTCGCTGCCATCTGGGCCAGAATGTCGCCTTCGCGTTCCGCGGCGCCTCTGACATTGGCGAGGATGATGTCCAGCTTTTCGCGATCCACGCCGGCGGCGGTGAACACCCGCAAGGGAGGGATGCGCAAACCTTCCTGCCAGGCATCGGTGGCGAAGGCCACATAGCTGCCGGGCACGGCTCCTCCCGTATCGGCCCAGTGCGCCAGACTAACCGAAAACGCCGCAACGGCACCGTCGAGAAAGATGGGGCGGATTGCCTTCACGTCGGGCAGGTGATTGCCACCCACTTCCGGCAGGTTCAGGAACCAGACGTCACCTGAGCTGAGCCTCGACTTGGGAATGCGCTTCAGGAATTCGCGCACGGTGAAGCTCATGACGCCTAAGTGCATCGGTACATCGCGGCCTTGGGCAACCAAGAACCCATCTCCGTCCGTGATTGCCGAGGAATGATCGCCGGCCTCGCGCAGAAGCGGCGAACGCGCCGCCCGCATGACCACCATCGACATCTCCTCCGCCGCGGCGGTCAGGGCATTGCGGATGACTTCAAGGGTGATGGGATCGATTCGCCGTGTCATTACGCTGCCCCGATTTCGATATGCAGGTGGCCATGACCGTCCGCAGTGAGCGCCGCGCCGGGCGGAACGACAATCGTCGAATGGGCGTCCTCGATGATCGCCGGACCCGGTATCTCCGTACCGACGGGAAGCCTGGAGCGGTCGTATCGCGGCGTTGCCGTCGCTTCGCCGACAGTGAAGGCGCAGGGCGCTGTCTTTACAGGAACCGCGGGACCCGTAACGTCGGACCGCGTGCCCCCGGCATCTCTCGGCTGCGGCACGAAGGCCCGCATGCGCAGCGTTTCAAGCTGCCAGGGTTCATCGGTTGCGAATCCATAGAGCTTCTGGTGGAGGGCGAAGAACTTGCCGCCCAGATCGGCCGGCTCGTCGAAAACCGGGTCGTGAATCTCGATGGCATAGCTCTGCCCGCTGTAGCGCACCGCCGCCACCTCCCGGATAAGGATATCGGCGTCCTTGAATCCGGCCGCCTTGAGCGGGGCACAAAGCTGCGCTCGCAGGGCGGCCCTGATATGGTCAAGCCGATTCTTGTCCCATGAACCGGCAGCCATGCGCACCGTGCGCTGCTGGGAATAGCTCATTTCGGCGCTGACGCATCCCAGTGCCGAGAATGCGCTGGAGTGCACTGGAACAACAACCTTCGATATGCCGAAGGCGCGGGCGACGTCGACAGCATGCATGGGTCCCGCCCCGCCGAAGGCAAGCAGCGTGCAGTGCCGGCCATCAATGCCGCGCTCGACGGTGGTGCGGCGGAGCGCCCTCACCATTGCCGCGTTGGCAACCCTCACAATGCCAAGCGCCGCAGCCTCGACCGTCATCTTCATCTCGTCGGCGAGACTCGCAATGGCGTCCCTGGCGCGCGCCAGATCCAGTTTCAACCCGCTGCCAAGAGCCCGATCGGCGTCCATGAATCCCAGCACCAGATTGGCATCGCTCACGGTCGCCAGCGTTCCGCCACGGCCATAGCAGGCGGGTCCGGGTGTCGATCCGGCGCTCTCCGGCCCCACCAGCAGAGCGCCATGATCAAGACGGGCGATGGACCCGCCGCCGGAACCGATCGAATCGACCCCGATCGTCGGCTGGCGTATCGGGCGCTCGCCCAGCGACCGGCCGCTGGAAATCTGCGCGTGACCGTCAAGGATCAGGCAAACGTCGGTCGTCGTGCCTCCCATGTCGAAGCTGATGACGTGCTTGAGATCGAGCTGGCGGGCCACTTGGCTTGCCGCCGCCACGCCCGCGGCCGGCCCCGACATGGCAAGGGCCAGCGGCAGTTCCCGCAAGGCCGCGGGCGATGCCATGCCACCTGCCGAATGAAACAGATGAAGCCGCGAATGGGGGGGCTTGACGCTTTCCAGACGGTCCAGATAACCGGCGGCCAGCGGCATGACGCTGGCACTCAGGACGGTGGTCGCCATCCGCTCGAATTCCCGCGCTTCCGGATTGACCCGGCTCGACAGGGCGACATAGGGGAATTTTTCCCGCAGGCGCGCGCCCAGCCTCTCCTCATGAACCGGGTTGGCGTAGGAATGAAGCAGCGACACCGCGACGGCTTTGGCCCCCGATTTCGAGATCTTCTCAATCACCGCGTCGATGGATCGCTCGTCGAGCGGCCGGACGGCCTGACCGCGATGATCGAGCCGTTCGCCGACCTCAAATCGTCTGGCGGCCGGAACCTGTGACCTCACTTTGGGTTCCAGGTCGAGGCGATAGAGGTGGCGCCGGTTCTGGCGGCCGATCTCGAGCGTATCGGAGAAGCCTTCCGTGGCCACCAGCGCGACATCTTCCAGATTATCCTCGACAATGGCGTTGGTGACCATCGTTGTCCCATGAATGAGATCGTCGACGTCCGTCCACGCGAGGCCAACGGCCTCGAGAGCCGCGAGGAGCCCTTTCACGCGATCGTCGATGCGCGTATCGACCTTCGCCGAGCGGACCTCGCCGCTCCCCGGCTTCACCGCGATCACGTCCGTGAACGTGCCGCCGATATCAATTCCAACTTGCCAACCCGTCGACATGTGCAGGCGTTTCCGGTCCGAATATCTGTGCTTACGACGTCGATGCCAGGTGCATCACGGCGTCGTCGAGGGTGCGCGCCATGGCATCAAACATGTCGTCGATCTGCCGTTCTGTGATGATGAGCGGTGGACAGAACGCGATGGTGTCGTTCACCAGCGCCCGCACGATAAGTCCGTGTTCCAGCGCCCGATTCATCACCCAGGGCCCGATCTTCATGGCGCGGTCGAAGTTTTCACGCTTGTTCTTGTCACGAACCAGTTCCACCGCGCCGATCAAGCCGGTGCCGCGCGCTTCCCCCACCAGCGGATGATCCGCGAGCGCGCGCAGCCGCTTCTGGAACCGCTGCGCAACTGATTTCACGTGGGCGCCGATCTGGTCACGCTCGTAGATCTTCTGCGTTTCCAGCGCCACCGCGGCCGGCACCGGATGGCCCGAATAGGTGAAGCCATGACCGAAGAGGCCGAACTTGCGGCTGCCTTCGACGAGTACATCGTGAATATTGCCGGTCATCATGACGGCCCCGATCGGCTGATACGCGGCTGAGAGCGCCTTTGCCATGCTGATGAGATCTGGCTTCAGGTTGAAAGTCTCGGAAGCGAACATCTCACCGGTGCGGAAGAAGCCACTGATGACTTCGTCGACGATGAACAGCATGTCGTAACGCTTCAAAATCGGCTGAATGCGTTCGAAATATCCTTTGGGCGGAAGGATGACACCGCCTGCCCCGAGGAACGGCTCGGCGATGAAGGCGGCGACCGTGTCCGGACCTTCATCCAGGATGAGCTGTTCGAGGTTTCCAGCCAGGCGCTCGGCAAATTGCTCTTCGGTCTCGTCGTCGCATCCAAAGTGATAGTAGTGCGGACAATCGGTGTGAATGATGTTGTTGATCGGAACATCAAAAGCATTGTGGGCATACTGCAGGCCGGTGAGGCTGGCCGCCGCCAACGTAATGCCGTGATAGGCCCCGCGCCGGGCGATGATCTTCTTCTTTTGCGGCCGGCCAAGAACGTTGTTGTAATACCAGACAAGCTTGACCTGCGTGTCGTTCGCCTCCGAGCCTGAATTGGTGAAGAACACCTTCGACATCGGCACCGGCGCCCGCTTCACCAGAAACTCGGCAAGGTCGATCGCCGGCTCCACCGCCTTGTGGGCAAAGTTGTGATAAAACGGCAGCTTCTCCAGCTGACGGGTGGCCGCAGCCACCAATCGTTTTTCACTGAAGCCGAGCGACGCGCACCAAAGTCCCGCCAAGCCTTCGATATAGCGCTTGCCAGTGTCATCGAAGACATAGATGCCCTCGCCGCGCTCGAAGATGTGCGGACCCGCGTGCTGATGTTCCGCCAGATTCGTGAACGGATGCAGATGGCTGAGAACATCTCGCGAATGCGGCGAATTGGTCGGGTTGAGCATCTCTCGATTTCCATTTTTCGAAAACTACTTCCATATTTCGCGATAATTCTTATTTTTGCCATTGCTGTCAAGTGCCAGGCGTGCCGACTTCCGTCCCAGCGGCGGCTTCCGTTGTTCATCTCTTTTGCAAGCTATTGTTTTTGCACAAATATCTGGCCGCAAGTGTTTCGACATTTGCGCGACAGAACTCTGCCCGCTATTGTATCCCTCACGTTATCCAAACTTATTTCTGATAATCGGAAGAAAATGCCAAAAATGAAGCCTGACAACCCATTATCCCGCTACGCGAGAATCCTGGAAACCGTGGCGTCAACCCCCGAGGGAATGACCCTGAGCGCTATCTCCGAGGTGGCGGGGCTCCAGGCTGGTACGTCGCATCGCCTGGTGAACTCATTGTGCGACGTCGGGTTCCTGTCAAAGCAGAACGGACAAAAAATCTACAGACTCGGATCACGCATGATCCAGCTGTGCCTTCTCGCCGTGACTCCCGCATCGATCGTCAATTTAGCCCGCCCCATATTGCACGATCTCGTGAGGAACCACGCCGAGACGGCCTACCTGACCAAGCTGAGCGGCATCACTGTTGAATCCATAGCAATGGAGATGCCCCAGGCGGGTGAAAAATCCCACGTTCAACCCGGTCGTGTCATGCCTTTTCATGCGTCGGCTTCGGCGAAGGCCATTTTTGCATTTCAAAGTCCGGAAATGATCGACCGGCTGCTGGCTGAACCTCGGACCAAGTTCACCGCAGACACCAAGATGGATGATGCGGAAATCCGGGCCGAGCTTGAACGCGTTCGCAACGAAGGTTTTGCGGTCTGCGACAATGAATTGGACCCTGGGGTTCTGAGTTTCGCTGCACCCGTCAGGATGGAACACTGGGGCGTCATGTTTGCGATTGGCATCTCCGGCTTGTCGGCGCGCTTGCGCTTGCTGCCGCGCGAGGAGATCCGCGAGAGCCTGCTGAACGCAAGCCAACTCCTCTCCAAGAGGCTGCAGCGCGGTCTTCAGCTCGATGTCCCCACCACCCCTTGACCGGGACCAAACTGCTTCGTGCATGCGGTAGCGGCCATTTCACACGCAAGGCATCGGTGGACCGACGGGACTGCCGGAAGGCGGAAGCACGCCACCGCATACCATCACCCCTTGGTGTTATTCGCATGATGGGCCGAGCATGCTCACATCGCTCCCAGGATTGCAGGAGACAGGGCCATGTTTGTGAAATCGCATTCAATTGCGGGTCTGACGCACATTTGGTGCAGTTCAGATCACAGCGCTCCGATCAACCTTGCCTGAAGCAGGTCGATCTTTGCTCTGCCGTACATCTGACGTTTGACGCGCTTGAGCTTTGTGATCCGACCTTCGACCCGACCATTTGACCAGGGCTCTGTGATGGCCGCTCGAACGGCGGCCTTGTCCTTCGTGACGCCATTGGCGAATGAGGAGATCGGACCGGATATTGCCTCAGCAATCCACGGATCGATGCCGGCTTCAGCTTTCTGTCGGATCATTGTGTGGAACCTGTCGATGAGCGTGCGCTGTGGTCATCAGCCGTGCAGTGGTTCTGGCAGAAGGGACTTTCTGCGGCTGCCGATCCGTTGCCCTCTCTGCGCGCCGGCGCCGGGTTGCCCACTCACCGACGACGCGCGATGAGCCGTGGAAGCCTTGGGCTTAAGGAAAACTAGGTATTTTTTGCGCTTCGAATTCTCCGCATATATCCCCTTGACGTATGCCAATAGGCTCCCTATATTGAGTTCATAGGAGATGCCACCATGGCTAAGTCAATGACTCTCAAGCAGTTTCAGGCCAAATTCCCGAACGACGCCGCTTGTCTTGACCATCTTTTCCATGTCCGGTGCGGCAAAGAGCCGGTCTGCCCGAAATGCGGCCAAATCAACACTTTCCACCGCTTGGCGAAGCTCCCCGCCTATACCTGCAACTGCGGCCACCACGTCCATCCGATGGCCGGTACCCCGTTCCAGTCCACCCGGACGCCGCTCACCACATGGTTTCAGGTCATGTTCCTGTTTACGTCATCTAGGAACGGCGTCAGCGCCAAAGAGGTCCAGAGGCTTACCGGCGTGACCTACAAGACGGCTTGGCGCATCTGCAACGAAATCCGCAAGTATATGGGCTGGGTGGACGGCGACGCGCCGGTCGGCGGTTCCGACCCCGGCGCTCCCACGGTCGAGGCCGACAAGATGTTTTTCGGCGGCAAGGACAAGATGGGCCAAGACGACAAGGCCATCGTACTTGGCGCGGTTGAGCGTGAGGGCAAGGCCATTACCAAGATCATCAATAACAAGGGCTGGTTCACCGTATCGCAGGGCATCAATGCGTTGGTGAAGCCTGGCAGTCACCTAGTGACCGATCAAGCCTATTCCTTCATGTACCTGAAGAATGACGGCTACCGTCATGAGACGGTGAACCACAAGCGCAAAGAGTATGTGCGCGGGCTGGTCCACACGAATTCAATCGAAGGCTTCTGGTCGCATGTGAAGCGTTCTATCTCGGGGACGCACGTTTGGGTTTCGAAGAAGCACTTGCAGACTTACCTTGGCGAATTCGAGTACCGGCATAATCTGCGGAAGCAGCCTGAGTTGATGATGGACGCCCTCTTGCGGGCTTTCCCCAAGGCTTCGGTTCGCCTTTGATCATGGCCTTTAGAAGAATATTGAAATTTCTGATTTCCATTAGTGGGCGCTCGGAGCGACGGTCAATGTTACCTCATCTGCCCCCTGCGTTAACTTGAATGGATCGGAAGGTGGGGGTACCTGTATACCTATTACGATTCTTTCAACCGTGTACCCATGCGTGACAAGAAATTGATGAACTTCATTGCCTATGACTTGGTCTTTATCGCCACCGATTGTCTCAAGATGAACTTTCTTGTTTTGAGGAACCTTCTGTAAGAACTCTTGTTTCAACCGGTCGGTAAACTGCGCGCGGCCAGCTACCGTGACGATATTTATGTTGCCGGTGAAGCCGCCAGATTGTCCATGCGATGTAACCGGATGATTGACGATATTCACCTTTTCATCAGTCATTTTTGGGAGCCCCCATTTGAGACCCCAAATCTTATCATAAAATATGCCGTACAGTACAAGGCCCGATCCCGCCAACACGCCAGCATAGACGACAAAATCTGGAACTTGAGACCCCGGCCACATTAGATCGAGTCCCTTTGGAAGGGCCAAGGATAGAATTGTAATGCCGACACCGATAACGGTTTCGCTACGTTGCATTTCCTATTCATCGCACGATTCCCGCCGCTTGGGAACATACTTTGAGGGGATATATACGGAATTCTCAATATTCCAAAAGTGCTGTCAGCTGCCATTTTCTGGTAGCTAATTGGTTGCCAGGCCAAATCGGCCGCTAACGGAATTCCTGCTAAGTCCTTGAGAAATTTGGTGGAGCCAGGCGGGATCGAACCGCCGACCTCTTGAATGCCATTCAAGCGCTCTCCCAACTGAGCTATGACCCCTAACCTTGGATAAGAGCCGCATGGGGGGCGGCGAAGCGGGGCGGAACGTAGTTCCGCAATCCCGGCAAATCAAGCGAAAAGCGGCTCAGCGCGTTTTCCCGAAAAGTGGAATCGCTTTTCGGACAAGAAAACGCGCCGAGTCAATGGTCTGGCGCATGTTCTTATCGCCAAAGTGTCTACACTTTGGCGGAACATGCGCTAGGGGCCCTCTTCTTCCTTGCCACCCGCTTGGCCGCCATCGATAAGGCCGGTGACATTATCGCCTTCCTCCTCCTCTTCGACCAGGAAGGTATCGTCTTCCTCGCCCTCGGCGGCCTCGGCCTCCTCACCCAGATCGACGTCCTCGATGCCCGCCGTCTCGTCGTCGGGGGTATCGGGCTCCTCGGCATCCTCGAGACTGACCAGCTCGACATCCGCCGGAACCACCTCATCCACCTCAACCACGCGAGGCTTCGGCGGGGCGGGCGCGGCGGCGCCCGGGTAATCGCCCTTGGAAGGGAGAATGGCGGCCGCGACGAAACTCGTTCCGCATTTCGGGCAGACGATGGGGCTCTTCAGCAGGTCGTAGAAACGTGCGGCGCAAGATGGGCACGTGCGCTTGTTTCCGAGTTCAGCTTTGACCACGGTCGATCCTTTCACAGACAGGCGATGCATTGGGAATTAGCGGTTCCCATGCCACGGGCTCCGGCAATTGTCAAAAGTCATTGTCGGGCAGGGGTGACAGACCCGCCCGGCCCGTGTAACCAGAGGCTCGGAAACCGCAACCATGCCGCAGAATCAGCCTCTACCTCTCGTCGCCCGGAGGGTTTCGGGTCTCAAGGGCGTCATTCGCGTTCCCGGCGACAAGTCCATGTCGCACCGGGCCCTGATGTTCGGCGCCGTCGCCATCGGCGAGACCCGGATCAAGGGGCTGCTCGAGGCCGAAGACGTGCTTAATACCGCCAAAGCCATGACCGCTTTGGGCGCCAGGGCCGCGCGTGGCGAGGATGGCGGGTGGCGGGTGCAAGGGGTGGGCGTCGCCGGGCTCGTCTCGCCGCGGGAACCGCTCGATTTCGGCAATTCGGGAACCGGTGTCCGGCTTGCCATGGGACTGATGGCGACGACACCCCTGACCGCCCGATGCGTCGGCGATGCCTCGCTGTCGAAGCGCCCGATGGGCCGGGTGATCGCGCCGCTTGAACAATTCGGCGCCCGCTTCGATGCCGCGGAGGGAGGCCGTCTGCCGCTTACGCTGCATGGCGCGAAGAACCCGGTGCCGATAACCTATACCCTTCCCGTCGCTTCGGCCCAGGTGAAATCGGCGGTGCTGCTCGCCGGCCTCAATGCGCCGGGTCGCACCACCGTCAACGAACCGGTCGCTACCCGCGATCATACCGAGCGCATGCTCGCCGCCTTCGGCGCCAGGCTATCGATCGAACAGCAGGACGGCGGCCGCCAGATTTCGATCGAGGGCCAGCATGAGCTCACGGCCCAGGAAATCGAAGTACCGGGCGATCCCTCCTCCGCCGCCTTCCCGCTGGTGGCGGCGCTGATCACCGAAGGCTCGGCCATCGTTATCGAAAATGTCATGCTGAACCCCACCCGCACCGGCCTTGTCGAGACGCTCATCGAAATGGGTGCCGACATCAAGATCGACAACCGGCGGGTTTCGGGCGGCGAAGAGGTGGGCGATCTCAAGGTCAAGTCGTCGCGGCTGCACGGCATCCGCGTTAAGGCGGCACGGGCGCCGTCGATGATCGACGAATATCCGATCCTGGCGGTAGCCGCTTCCTTCGCCGAAGGCACCACGCGCATGGAAGGCCTTGAGGAATTGCGGGTGAAAGAAAGCGACCGGCTGGCGGCGGTTGAAGCGGGGCTGCAGGCCAACGGCGTCATGACCCATTCGGGGCCCGACTGGATCGAGGTCTCGGGCGGCGGCGCGCCCGGTGGCGGCAGGGTCGCCACTCATATGGATCACCGTATCGCCATGTCCTTCCTGGTCATGGGTCTTGCCTCGCGTATTTTTACAACCATCGACGACGGCCGCTTCATCGCCACGAGCTTTCCGGACTTCACCGGGCTGATGAACGGCATAGGCGCGCGCATCGCCGCCGAAATCAAATGATCATCGCCGTCGACGGTCCGGCAGCGGCCGGCAAAGGCACCGTCGCGCGCGCCGTCGCCCGCCATTTCGGCTATCATTTCCTCGATACCGGATCGCTCTATCGCATGGTGGGGCTGGCCATCCTGCGCGGCGGCGGCGATCCCAACGGCCGCGACGCGGCAATCCGGGCGGCGCAATCGCTCAAGCCCGCGATCTATTGCGACGAGGACTTGCGCGGCGAGGATATCGGTCGGGCCGCCTCCATTGTTGCCGTCATTGCCGAGGTCCGCGCCGCGCTCCTCGATTTCCAACGCGAATTCGCCAGAAAACCGCCCGGCGCCGTGCTCGACGGCCGTGACATCGGAACCGTCGTGTGTCCGGACGCCGAGGTGAAGCTCTATATCACCGCTTCGCCGGAGGTGCGCGCCCGGCGGCGAATGAAGGAATTGGCGGAACGCGGCACCACCGCTCCTTACGAAACAGTGCTTGCCGAAATCAGCGCCCGCGACGAGCGCGACCGCACGCGTGCCACCGCCCCCCTGGTTCCCGCCGCCGACGCCGTGGTCATCGACACCTCGCAGATGGATATCGAGGAAGCCGTTGCGGCGGCACTGTCCGTGATCGCCAAGCCCGGCCGCCGCGCGTCCGCCTGAGCGCCGGCGCTCCACCTTGCCCACTACTCGCTACTCACTATCCGCCAATTCCCATTCGCAACTTTTTTCCTAAAATCCTCCCCCACATTTTCTTGCCCGCGGCCGCCATTTGCCCTATATCCCCCGCCGTCCCAGGCCGCCTGCGCAAGAACAGGCGAACATAACCGGGGCGCCAAGCGATATCGTCGCGCGCCCCTCATTGTTTCAGGACCGGATGCAGACGTGCAGCCTGGGGGCGCTGCCCCGGTTCCGGAACGCTTGTCGCGGTTTGCCCGCGGGCCCCAATTATCAACGCATCGGGGCCTTGCGGGACGTCCGAGCGGAGTTTTCCGCCTGGCCTGCCCCGATTTTTGAAGAGGATAATCAACCCATGGCGAAATCCGCCGTCTCCCTCACTCCGACCCGTGAAGACTTCGAAGTCCTTCTGGCCGAAAGTTTCAGCGACAATCCGGCCGCCGAAGGCGCTGTGGTGAAGGGCCGTGTCGTCTCGATCGAGAACGACTTTGCCCTCATCGATGTGGGCCTCAAGACCGAAGGCCGCATCGCAATCAAGGAATTCGCCCAGCCGGGCATGGCCTCCGAAATCAAGGTAGGCGATACGGTGGAGGTCTATCTCGAGCGCATCGAGAATGCGCTGGGCGAGGCGGTTCTATCGCGCGACAAGGCGCGCCGCGAGGAAGCCTGGACTCGCCTCGAGCAGTCCTCGCTCAAGAACGAACGCGTCGACGGCGTCATCTTCGGCCGCGTCAAGGGCGGATTCACCGTCGATCTCGGCGGTGCCGTGGCCTTCCTGCCGGGCTCGCAGGTCGATGTCCGCCCGATCCGCGACGTCGGCCCCTTGATGAACGTCACTCAGCCTTTCCAGATCCTCAAGATGGACCGCCGCCGCGGCAATATCGTCGTCTCGCGCCGCGCCATCATGGAAGAAACCCGGGCCGAACAGCGCTCGGAACTGGTGCAGAATCTCGCCGAGGGCCAGGTGGTCGAGGGCGTGGTCAAGAACATCACCGATTACGGCGCCTTCGTCGATCTCGGCGGCATCGACGGCCTGCTGCACGTCACCGACATCGCCTGGAAGCGCGTCAACCACCCCTCCGATGTCCTGCATGTCGGCCAGACGTTGAAAGTGCAGATCATCCGCATCAACCCCGAGACCCAGCGCATCTCGCTCGGCATGAAGCAACTCGACAAGGATCCGTGGGAAGTGGTGGCGGAGAAATATCCGATCGGGACCAAGGTCAAGGGCCGCGTCACCAACATCACCGATTACGGCGCCTTCGTCGAACTGGAAGACGGCATCGAGGGCCTGGTCCACGTTTCGGAAATGAGCTGGACCAAGAAGAACGTGCATCCGGGCAAGATTCTCTCGACCACCGAGGAAATCACCGTTCAGGTGCTGGAGATCGATCCGGCCAAGCGGCGCATCTCACTCGGCCTCAAGCAGACGCAGAGCAATCCGTGGGAGACCTTCACGGCGAAATATCCCAACGGAACCGTGGTCGAGGGCGAGATCAAGAACATCACGGAATTCGGCCTGTTCATCGGCCTCGACGGCGATGTCGACGGCATGGTGCACCTTTCCGACCTCGATTGGAAGCGGTCCGGCGAAGAGGCGATCAAGGACTACAAGAGGGGCGACCGGGTGAAGGCCAAGGTGCTCGACGTCGACCGCGAAAAGGAACGCATTTCGCTCGGCATCAAGCAGCTCTCGGGCGATCCGATCGCTTCGGTGGCCGGCGTCAAGAAGGGCGACACGGTCACCTGCGAAGTCGTCAAGGTCGAGGACAACGGCCTTGAGGTCAAGATCGCCGGTTCCGACATGACGGCTTACGTCAAGCGTGCCGATCTTGCCCGCGATCGCTCGGAACAGCGCACCGAACGCTTCGCCGTGGGCGAGAAGTTCGACGCCAAGGTGACACTGCTCGATGCCAAGGCGCGCAAGATGAACGTCTCCATCAAGGCGCTGGAAATCGCCGAGGAGAAGGAGGCGGTGGCGCAGTACGGCTCGTCCGATTCGGGCGCCTCGCTCGGCGACATTCTCGGCGCGGCGCTGAAGAAGAAGGATGACGAAGCCAAGGACGAATGACGGCATGAACCGGCCGGGCGAAACCCGGCCGGTCTCGCTTTGGAATAGGTAGTGATGATCACCGACGCCGAACTTATCGCCGATCGCCGCCGCCTCAAGCGCCGCCTCACCTTCTGGCGGATCGCCGCCGTCGTGCTGACGCTGGCAGCCATCGGCGCGCTCTTGTGGACGTCCGGCGATCTCGGGCGCTACGAGAGCCACATCGCCCGGGTGCGCATCGACGGCTTGATCACCGGCGACCAAGCATCCCTCGACCTTCTCGATTCGATCGCCGCCTCATCCAAGGTGAAGGCGGTCATTATCCGCATCGACAGTCCTGGCGGCACGACATCGGGCTCGGAAGCGCTGTACGAAGCGATCCGCAAGATCGCCAAGGACAAGCCGGTGGTGGCGGTCATGGACACGGTCGCGGCGTCCGGCGGCTATATCGCGGCGATCGCGGCGGACCACATCGTGGCCCGCGGCAATACCATCACCGGATCGATCGGTGTCATCTTCACCTTTCCGGAAATCTCGCGTCTCCTCGATACGCTCGGCATCAAGATGGAGGAGATCAAGTCGGGCGAACTGAAAGCCGAGCCGTCGCCCTACAAGCCGGTCTCGGACAAGGTGCGCCAGGCCTCGAATGCCCTGGTGCAGGACAGTTTCGCGTGGTTCACCGGCCTCGTCGCCGAACGCCGCAAGCTTCCGATCGAGCAGGTGCGCCTGCTCGCCGACGGCCGCGTCTTCACCGGCCGTCAGGCAGCGGCCGTAAAACTCATCGATGCCGTGGGTGACGAGGACAAAGCGGTTGCCTGGCTGGAGACCGAAAGGAAGATCGGCAAAGGCACGAAGATCGTCGACTGGAAGGTGCCGTTCAGCGTCAATCCGTCCGGTATCGGCTTTGCGGTGGCGGACGAAGTGCTCCGGGCTCTGGGCCTCGGCAGCAGTGCCGGCCGCACAAAGCTTGACGGGCTTCTCGTGCTTTGGCACCCTCAGCTTTGATCCCAACGGCGCGAGGTTTCACCCCATGATCAAGTCCGAACTCGTTCAGAAGATCGCCGACACCAATCCGCATCTCTATCACCGCGATATCGAGCGCATCGTCAATACGGTGCTGGGCGAGGTGATCCGGGCGATGACGGAAGGAGACCGGGTGGAACTTCGCGGTTTTGGGGCCTTCTCGGTCAAGTCGCGCAATGCCCGCACCGGGAGAAATCCGCGTACCGGCTCGGCGGTCGAGGTGGTGGCCAAGCGAGTGCCCTTCTTCAAGACCGGCAAGGAGCTGCGCGAGCGGCTCAACGCCAAGACCTGATGACGCTGCGCCGCATCCTAAACTGGGCGATCGGCCTTCCCATCGCGATCGTGGCCGTCGCATTCGCCGTGGCCAACCGCCAGTGGATCGCCGTCTCATTCGATCCGTTCTCGCGCGATGCGCCTCTTGCCGCCATCGACATGCCGCTCTGGGCCCTGTTCTTCTGCGGCATTTTCTTCGGCTTGATCGCCGGCTGGATCGCCGCCTGGTTCGCCCAAGGAAAATGGCGCCGGGCGGCGCGCGAAGCCCGCGTCGAACTGCTGCGCGCCCAGGATGAAACGGCGCGGCTGAAGCGGGAACTGGCGCCGCCGGGCGATGCCAATCCATGAAGGTCATTTCTGCGTCCGAATTCGCCGGACTTGCAGGCTATGGAGAAATCGTCGAGGCCCTGCGTGAGGGCTTCCGCGCCGATTACACCACGCCCGTGCGTCATCATCACGAAACCTCGGCAGTCTCGACACTGTTGCTGATGCCGGCCTGGTCGAAGGCGTGGACCGGGCTCAAGACCGTGGTGGTCAAGACCGACAATGCCGCCATGGGCCTGCCGACGGTGCAGGCGAGCTATTTGCTGATCGACAACGCAACCGGCGCCGCTGTCGCCATGATGGACGGCACCGAATTGACACGGCGCCGCACCGCGGCCGCCTCGGCTCTTGCCGCCGACTATCTGGCGGCCAAGGACGCCTCATCCATGACGCTGGTGGGCGCCGGAGCATTGGGCGAGCATTTCGTCCGCGCCCATGCCGCGGTGCGGCCAATCAAGCGCGTCTCGATCTTCAACCGCTCGGCCGCCAAGGCGGAGAGCCTTGCGGCGAAACTTCGCAATGCGGGCTTCGATGCCAGGGCCGTCAGCGATCCGGAACCGGCGGTGCGCGATGCCGATATCGTTTCCTGCGTGACGACCTCGACTACGCCGATCGTCAAGGGCGCATGGCTGAAACCCGGCGCCCATGTCGATCTCGCCGGCGCCTTCAAGCCGGCGATGCGTGAGACCGACGGCGAGACAGTGGCGCGGGCGCGCGTCTATGTCGATACGCGGGAAGGCGCCTTGAGCGAAGCGGGCGACCTCATACAGGCCCGCGACGAGGGCAAGTTCGATTTCGCACAGGTCCAGGGCGATCTCTTCGACCTCTGCCGCGGCACGGTTACCGGCCGCAGGACCGCCAAGGAGATCACGCTGTTCAAATCCTGCGGCACGGCGATTGAAGACCTGGCCGCCGCCATCATGGTATATCGCAAGGCGCAATGACCGCCTTCAATCCCATTTGCGTAGCCCTCGATACGCCCGATCCCGGCCGGGCACGGAGCCTGGCACGGGCTCTGAAGCCCCATGCCGGATACATGAAAATTGGCATGGAATTCTTCTATGCCAATGGTGCGGCGGGCTATGAGAGCGTCGCCGCCGAGGGCCTGCCCATCTTCCTCGATCTCAAGCTGCACGACATTCCCAATACCGTCGCCTCGGCGATGAAATCGCTCATGCGGCTCCGGCCCGTACCGGCCATCGTCAATGTCCACGCCACCGGCGGTCTCGACATGATGAAGGCGGCAAGGGATGCGGTGGACGGCCGGGCAAAGCTCATCGCCGTCACCATCCTGACAAGCCTTGCCGACGACGATATCTGGGCTGCCGGTTTCGAGACGGCGAAGGACACGCAAGGCCACGCGCGGGCTTTGGCGGAACTGGCGCGCAAGGCCGGGCTTGACGGTGTGGTGTGCAGCCCGCACGATGTAACCGGGATCAAGCACGCCGCGGGCAAGGACTTTCTCACCGTGGTGCCGGGCATCCGGCCCGCCGATGCGGCTACTCAGGACCAGAAGCGGGTGGCGACACCGGTCGCTGCGATCGCCGCGGGAGCGGATATATTGGTGATCGGCCGGGCCATTACGGCTGCGGCCGATCCGGCGAAAGCCGCGCGGGACATTCTGGCGGGTCTCCATGACGGTTGATGTCAAGATTTGCGGCCTCTCGACGCCCGAAACAGTTGATGGAGCGATCGCCGCCGGCGCCGCGCTCGTCGGCTTCGTGTTCTATCCCAAGAGCCCGCGCCATGTTTCGCTGGAGAAGGCGGCCGCTCTCGCCGCCCGGGCTCGCGGCAAGGCCCGGATTGTCGCCCTCATCGTCGATGCCGATGACGCGGAAATCGCCGCCATCGACAAAGCCGTCAATCCCGATATGTTTCAAGCCCATGGCTCGGAAACGCCGGAACGGATCGCCGCCATAAAGGCACTTACGGCCAAGCCGGTGATCAAGGCCATCAAGGTCAAGGACGAAACCGACATCGCGGGGGCTGCCGCCTATGCTGGCCAGGCCTCGCTCATTCTCTTCGATGCCAAGGCGCCGGAGGAACTAAAAGGCGCCCTTCCCGGCGGCAACGGCCTGGCCTTCGACTGGTCGCTGCTCGGCAAGGATGGCAGCCAGGAAGGCTTCATCTTGTCTGGCGGCCTCAACCCGCAAAATGTCGCCAAAGCGATAAGAGTTACGGGCGCGCCCATCGTCGATGTCTCCTCGGGCGTCGAAAGCGCCCCCGGAGTCAAGGACTTGAGCCTCATCCGGAAATTCATTGAGGCGGCGAAGTCGGCCCGCTAGAACCGGGCTGAAAGAGAGTACGCCCATGAACGCACCTCGGGTTAATTCCTTCCGCACCGGGCCCGACGAAAACGGCCGGTTCGGCATCTATGGCGGACGCTTCGTCGCCGAGACGCTGATGCCGCTCATTCTCAAGCTGGAACAGGCCTACAAGGACGCCAAGGCCGATCCCACCTTCCAGGCCGAGCTCGATGACTTCCTTGAGCATTATGTCGGCCGTCCGAGCCCCCTCTATTTCGCCGAACGGCTGACGGAACATCTCGGCGGCGCCAAAATCTATTTCAAGCGCGACGAGCTCAATCACACGGGCGCCCACAAGATTAACAATGTCATGGGCCAGATTCTTCTTGCCCGGCGCATGGGCAAGAAGCGGATCATCGCCGAGACGGGGGCGGGCCAGCACGGTGTCGCCACCGCCACGGCCTGCGCCCGTTTCGGTCTCGAATGCATCGTCTATATGGGCGAGGTCGATATCCAGCGGCAGAAGCCCAACGTCTTCCGCATGAAGCTGCTCGGCGCCGAGGTCGTGCCGGCCCTTTCCGGCTCGCGCACTCTTAAAGACGCACTCAACGAGGCTTTGCGCGACTGGGTCGCCAATGTCGAGGATACTTTCTACTGTATCGGCACCGTCGCGGGACCGCACCCCTATCCGGAAATGGTGCGCGACTTCCAGTCGGTGATCGGGGTCGAAACCAGGAAGCAGATGCTCAAGCGCGAGGGAAGGCTGCCGGATTCGCTGGTTGCCGCCATCGGCGGCGGCTCCAACGCCATGGGCCTGTTCCACCCATTCCTCGACGACAAGGATGTGGAGATTTATGGCGTCGAAGCCGCCGGCCTCGGGCTACGCACCAAGAAGAACGCGGCCTCGATCGCCGGCGGCCGGCCCGGCGTGCTGCACGGCAACCGCACCTATCTGCTCATGGATGACGACGGCCAGATCACCGAGGCCCATTCGATTTCAGCCGGTCTCGACTATCCCGGCATTGGCCCCGAA
>CAYOZR010000041.1:0-2377 GCA_964408555.1 uncultured Aestuariivirga sp.
GGGGGAGCCACGGCCGCAAGGAGGCTAAGCCGACGGCGGCCAGCGCGATCCAGCCGCGGCGGGCCGTCATTTTCTCGACCCATTGCGGCGGATAGGCAAGCGACGGATAGCCACCGGCGAGCCCGGAGCAGCCGCCGCCGAACAGCACGCAGAGATAGCGCACGCCGATGACGTCGTAGCCGAGCGCATGGGCCGAGGCATGGCTGTTGCCGACGGCGCGGATGACGAGCCCCGTCTTGGTGCGGAACAGCACGTGAGCGACGGCGGCGGTGAGCAGGAAGGCGCCGGGAATAAGCGGATCGATGCCCGCCACATTCGGCAGCTTGACGCCCGGCTGGCCGACGAAGGCCTCGCCGATCAACCCCGAGAGGCCGAGGCCGAGCAGCGTCAGCGCCAGTCCGGTCGCCACTTGGTTGGAAACCAGCGTGAGGGTGAGAAACCCGAACATCGCGGACATCGCCATTCCGGCAATGATTGCCGCGACGACGCCGAGCCAGGGCGAACCGGTGAGGAAGGCGGCGCCGAAGCCGCAGACGGCACCCATCACCATCATGCCTTCGACGCCGAGATTGAGGACGCCGGCGCGTTCGGCCACGACTTCGCCGATCGCCGCAAGCAGCAGCGGCGTGGCGGCGGTCATGATGGTCAGGGCGACGGCGTAGATCATCTCCATGGCTCTACTCCACCGCCTGGGGCGCGGGGGCGCGGCCGGACGCGAATTTGATGCGGTAGAGGATCAGCGTGTCGCAGGCGAGAATGTAGAACAGCAGGATGCCTTGGAACACCTTGGCGATCTTGTCGGAAATGCCGAGCGTGATCTGCGCCGCCTCGCCGCCGAGATAGCTCAGCGCCAAGAGGAGCCCGGCGAACAGCACGCCCAGCGGATTGAGACGGCCGAGGAAAGCCACGATGATGGCGGCAAACCCGTAGCCCGGCGAAATCTGCGGCTGCAACTGGCCGACGGTGCTGGCGACCTCGACGATGCCGGCCAGCCCCGCCAATCCACCGGACAAGAGGAAGCAGAACATCACCATGCGCTCGCGCGAGAAGCCGGCGAAACGGCCGGCGCGCGGCGCGTTGCCGGCGACGCGGATTTCGAAACCCTTGAGGGTGCGTCCCATGAGGAAGGCGAGAGCCGCCACCGCGATCACCGCGAAGGCGGAACCGAGATGGATGGAACCCGAGATGGTGGGCAGCAACTGCCAGCCTTCGAAGGTGACGGTCTTGGGAAAATTGAAGCCTTGCGGGTCGCGCCATGGGCCGCGCACCAGCCAGTCGAGAAACAGTTGTGCCACATAAACCAGCATCAGCGAGGTCAGGATCTCGTTGGCGTTGAAGCGGTTCTTGAGATAGCCGGGAATGGCGCCGAAGATCATGCCGCCGGCCATGCCAAAAAGCAGCATGGCGACGAGGGTGAGCGGCGACTGCCAGGCGGGGAACAGCACCGGAATCATGCCGCCGGCAACGGCGCCAATCGTCAATTGCCCCTCGGCGCCGATGTTCCAGACATTGGCCATGTAGCAGACCGCAAGGCCAACCCCGATCAGCACCAGCGGCGTCGCCTTGACGATAAGCTGCTCGATCGACCAGAGGGCGGTGAGCGGCTCGACGAAATAGACGTAGAGCGCCGCAACCGGATTGTCGCCGCGCAGCGCGAAGATGATGCCGCCGCTGACGATGGTCAGCGCAAAGGCGATGAAGGGCGACAGCAGCGCCATGGTGTCGGAATGTTCGCCGCGCCTTTCAAGCATGATGCGCATGGCGGGCCTCCCTCACCTCATGGGCGCCGGCCATCAACAGGCCGATCTTCTCGGCGCTCATCTTGGAGGCCGGATAGGCCTCCGACAATTGCCCGCGCGAGATGACGGCTATGCGGTCGGCGATCTCGAAAATCTCGTCGAGATCCTGGCTGATGACGAGCACGGCGGCGCCGTCGAGCGACAGGTCGACGATGGCCTGGCGGATGGTGGCGGAAGCTCCGGCATCCACACCCCAGGTCGGCTGGTTGACCACCAGAATGCCGGGCTTGCGGTCGAGTTCGCGGCCGACCACGAATTTCTGCAAATTGCCGCCGGACAGCGCGCGCGCTTCCGGATCGGGCTTGCCCTTGCGCACGTCGAAAGCCTTGATCACCCGCTCGCTGACCCCCGCCGCGCCGTTCCTCTGCAGCAGGCCGGACCTGACCAGATTGCGGTCGGAGGAATGCCGCGTCAGGATGATGTTGTCGGACAGCGTGAAGCCCGGCACGGCGCCATGGCCGAGGCGTTCCTCCGGCACGAAGGCCGCCCCCTTGTTGCGCCGGAGATTGACGCCGTGATGGCCGCAAGGCTCGGAATCGATGGCGATCATGCCGGCGCGCTCGAGCCGGCGCTCGCCG
>CAYOZR010000041.1:2387-22793 GCA_964408555.1 uncultured Aestuariivirga sp.
ATCGAACGGATCCGACTGGCCGTTGCCGGCGAAACCGGCGATGGCGATCACCTCGCCGGCCTTCACCTCGAGGGAAATGTCTTTGAGTTCGACGGCAAACGGCCCGTCGGCGGCGAGATGGAGATGGTCGAGGCGCAGCCGCACATCGCCCGGCCTGGGCTTGCGGCCGTGGCGGACCACATGGATATCGCCGCCGACCATGAGCTTGGCCAGGCTGCCCGCCGTCTCCTTCGCCGGATCGACATTGGCGACGATCTTGCCGTGGCGCAGGATGGTGGCGTTGTGGCAGAGCCGCTTCACCTCTTCGAGGCGGTGGCTGATATAGAGAACCGCGCAGCCTTCCCGCGCCAGCCGCTCAAGAGTGACGAAGAGTTGGTCGGCTTCCTGCGGCGTCAAAACGGCGGTGGGCTCGTCCATGATCAAGAGCCGCGGTTCCTGCAGCAGGCAGCGGACGATTTCGATCCTCTGGCGCTCGCCCACCGACAAGTCGGCAACGACGGCGGTGGGTTCGAGCGGCAGGCCATATTCCTTCGACACCCGCGCGATCTTCCCGGAGAGGGCGGCGAGATTGAAATCGCCGGGCAGAGCGAGGGCGATGTTCTCGGCCACCGTCAAGGCCTCGAACAGCGAGAAATGCTGGAACACCATGCCGATGCCAAGCTTGCGGGCGGCGGCCGGATTGGCTATCTGAACCCTCTCGCCCTTCCAGCGGAATTCGCCGGAGGTGGGCTGGAGCGCCCCATAGATCATCTTGACGAGGGTGGATTTGCCGGCCCCGTTCTCGCCGAGCAGAGCGTGGATTTCGCCGGGCTTGATGCGCAGCGTTACATCGTCGTTGGCCCGCAAGGTGCCGAACACCTTCACCACATGCAGGGCCTCGAGGAGATAGTCCGGATTGGCTTTCACGCGGCCCCCCTCTGTCGCGTTTCCTCGGCCGGCAGGGCGGCCCGCAATCCTTCATCGAGCAGGATGAGTTGCGCCGCCGTCGCCGCGGCGATCGCCGCCGGTTCCTTGGAACGGATGCCGGCCACGCCGATCGGGCAGATTATGCCTTCGATCCGGGCTTCCGCGACCTGCGCCTCGCGCAGGCGCTTGACGAAGCGGGCGCGCTTGGTGGCGCTGCCGATCAGTCCGACATGGGTAACGCGCGGATTGCGGAGTGCCTCAACGGCGATGGCGAGATCGAGGGCGTGGCTGTGGCTCATGATGTAGACGAGGCTGCCACCGGGCGCCTCGGCCAGGTCGGCATTGTCGCGCAATGTGACATTCCGCGGAACGGCGCCCGGAAATGCGCCGGGGCGGCTGTCGATCCAATGGACGTCGAAGGGCAAGGGGGCGAGCGCCAGCACCAGCGCCTTGCCGACATGGCCGGCGCCGAAGAGATAGAGGCGGCGGTTGTCGTCGCCGAAGCTTTCCACGATATCGAGGGATGCGATGCGGCCTTTCACGGTGAAACGGCCTTGCGCCTCGCGCGCCGCCAGACCGCGCACCGCGGGCAAATTCGACGCATCGAAAATCTCGGTGGCAAGCCGCACCCGGCCGCCGCAGCACTGGCCGAGATCGGGGCCGAGCGCATGGGAGGCGAATTTCACGCCGGCCCCGCGATCGAGCAGGCTCTGGGCTCCGGCAATCGCCCGCCATT
Organism: uncultured Aestuariivirga sp.; assembly: GCA_964408555.1. Classification (GTDB taxonomy): domain Bacteria; phylum Pseudomonadota; class Alphaproteobacteria; order Rhizobiales; family Aestuariivirgaceae; genus Aestuariivirga. Next base: position 4,030 of record CAYOZR010000041.1, read on the forward strand.
CGAGGCTGCCGCCGCCGATGGTGCCGTGAAAACCCTCCGGCGTCACCACCAGGCGGGCACCGGCATCGCGCGGCGCCGAGCCCTCGGTCTCGACCACCGAGACCAGGGCACAACGCCCGTGGGACTCCAGCGCCTTGAGGACAAGAGCCCAGGTCTTCACGACCGCACCGCCTTCACGGCCCGCAATATGGCCTCGGGCGTCGCGGGCGCGTCAAGCGGCGGAATGCGTCCCGGCGCGATCCCCGCCACCGCATTGAAGATCGCCGACCAGACGGAGATCGCCAGCATCAGGGGCGGCTCGCCCACCGCCTTGGAGCGGTAGATCGTGTCCTCGCGGTTGCCCTTCGACTCGTAGAGCTTGACGCGGAAATCGGCGGGAACGTCGGAGGCGCAGGGAATCTTGTAGGTGGACGGCGCATGGGTGCGAAGCTTTCCGTCACCGTCATAGACCAGTTCCTCGGTGGTCAGCCAGCCCATGCCCTGGACGAAGCCGCCCTCGATCTGGCCGATGTCGATCGCTGGATTGAGCGAGCGGCCGGCGTCGTGGAGGATATCGGCGCGGTCGATGCGCATTTCGCCGGTCAGCGTGTCGATGGTCGCTTCGGCGCAGGCCGCGCCATAGGCGAAATAATAGAACGGCCGGCCCTTGGCCTTGGCCCGGTCCCAGGCCACTTTCGGCGTCGCATAGTAGCCGGTGGAGGAGAGCGAAATGCGGGCCTGGTGGGCCTTCCTCGCCAGCTCGCCAAAGCCGATCACCTGGTTGCCGACGATGACCTGGCCCTTGTCGAAGCGGATGCGCGACTTGGGCACCTTCCAGTGCTTCGACGCAAAGGCCACCAGCCGCGACTTGATGGTGCCCGCCGCCGCCTTCGCCGCCATGCCATTGAGATCGGCGCCGGAGGAGGCCGCCGTGGCGGACGTGTTGGGAACCTTGGCGGTCGTGGTGGCGGTGATGCGGACGCGGCCGGGTGGCAGGCCGAATTCCTCGGCAACCACCTGGGCCACCTTGGTGTGGAGCCCCTGCCCCATCTCGGTGCCGCCGTGATTGAGATGGACGGAGCCGTCGGTATAGACGTGCACCAGGGCGCCCGCCTGATTGAGATGGGTGAGGGTGAAGGAAATGCCGAACTTGACGGGGGTGAGCGCCAGGCCCTTGCGCAAGGTTCCACCCTTGGCGTTGAAGCCGTTCACGGCGTCGCGGCGGGCGCGATAGTCCGACGAGGCTTCCAGCTGCTCGATCACGTCGAGGGCGATGTTGTCTTCGATTTTCATGCCATAGGGCGTTCGATCGCGGCCCTTGGCGTAGAGGTTGCGCTTCCTGACATCGAGCGGATCGAGGCCGAGCTTGATGGCGATCGCATCCATCATGCGCTCGCTGAACAGCATGCCCTGGGGTCCGCCGAAACCGCGGAAGGCCGTGTTGGAAACCGTATGGGTCTTGAGGCGGCGGGTGCGGATGCGGGTGGCCGGATAGAAATAGGTATTGTCGGCATGGAACATGGTGCGGTCGTTGATCGGGCCGCTGAGATCGGCCGAATAACCGCAGCGCGACAGGAACTCGACATCGACGGCGGCGAGGCGGCCGGTCTTGTCGAAGCCCGCCGCATAATTGACGCGGAAATCGTGGCGCTTACCGGTCATGATCATGTCTTCGTCGCGGTCGAGCCGGCACTTGGCGGGCCGGCCGGTGAGGCGGGCCGTCAAGGCCGCAAGGGCCGCCCATTGCGCCGCCTGGCTTTCCTTGCCGCCGAAGGCGCCGCCCATGCGGCGGCATTCGCAGGTGACCAAGGCATCGGCAACGCCGAGCATCCTGGCGATCAGGTGCTGCACCTCGGTCGGATGCTGGGTCGAGGAATAAACGATCATGCCGCCATATTCGTCGGGGCTCGCCATGCCGATTTGGCCCTCGAGATAGAAATGCTCCTGGCCGCCGACGAGAAAGCTCTCGGCGATGCGGTTGGCGGCGGCGGCCAGCGCCTTGGTGACATCGCGGCGCTTGAATTCGTAAGGCGGCAGCACGTCCTTGGTCTTCATGGCCACCGCGTCATCGGCGGTCACCGCCGGTTTTTCGGCGGCAATCTCGATCCGGGCGAGGCGCGCGGCGCGGCGGGCGGCGTCGCGGGTTTCCGCGGCCACGGCGAAAACCACCTGGCCATGGAACGCGATTGCACCGTCGGCGAGAATCGGATCGCCGCCAATCGACGGACTGCAATCGTTGATTCCGGGAATGTCCTTGGCGGTCAGCACCGCGACGACGCCGGGATAGTTGCGGACCCGATCGAGATCGACCGACTTGATCTGGCCTCTGGCCCCTTCCTTGGCATAGCCGGGCACGACATGCAGCAGGCCCTCGGGCTCGCGCATGTCGTCGATATAGGCGGCCGTTCCTTGCACATGCAGGGCGGCACTGTCATGGGCGAGCGACAGGCCCACCGCCTCGGTTTCGAATTTGCGCCGGGCAATGCCCATGTCAGGCGGCCTCCCCGCGCAGGCCCATGAGGCGCGTCTCGCGGCTGGCCTTTCCCGCCGTCTCGATCAGCGCCTTGCGCAACAGCGACTGCGCCGCATCGAGGCGGTAGCCGGCCGACGCGCGCATGTCGGAAATCGGCTGATAATCCTCGGCCAGCGCCAGAATAGCGTTGCCCCAGGAGGCGGCCGCGTCGAGAGACGCACCGGCAAGGGCGGCTTCAGTGCGCGAGGCCCGCTTCGGTGTTGCCGCCATGCCGCCGAAGGCGATGCGCGCGGCGGCGATGCGGCGGCCTTCGAGGCTGAACTTGAACGCCGCCATGACGGCGGAAATATCCTGGTCGAAGCGCTTGGAAATCTTGTAGCTGCGGAATACTTCATCGGCCTTGAGCTTCGGCACATCGATGCGCCACACCAGTTCGCCGGGTTTGCGGTCCTGCTTGCCGTAGCTCACGAAAAACCGTTCGAGCGGCATCTGCCGCAGGGCCTCGCCGTGGCGGAGATGCAATGTGGCGCCGAGCGCGATGAGCATGGGCGGCGTGTCGCCGATCGGCGAACCATTGGCGATGTTGCCGCCGACCGTGCCGCAGGCGCGCACCTGCTTGGCTCCCAAGCGGCGCAGCGCTTCGCCGAAATCGGGATCGATCGCCGCCAGATAGGGTTCGGCCTCGGCATAGGTGACGGCGGCACCGAGGGAAAGCCTGTCGCGGCCGTCGGCGATCTCGTGCAGTTCCGCAACACCGCTCACATGAATGATCTTCGGCAGGCCGCGGAGCTGTTTGGTGATCCACAATCCCACGTCCGTCGCGCCGGCAACGATCGTCGCATCGGGATGGCGGGCGGCGAGGCCTGCCAGGGTCTCGGCCTTGGCCGGAACGGCCACGAAGCTTGCATCGTCGCCGACAAAGACATCGGACCCGTCACTGAGGGCAGCGAGCTGTGCGGCGGCGCGTTTTTCCTCGCGGGCCCAGCGGTCGACCGCCTTGCCGGTGCAGGAGTCGAGTGCGGCATCGACGATCGGCCGGTAGCCGGTGCAGCGGCAGAGATTGCCGGCGAGGTGATCGACGATCTCCTGGCGGCTGGGGCGCTTGCCCGAATGATAGAGGGTGAACAGCGCCATCACGAAACCCGGCGTGCAGAAGCCGCACTGCGAGCCGTGCTTCTCGACCATGGCCTGCTGCACCGGATGCAGCGCGCCGTCCTGGCCAAGATCGTCGACAGTCACCAGTTCCTTGCCGTCGAGCTGGCCCATCAGCAGGATGCAGGCATTGACCGGCTCATAGACGATGCGGCCGCCGCGCAACGAGCCCAGCGCCACGGTGCAGGCGCCGCAGTCGCCCTCGTTGCAGCCTTCCTTGGTGCCGCGCGATTTTTCCTCGAGGCGCAGATAGTCGAGCACGGTCCGCATGGGAGGTACGGCTGCGAGCTCGACCACCTGCCCCCGCCGGAGGAAACGGATTGAATGGCGCGGCATGGGGCTCAGCTCCCGCGATAGGTTGAGTAGCCGTAGGGCGAGAGCAGCAACGGCACATGATAATGCCGGCTCGAATTGGCGATGCCGAAGCGGATCGGAATGATATCCAGGAACGCGGGCTCGGGCAGCTTCACGCCCTGGGCACGCAGATAGTCTCCGGCATGGAAGCGCAGCTCGTAATGACCCTGCAGGAAAGCGGCGCCTTCGAGGATCGGGTCATCGGCGCGCCCATCGGCATTGGTGTGAACGGTCTTGAGGTGGACGGTTCCGCCGTCGAGCAGGAACAACTCGATCTTCAGCCCGGCGGCAGGGGCCCCCGATGCCGTATCGAGTACATGCGTGGTGAGGCGCCCCATGGCCGCTTTCGTTTCCCCCTGATCGGCGTTGCGGTTCTTATTTTTTTGGCCGCTTGCGTTCTTCACTAACACAGTCTTGCCGTTCGAAAAAGCAGAGTAAGCATTACAGACCGTGCACTATTTTCGCACACCCCTGCCGGCGGGCAATCGCTCCTTCGCCAAGGCCAGAAAGGCATCGGCGGCGAGCCTGCCGGTGCGGCCGGGACGGCGCACGATCATCAGCCGGTCGGCCGGAAGCCGGCGGTCGGAAAGCGGCACGAAGACCAGGCTGCGGGCCTGCAATTCCTGCTCGATGCCGATCGGCGTCTGAAAGGCGATGCAACTGCCCCGCCTGGCGAGCGAGGCCATCAGCCGCAGCGAATTGCATTCGAAGACGGGCTGCGGCTGGCGGGCCATGGCGGTTGTGGCGCGGTCGAGAATGGCCCGGAGGCTCAGGCCCCGCGACGGCCAGGCCACCGGATAGGCGAGGCAGTCGGCGAGCGTCAGCTTCTTGGCCTTGGCCAACGGATGGGAAGGAGCCATGGTGGCGCCCAATTGCAGGTCGCGGGTGAGTTCGACATCCAGGCCTTCCAGCGCCATCGGATTGAATGTGAAACCGACATCGGCGTGATGATCGCGCACCAGCTCGGTCACCGCATCGGAGCCCGCCACCGTTACCGTCACCTGGAGGCCGGGATAGCGCTTGGCGAATTCAAGCAGCACGTCGGGCAGCACGGAAACGGAAAGGCTTTCGACGGTCGCCACCCTGACGCGGCCTCTTTTCAGTCCGCGCAGCGCGCTCAAATGATCAAGGGTTTCTTCATGGCCTTGCGAGGCAGCGCGCAGGCCGCGCAGCAGCACATCGCCCGCCGGCGAAAGTTCCAGATTGCGGCCGCCGCGGTCGAAGAGCGCGATGCCGAGCTGGGCTTCGAGCATGATCAATTGGCGGCTGATGGCGGAGGCGGCGACATTCAGCTGCCGGGCGGCGGCGCGCACCGAGCCCATCTCCGCCACCGCCATGAAATAGCGGTGGCCGATGGCGATGAACGACTCCGATGCCTTCATGGCAAATCCTCACGCGCCTATCAGAATGGCCCTGAAATCGTTGACATTGGTCTGGGTCGGACCGGTCACCACCTGATCGCCGAGCGTCTCGAAGAAACTGTGGGCGTCGTTGTTTTCGAGATGTGCCATGGCGTCGAGGTCGAGTTCCCTTGCCCGCTCCAGCGTATCGGGCGCAATGCGGGCGCCGGCGATCTGCTCCATGCCGTCGACGCCGTCGGTGTCACCGGCGAGAGCGTGAATTCCCTTCTCGCCCGCCAGAGCGATGGCCAGCGACAGGATGAACTCGACATTGCGTCCGCCCCTGCCTCGGCCGCGCACCGTGACACTGGTCTCGCCGCCCGACAGCACGACGCAGGGTTTCTTCACCGGCTCGTCATTCTGCAAAATCTGCACGGCGATCCCGGCATGGACCTTGGCCACTTCGCGCGCCTCGCCTTCGATGCGGTCGCCGAGATAGAGCACGCTCAGTCCCATCTGTTTCGCCTTGGCGGAGGCGGCGCGGAACGATGCCCGCGGCGAGACGATGACGCGCACAACATTATCGCTGCGAAGTGGCTTGCGCGCTTCATCGGTTGCCGCGAGCCAGCGGCGCACCGAGGTGGGAATTTCGAGCCGGTAGCGTTCGAGGATGGCCAGCGCATCGCGCTTAGAAGTCGGATCGGCGACCGTCGGCCCTGAGGCGACGATGGCCGGATCGTCGCCCGGCACATCGGAAATGACCAGCGTGTGGATTGTGGCCTCTCCCGCGGCTTGCGCCAGTCTGCCGCCCTTGATGGCGGAGACCTGTTTCCGCACGCAGTTGAGTTCGGCGATGTTGGCGCCGCATTTGAGCAGCGCGGCGACAAGCCCGAGCTTCTCGTCCATGGCAATGCCGGGGGCGGGCTTCGACATCAGCGCCGAACCGCCGCCGGAGATGAGCGCGATCATGAGATCGTCCTTGCCGAGGCTCGAGGCCAGCGCCAGCGCCTTGTCCGCCGCCGCGAGGCTGCCCTGGTCCGGCACCGGATGCCGGGCATAGACCGCCTCGATGCGTTTCAAACCCGAGGCATAGCCGTGCGGCGCCACGACGAAACCTTCAAGCGGTCCCGGCCAATTCGCTTCGACCGCCGCCGCCATCTGAATGGCGGCCTTGCCGGCGCCCACCACCATTGTGCGGCCTTTCGGCGGCGCCGGCAGATTGGCGGCAACGGCGCGAAACGGATCGGCGGCATCGATCGCGGTGTCGAAGAGCGAACGCAGAATCCCCCGCGGATCGAAACCGGATGACGCCATCAACTCCCCCTCGGGGCAAGCCTGTCAGCAGGCCACCTAGCCCGCCGGTTTGCCCCCGCCGATTTCATGGTTTGCCATGAGCTCCAGCGCCTTGACCAGCGCCGAATGGTCCCAGGCGGCCCCGCCATTGGCGACACAGGCGCTGAACATTTGCTGGGCCACCGCGGTATTGGGCAGCGACAGGCCCAAAGTCTTGGCGCCGTCGAGGGCAAGATTGAGATCCTTCTGATGCAGGGCGATGCGAAAGCCGGGATTGAAGGTGCGTTTCACCATGCGTTCGCCGTGCACTTCGAGAATCTTCGACGAGGCAAAGCCGCCCATCAGCGCCTGGCGCACCTTGGCGGGGTCGGCGCCGGCCTTGGAGGCGAAGAGCAGCGCCTCGCCCACCGCCTGAATGGTCAGCGCCACGATCACCTGGTTGGCCACCTTGGTGGTCTGGCCGTCGCCCACGCCGCCGACGAGGGTGATGTTCTTGCCCATCAAATCGAGCAGCGGCTTGACGCGAGCGAAAGCCGGCTCGCCGCCGCCGCACATGATGGTGAGGGTTGCCGCCTTGGCGCCGACCTCGCCGCCGGAAACCGGGGCATCGACATAATCGCAGCCGAGGGCCGCGATCTGGGCGGCGAAGCGCTTGGTCTCGATGGGCGAGATCGAACTCATGTCGACGACGGTCTTGCCCTTGCTCAGACCCTCGGCGACGCCGGCCTTGCCGAACAGCACCTTCTCCACATCGGGCGTATCGGGCAGCATCATGACGATGACATCGGCCTGGCGCGCCACCTCCGCCGCCGTGGCGCAGGCGACGCCGCCCGCGGCGATCAGTTCGTCCGGCACCTTCGTGCGGGTGTTGAGATAGAGCGCGTGACCGCCCTTCATGAGATGCCCGGCCATGGGACGGCCCATGATGCCCAGCCCGACGAATCCGACTTTCATGTCACTGCCTCCATGGTTTCATCCAGCCGAGACCCTTTTCGGTTGCCTTGGCCGGCTTGTATTCGGCGCCGATCCAGCCCGCATAACCAAGCCGGTCGATCAGGGCGAAGAGATAGGGATAATTGATCTCGCCGACGTCGGGCTCGTTGCGGCCCGGATTGCCGGCGATCTGGATATGGGCGATGCGCGGCATCAGGCGCTCGATGGTCTTCGCGAGTTCTCCTTCCATGCGCTGCATGTGATAAATGTCGTATTGCAGCTTGAGATTATCCGAGCCCACCTTGTCGAAGATGGCGATGGCCTGGGCCGAGCGGTTGAGGAAGAAGCCCGGGATGTCGTTGCTGTTGATCGGTTCGGCGATCAGCAGGATGCCGGCCGTCTTGAGCTTCTCCGCGGCGAAGCGGAGATTGGCGATGAAGGTTTCTTCCGCTTTCTCGTGGGGAACATTCTTGGGCGCAATACCGGCCAGGCAGTTCACCTGCCTGTTGCCCAGCACCCTGGCATAGTCGATGGCCTTGCCGACACCGTCCTGGAATTCGGCCATCCGGTCGGGGTGACAGGCGATGCCGCGTTCGCCGGCCCCCCAGTTTCCGGCCGGCAGGTTGAACAGGACCTGGGTGAGCCCGTGCTTTGCCAGCAGTTCGGCGATCTGGCTGACCGGGTAATCGAAGGGCGAGAGATATTCCACACCCTTGAAGCCCGCCCTGGCGGCGGCGGCGAAGCGGTCGAGAAATCCCGCCTCGTTGAACAGCATCGAAAGATTGGCGGCGAATTTCGGCATGACGGTCGATCCTCAATCCAGCATTGCGATGGCGGTCGGCGCATCGGCCGCGGCCTTGGCAAGCTCCTCGAACTCGGTGACGTTGGCAAGCTCGGTGCCCATGGAAATATTGGTGACGCGCTCGAGAATGATCTCGACCACGATCGGCACGCGGAACTCGTCCCGCCATTTCTGCGCCTGTTTCAGGGCGGGCAGAATCTCGCCAGGCTCGGTCACCCGGATCGCCTTGCAGCCCAAGCCCTCGACCACCTTCACATGATCGACGCCATAGCCCTTCAACTCCGGCGCGTTGATGTTGTCGAAGGCGAGCTGCACGCAATAATCCATCTGGAAACCGCGCTGCGACTGGCGGATCAGTCCGAGATAGGAGTTGTTCACCAGCACATGGATGTAGGGCATGTTGAACTGGGCGCCGACCGCCAATTCCTCGATCAGGAACTGGAAGTCGTAGTCGCCGGAAATCGCCACGACCTCGGTCTTGGGTTCGGCGGCAACGACGCCCAAGGCCGCCGGAATGGTCCAGCCGAGAGGTCCCGCCTGGCCGCAATTGATCCAGTGGCGTGGGCGGTAGACATGCAGGAACTGGGCGGCGGCGATCTGCGACAGGCCGATGGTCGAGACATAGCAGGTGTCGCGGCCGAAGGCCTTGTTCATCTCCTCATAGACGCGCTGCGGCTTGATCGGCGTGTCGTCGAAATGGGTGCGCCGCAGCATGGTGCGCTTGCGCTCGCGGCATTGGGCCACCCAGGTGCTGCGGTCCTTGAGCTTGCCGGCCTTCTTCCATTCTTTCGCCACCGCGAGGAGAAGATCGAGCGCGGCTGCCGCGTCGGAGACGATGCCGTAGTCGGCCATGAAGACGCGGCCGATCTGGGTCGGCTCGATATCGACATGCACGAATTTGCGGCCTTCCATGTATTTTTCGGTGGAGCCGGTGTGCCGGTTGGCCCAGCGGTTGCCGATGCCGAGCACGAAATCGGAGGCGAGCAGCGTGGTGTTGCCATAGCGGTGGCTGGTTTGCAGTCCGGCCATTCCCGCCATCAGCGGATGGTCGTCGGGGATGCTGCCCCAGCCCATCAGCGTCGGGATCACCGGCACGCCGGTCAGCTCGGCGAATTCGACGAGGGCGGCGCAAGCATTGGCATTGATGATACCGCCGCCCGCCACGATCAAGGGGCGCTCCGCTTCATTGAGCATGGTAAAGGCCTTGTCGATCTGAGCGCGGCTTGCCTTGGGCTTGTGGACGGCCAAGGGCTGATAGGTGTCGGGATCGAAGTTGATCTCGGCCATCTGCACGTCGAAGGGCAGATCGATCAGCACCGGGCCGGGCCGGCCCGAGCGCATGAGGTGGAAGGCCTGCTGGAACACATACGGCACCTGGGCCGGCTCGCGCACGGTCACCGCCCATTTGGTGACGGGCTTGGCGATCGATTCGATATCGACCGCCTGGAAATCCTCCTTGTAGAGGCGGGCGCGGGGCGCCTGGCCGGTGATGCAGAGAATGGGGATCGAATCGGCCCAGGCCGAATAGAGGCCGGTGATCATGTCGGTGCCGGCCGGCCCCGAGGTGCCGATGCAGACGCCGATATTGCCGGGGGCGGCTCTGGTGAAGCCTTCGGCCATGTGGGAAGCGGCCTCGACGTGGCGGGCCAGAATATGGCGGATCGAATTCTTCGGCCGCATGCCGGCATAGACCGGATTGATGGCGGCGCCGGGCACGCCGAACACGGTGCGCACGCCTTCCAGTTCAAGCACGGCAACGGCGGCGGCGGCGGCGGTCATGCGCGGCATGGGGTCTCTCCCGGCGGATCGGTTTGGCGTATTTCCCTTCTAACAGTGCCGCCCGGTATCAGTCCATATTATGGGACAGTATTTCGAATTATGGAACAGAATGAATTTTCTATTATATATCAGCTATTTACAAATTCATTCTTGTGGAATGTTAGATCCGATTTCGCTGCCGCCAAGGGATTTGCTCAGGCTCCTTGCGGCGCCTCGCACCCTTTCGCCGAGCGGCGTAATGCGGGCATCGACGATGCGCGAGGCCGGTCCGGAAATGGAAATCGCGGCGATCGCCTCGCCGGCGTGATCGAAAACGGCGGCGGCCACGCAGCGGATGCCAAGCGCGTTCTCCTCATCGTCGACGGCGAAGCCCGCGCTCCGCACCGCTTCGAGATTGCGGCGCAGCGCCTGCGGCGTGTTGATGGTCTTCTCCGTCGACGCCGGCAGGCCATGGCGTTCGACGATCTGATCGAGCCGTGCCGCCGGATAATAGGCGAGCAACGCCTTGCCGGAACCCGAGGCGTGCATCTTGGCGCGGCCGCCGGGCCTGGCGATCACCCGCATGGTCTGGCGGCACTCGACCTGGCCGATGCAGACGATCTCGCCGTCATCGTCGATATAGAGGCTCGCCGTCTCGCCGCTGTCGTTGACGAGGGCCTGCATGAGAGGCCGGGCGAAGGCGGCGATGTCGCGGTTGCGCAGGAAGGCCGAACCGGTGACGAAGGCCTCGACGCCGATTTTCCACAGCCGCGCATCGGCTTCATAGCGCACGAAGCGTCGGCCTTCGAGAGCGGTGAGCAGGCGGTGGATGGTCGATTTCGGCTGGCCGACCATCAGCGCAATATCGGGAAGGCTCATGCCTTCCGGCACCTGCCCCAGCGCCACCAGAATATCGATCGCCTTGTTGAGCGACTTGGCCGACGAGCCGGTCAGGTCGCTGCCGGCGAATCTTACTGGCGGTCCGGTTTTCCTGCTGCCTCTCGCCACGCCTGCCACCTCGTTCCGGCCTCAGCATAGCGGGACGATTTGGAACCGCAAAGCTCCGCGCAATCGGCCGGCGAACGCCGCTTTTCCAACGGCAGCGTCGAACCGGACTTCGGTTTCTCGAGATTGGGCGCGACTGCCGGCGATCGAAGCGCAAACAAACTTTCCCCCGCCCCATGGGGACGAGGGAAAATACCCAAAAGCCGCTTTACCGGAAAACCTATACGAAAGGCTCGCCGCTTAGCGTGCCACGGTTACCGTGCAGTGCGAGCGGCTGGCCACGTCGGAGGCCACCGAGCCCAGCATCAGGCGCGAAACGCCATGCTTGTCGCCGGTGCCGGTGACGATGTGGTCGAAGCCGTTTTCCTCCGCGTACTGAACGATTGCGGCGGCGGCATCGCGGCTGCGCAGTGCCACCTCCTGCACCTTCTTGGCGCCGGCCTTCTTGGCGGTGGCGGCGGCGGAATCGAGCACCCGCTTCACCTCACTATCTTCCATCGTATAGATCAGTGGGCCGCGGGCGCCGCCGTGCGCCACGTTAACGATGCAGACGGCGAGATCGGCACCCAATTTCGCCGCCATTTCCGCGGCGAACTGAACCGCATGCTCCGAATGGGGTGCGCCTTCCGTCGCGCACAAGATTTTGTTCGTCATGTTCCACTCCATTGCGGCATCCAAGGCCGCTCCTCTCGCTTACAGTGCCATTTAACACAATCGATGCGGCTGCCGCTTTGATCTTTATCAATAGGAAGAGACGGCGCGTGTCTAAAGTCCGGCGGCTTTGAAGGTATCGCAGGCGCCCATGTCGCGCGCCATTGAGCCGTCCATCCCGCGCCTCGATCGGCGTTCCCCGGGAAGACGCTGCTTGCTTCATTCAATGCCGCCGGAGCGTCGGGCTTCCGGAAGCTGCTCCGGTCGCAACATTGTTTGCAGCTCCGGTCGCTCGCGGCGAAGGCGTTCGTAGGCTTGTACGCCGAGCGCATCGATGAGGCAGCGCCCCATGATATCGGATTTGGCGTACTCGGTGCAGAGAAGCGAGAAGACGCGATTCTCGCTCCAGATCGCTTCGAAGCCGCCCGGATGCGCTTCCGCGGCAACGGCCTCGACGTTATCGCGGATGAGCACGGACAGGCGTCGTCCGGCAAGACGCTCCTCGGCGCTCGCGCCACAGGCGGCGAGGTCGTAGCTGCGCGGGACAGTGAGCCGAAACGATCCGTAGATCGCGACCTGTAGGTCCACCCGGCGGCGGTGGGCCGCCTCAAGCTCGGGAGCAAGCCGTTCCAGCTCCGGGTCCCAGAGCGCGGCGAAGACGGATCGTTGGGCGCGGCAGATGACACGCCGCATGAGGTCGACCACGTTTTCGGGGCCCGCGACGGTCCAGGTTAGGCCGGACACTCCGCCATGTGGCATTGCCTCCAACTCGGTCTCGACCGAAGCAAGCGTCGCTTCGGTCTGTTCCCGCAGACGCGCAGTAAGATCACGGTGCGGAACCGGAGCGTAGGTGACAGGATCCGAGGTGTTGACCATGACAGCGCCCTTCTCGGCCAAGCGCCTGAGCGTTTCGTAAATTTTCGAGGTCGGTACCCCTGCCTCGCGTGCTATCTCGTAACCGTTTGCCGGAGCGGCTAAGGCGAGCAAAGCGCGATACGCCCTCGCCTCATAGGTCGTGAATCCGAGCAATTGGAGTGCCGCAACCAGCTTGTTCTGCCCTGCTCCATCACTCGCCATGACAACCTCCTCCGCGCCGCGCCGCGTCCAAGTCCCAAGCCCATTGGAAGTGCATCTTCAACTGTCCGCCATGGTGGTGCCGGATGTCTATCCAGTTCAGCCGGCACTTGACGCAACATGGCTATGATAGTAGTTAATACATAGTAACTACTTTTGTAGTCACTAACATTGTGAAATTTCGAAACCGGTAGGAATCGAAAGGGGGCTTGATGCAGCTCATCGGTATGATGGACTCGCCGTACGTGCGCCGCGTGGCCATATCGCTTGCCGTGGTCGGATTACCTTTCGAGCACCGCCCACTTTCAGTGTTCGACGGTTTCAATGAGTTCGCCCGCATCAACCCAGTAGTGAAGGCCCCGACACTCATAGCGAATGACGGCACCGTGTTGATGGACTCGACACTCATCCTCGAGCACTTGCAAGATGTCGCTGGCCCCGAAAGAAGTCTGATGCCGACAGACACCCGCGCACGCACATCCGCTTTGCGTTTGATCGCACTCGCCCTTGCGGCCTGCGAGAAGACAGTGCAGATCGTCTACGAACGGAACCTTCGGCCGGTTGAAAAACGGCACCAGCCATGGCTCGACCGCATCCAAACGCAACTGTCCGGCGCTTACCGGCTTCTTGAGCAAGAGATGTGCAACGCCAATCCCTGGCTGGTTTCTGACCGGATGATGCAAGCGGATATAACGGTCGCGGTCGCTTGGCGCTTCACTCAATTCGTGTTGCCCGAGGTGGTGAGCCGCGATCGGCACCCCACACTGCGCGCGTTTTCAGAGCGTATTGAGGGTCGGCCCGAATTCCTGGCCGCGCCCCTGGTCTAGGGTCCGGACTCTAAAGTGGGTCGGCGCTGAAGGTATCGCAGGCGCCCATGTCGCGCGCCGCGAACCCGGTCTTGAACCAGCGGACCCGCTGCTCGGACGTGCCATGGGTAAAAGTATCGGGAACCACGTAGCCCTGGGACTGTTTCTGCAGCCGGTCGTCGCCGATGGCGGCGGCGGCGTTGAGGCCCTCCTCGATGTCGCCCGGTTCCAGAATATGCGCCGAAGCGTCGGCTTCCTTCGCCCAGATACCGGCGAGACAATCGGCCTGCAGTTCCATCTTCACCGACAGGGCATTGGCTTCGGTCTCGGACGCCCGCATGCGTTCTTGCTGGACCTTATCGGCGATGCCGAACAGGTTCTGCACATGATGGCCCACCTCATGGGCGATGACATAGGCCTGGGCAAAATCGCCGGGCGCGCCGAGCCGGTCCTTCATGTCCCGATAGAAGGAGAGGTCGATGTAGACCTTGCGGTCGCCCGGACAATAGAACGGCCCCATCGCCGATTGCGCCATGCCGCAGGCCGATTGCACGAAGCCGGCGAACAGCACCAGCTTCGGCTGCTCGTAGCTTTGGCCCATATTGGTGAAAATCCCACCCCAGACGCGCTCGGTCGAGCCCAGCACGCGCGAGACGAACTGCTTGCCGGCATCGCCGGTCACATCCGCCGTGCCGGTGCCGCCGACGTTATCGCCGCCGGTACCTGTCACATCGGTGCTGCCGCCGGGAATGGTGATCTCGCTGCCGGTGCCGCCGGGATTCTGGACACCGCCATCATCGATCGTCTGCAGGAGGTCGATGCCGAAAACCCACTTGAGGGCGAAATAGACGACGATCAGAATAATGATGGTGCGGAAGCTCAGGCTGCCGCCGCGGCCGCCCATGGGTATGTTGAAACCGCGGCCGCCACCGCCGCGCGGAAAGCCGAAGCCACCGCCCTGGCCGCGGCGGTCCTCGATATTGTCGCTGGGCTTTTCATTGTCGAGACGCATGGGCTGACCTTTCTGACCGGCGCGGAACCTTACGCGACCCGGCAGCGGAATTTGGCGAGATCGTAAATCAATTGCAAGCTTGGCGTGTGGATGCCGGCGATCTCGGCGAGCTCGATAACAACGCCGAGCAGCGCATCGAGTTCCGCGGGCCTGCCGGCCTCCACATCCTGCAGCATGGAGGTGCGGTGCGCGCCCACCTTGGCGGCCATGGCGATCCGTTCTTCGGCGGTGACGGCGAAGGAAATGCCGAGCGCCTCGCCCACGGCGCGGGCCTCCTGCATCATCGCCTTGATCACGCGATGGGTGCCCGGATCGGCGGCGAGCCGATCCAGCATGCCATTGGTCAGTACACTGACGGGATTGAAGCTGAGGTTGCCCCACAGCTTGAGCCAGATTTCATTGCGCAGATTATTGCGCAGCGGACTCTTGATGCCGGCCGAGGTCAACAGCTTGCTCAACGCGGCGGCGCGCGGGCTCATCTCGCCCGAAGGCTCGCCCACCGGCATGCGGCCGCCATACTGATGGGCGACGACGCCCGGCGCCTCGATCTCGGCCGCCTGCCAGACGACGCAGCCCAGGGCGCGCTCGGGGCCGAGGCGCGACCAGATCGTGCCGCCTGGATCGACGCTGGCGAGCCGCCGCCCGTCATGGGGTCCGCCATGCTTGTAGAAATACCACCAGGGCACGCCGTTCTGGGCGAACAGGATGGCGGTGTCCTTGCCGATGAGCGGTTGCAAGGCGCCGACGACGCCCGGCACGGCGTGCGCTTTCAGCGTCAGGATGATGAAATCCTGGGGGCCGAGTTCCGAAGGGATAGCCGTCACTCTTGGATGCACGGTGATGGTCTCGCCGCCCTGCTTCAGCGTCAGGCCCCTGGCCCGCATGGCGTCGAGATGGGCCCCCCGGGCGATGAGCGAGACTTCGGCCTCGCCCTTGTGGGCAAGCCTCGCTCCCACATAGCCGCCGATGGCACCGGCGCCGAAGATGCAGATTTTCGTCATGCCAGCCCCAGCTTCCGGGCCAGCCCGATGCGCTGCGGCTTGCCGGTCGCACCCTTCGGAATCTCGGCGACGAAGACGATTCGGCGCGGCACCTTGAAGGCGGCGAGCCTGGCATTGGCGAAATCCTGCAAGTCGCGCTCGCTCGCCGTGGCACCCTCGCGCAGCACGACCGCCGCCGCCACGTCTTCGCCGAGCTTGTCGTGCGGCATGGCGAAAGTCAGCGCCTGATGCACGGCGGGATGATGCATCAGCACCTCGTCGACCTCGACGGGGGCCACCTTCTCGCCGCCGCGATTGATCATCTCCTTGAGGCGCCCGGTGATCTTGAGATAGCCGTCTTCATCGATTGCGCCCTGGTCGCCGGTATGGAACCAGCCGAAGGCGAAGCCCGCCTCATTCGCCGCCGGATTGTTCTCGTAGCCCGCCGTGACATTGGGCCCACGGGTGACGATTTCGCCTTCCTCGCCGGGGCCGAGCAAGCTTCCGTCCGGCGCCATCACGGCAACCTCCGGTCCCGCGGCACAGCCGACGAAACCGGGCTTGCGCCGGCCCGGCGGCAATTGGTTCGAGGTCATCTGATGGGCATTTTCGGTCATGGCATAGGCTTCGATCACCGGGCAGCCGAAACTCTCCTCCAGTTGCGCGAAGACGGTCACGGGGAGCGAGGCCGAGCTCGAGCGGATGAAGCGCAAGCGATCGGCCTCGATCGCGCCGGCATGGCGCGCGGCGCGCGACAGAATGGCCTGATGCATGGTGGGCACCGCCGTGTACCAGGAGGGTTTCGCCGCCTCCATCCAGGCGAAGAATTTGAGCGCATTGAAACCCGGCGTACAGGTGACCGAGCCGCCGCTGGCCAGGGTTGCCAGGATCGCGGCGGCGAGCCCGTGGATATGAAACAGCGGCATGATGTTGAGGCAGCGGTCGGCGGGCGAAAGATGCAGGGTGCGCACGATGTTGTTGGCCGAGGCGATGAGATTGGCATGGCTGAGCGGCACGATCTTGGGCCGCGAGGTGGTGCCGGAGGTATGCAGCACCAGGGCCACGTCACCGCCTTGCGCCGGACCTTCCTGCGAAGGCGCAGCCAGGGCATCGCCGACGATAGTGAAGCTTCCCGCCTGGCGGGCCGGCACCAGCGTCAGCACCGCAATACCGAGGCGGCGGGCGGCGGCAATGGCGGGCGATGAACTCCCCGCCTCGACCAGCAGGGCCTTGGCCTTCAGGTCTTCCATATAGAAGTGAAATTCATCCTCGCGGTAAGCGGGGTTGAGCGGTGCCGCGGTTACCGCCGAGGCACAGGCGACGAATGCCGCCGCCATTTCCGGCCCGTTCGGCAGCACCATCGCCAGCCGGTCATTGCGGCCGAGGCCGAGACCATTGAGCGATTGGATAGTGGCGTCGCACAACGCCGTGAAGGTTCCGTAACTCATCGAAGCGCGCTCGGGTGCGGCGAGGGCGGTCGCATCGGGCGGCTGATTGGCGATGAGGTCCTTGAGGATCATGGGCACTCATTGCGCAGTTTTCATGGACCCGTCAACGTCCCTCGGCTAAACCGCCGCCATGACCGAGAGACTCGTCATAGCGCTCGCCCAGCTCAATCCGACGGTGGGCGCGATCGCGGCCAATCTGGCCAAGGCGAAGGCCGCCTGCGCCCAGGCCAGAGGTGCCGATCTCATCCTGTTTCCGGAGCTTTTCCTCTCCGGCTATCCGCCGGAGGACTTGGTGCTGCGGCCCTCCTTCGTCGCCGCCTGCAAAGCGGCAGCCGAAGAGCTTGCCGCCGAAACCAAATCCGGTCCCGCCATCCTCATCGGCCTGCCCTGGCGCGAAGGGGCGAAGCTCCACAATGCGGTGGCACTGCTCAATGGCGGCAGGATCGAGACGCTGCGCTTCAAGCACGATTTGCCGAATTACGGCGTCTTCGATGAAAAGCGCGTGTTCCAGGCGGGCCCCGCGCCGGGGCCCGTCGTGGTCAAGGGGGTGCGCATCGGCGTTCCCATCTGCGAGGATATCTGGACCGAGGAGACCTGCGAGAAGCTGGCCGAGACGGGTGCCGAAATCCTGCTGGTTCCCAACGGCTCGCCCTTCGAGCGCAACAAGGATGACGTGCGACTCAATCTGGCGGTCGCGCGGGTCACCGAAACCCACCTGCCGCTCGCCTATCTCAACCAGGTGGGCGGCCAGGACGAATTGGTCTTCGACGGCGCCTCCTTCGTCTTGAACGGCGACCGGTCGCTGGCTTTGCAGATGCCGATGTTCGAGGAGAGACTGGCGCTCACCGAATGGACGAAGGGAGCGAATGGCGAATGGCGAATGGCCAAGGGCGAGATCGCCAGGCTGCCGGAAGGCGAAGAAGAAACATGGAAAGCCTGCGTGCTTGGCCTTAAGGATTATGTCGACAAGAACCGTTTCCCCGGCGTGGTGATGGGGCTTTCGGGCGGCATCGATTCCGCCGTGGTCGCCAGCATGGCGGTGGATGCGCTGGGCGGAACCCGCGTCCATTGCGTGATGCTGCCTTATGCCTATACCAGCAAGGAGAGCCTGGTTGACGCCGAGGCCTGCGTCAAGCTCTTGGGCGTGCGTTACGACGTGGTGCCGATCAGGGAGCCGGTCGAAGGCTTCCTGTCGGCGCTCAAGCCGATGTTCGCGGGCCGGAACCGCGACGTCACCGAGGAAAACATCCAGTCGCGCGCCCGCGGCACGGTGCTGATGGCGATTTCCAACAAGTTCGGCTCGATGGTGCTCACCACCGGCAACAAGTCGGAAATGTCGGTGGGCTATGCAACGCTCTATGGCGACATGAACGGCGGCTTCAATCCGATCAAGGATGTCTACAAGACCGACGTCTACCGCCTCGCCAGATGGCGCAACACACAAGGCCTTGTCATCCCCGAGCGCATCGTCGTCAAGGCGCCGACGGCGGAACTGCGCGAAAACCAGACCGACCTGGACACGCTGCCGCCTTACGAGGTGCTCGACGACATTCTCGCCTCCCTCGTCGAGAACGAAATGCCGGTCGCCGAGATCGTCAAGCGCGGCCATGCGGAGGCGCTGGTCAAGCGCGTCCAGCACATGCTTTATGTCGCCGAATACAAGCGCCGCCAGGCGGCACCGGGCGTCAAGACCACGCGGCGCAA
>CAYOZR010000042.1:0-2550 GCA_964408555.1 uncultured Aestuariivirga sp.
TACCGACTTGCCCGAGCCCGACTCGCCGACGATCGCCAGCACCTCGCCGGCATCGACGGTGAGCGACACGCCGTCCACGGCCCGGAACCAGCCATGGCCGGTCTTGAATTCGACGGTGAGGTTCTGGATGTCGAGGAGGGCCATGCCTAACTCTCTCCTCCGCCGGCCCCAAACTCGCAAGAGCGTGGCCTGGTTAAGAGGATCGGATCGCCCATGGCCGTGACGGCCGCCGAAACAACGGCGGCAACGAGCGCGGTATCGAGCCAGCCCGGCACGCTCAACTCCGTCTCAGCCGGGGATCGAGGGCGTCGCGCAAGCCATCGCCCATAAGGTTGATGGCGAGCACGGTGATCAGGATGGCGATACCGGGGAAGGCCATGATCCACGGCGCCGCGGTGATGAATTCGCGGCTGTCGGCGAGCATGGCGCCCCATTCCGGCATGGGCGGCTGGGCGCCGAGGCCGAGAAAACCCAGGCCCGCCGCCTCGAGGATGGCATCGGAAATGCCGAGTGCGGCCTGGACGATGAGCGGGGCCAGGCAATTGGGCAGCACCGTCACCAGCATCAGGCGCGAGGGCCGGACGCCGGCCACCTTCGCCGCCGTCACATAATCCTTGGTGAGTTCGGACAGCGCCGAGGCGCGCACCAGGCGCACATAGCGCGGCAGGCCGACGACGGTGACGGCAATGATGGTGTTCTGCAGGCTGGGTTCGAGGATGGCCATGATGAGGATCGCCAGCACCAGGCTGGGGATCGACATGATCAGGTCCATGATGCGGATGATGACGACGTCGACGATGCCGCCGAACCAGGCGGAGGCAAGACCCATCGCGACGCCGGAGACCATCGACACGGCCATCACCGAAAGGCCGATGAACAGCGAGATGCGGGCGCCGTGCATGAGGCGCGAGAGCATGTCGCGGCCCACCGCATCGGTGCCGAGCACGAATTGCCAGTTGCCGTTCTCCGCCCATACCGGCGGCAGCCGGGTGAAGCCGCGGTACTGCTCGAGCGGATTGTGCGGCGCCAGAAATCCGGCGAAGACGGCGAGAAAGACGATGACCGACACGACGGTCAGCCCCATGACGGCGCCGCGGTTCTCGCGGAAAGCACGCCAGAAGGAGGTCAACGCTCCCGGTGGCGCCATCGGCACGGCGATCGCCGCGTCAGTGGCCATGGCGGATGCGCGGATTGATCAGGCCATAGAGCATATCGACGATCACGTTGACGACGATGACGATGGTCGAGATCAGCATGATGCCGCCCTGTAGTGCGGGGTAGTCGCGGCGGCCGATCGACTCGATCAGCCACTTGCCGACACCGGGCCAGGAGAAAATCGTCTCGGTCAGCACGGCACCGGCCAGCAGGCTGCCGACCTGCAGGCCGATGACGGTGACCACCGGAATGAGCGCGTTGCGCAAGGCATGAATGCCGATAACGCGGTACATGGGCAGGCCCTTGGCGCGCGCCGTGCGGACGTAATCCTCCTCGAGGACTTCCAGCATCGACGATCTGGTCATGCGGGCGATGACGGCGAGCGGCACGGTGCCGAGCACGATGGTCGGCAGGATCAAATGGCGCAGCGTGTCGGCGAAGGCGCCCTTCTGGCCGGAGACGAGCGAGTCGATCAGCATGAAGCCGGTCACGGGGTGGAAGTAGAACTTGATGAGATCGACACGGCCGGAAACCGGTGTCAGTCCCAGCCAGACCGATGAGATCAGAATGAGGATCAAGCCCCACCAGAAGATCGGCATGGAATAGCCGGTGAGCGCCAGGCCCATGAGGGATTGATCGTAGATGCCGCCGCGGCGCGAAGCGGCGATGACGCCGGCGGGCACGCCGATGGCGATGGCGAAGAGCATGGCGCAGAGGGTAAGTTCGAGAGTCGCCGGGAACAGCGTCAGGAATTCATGGGCGATGGGGGACTTGGAAATGATCGAAGTGCCGAAATCGCCGTGCAACAGGCCCCAGACATAGTCGGCGAATTGCTTCCACACCGGCTGGTCGAGGCCCATCTCGTGGCGGAGCTGGGCCAGGCGCTCGGGTGATATGCCGCGCTCGCCGCGCCTCACTTCGATGGGATCGCCCGGTACCAGGCGGATCATCATGAAAGTGAGGAACATCAGCGCCAGGAAGGTCGGCAGCGTCAGCGCCAGGCGCCTCAGGAGAAAGCGGATCATGTCAGAATGCCGGAAAATGCAGTGCGGGGCGGCATTGCCGCCGCCCCGCTAGATCGCATGCGATCACTCGGTCACGTCGAGACCATAGAACTCATGGCGCCCGAACGGGCTGATCTTGTAATCGACGACCTTCTTGCTGACCGGCTCGAAGACGGTCGAGTGCGCGATGGTCACCCAGGGAGCTTCGGCTTTGAAGATCGCCTGCATTTCCTGATAGATCTTGGTGCGGTCGGCCTTCTCCGACAGCTTGGCGCCCTGTGCCAGCTTGTCGTTGAAGTCCTTGTTGCACCATTTGGCGATGTTCTGGGAGTTCGGCGTTCCGTCTTCCTTGCAGGCCAGCAGGAACAGGAAATTGTCCGGATCGCCATTG
>CAYOZR010000042.1:2560-21641 GCA_964408555.1 uncultured Aestuariivirga sp.
GTCGCCGGTCCAGCCGAGGAGCCCCATCTGGTGCTCGCCCGCCTGCATGCGCTTCCTGTATTCGCCCCATTCGAAAGACACGAGCTTGGCATTGATGCCGACCTTGGCAAGGTCGGCCTGCATCATTTCCGCCATGCGCTTGGCGTTCGGATTGTAGGGGCGCTGCACCGGCATCCACCACAGATCGGTCTCAAGCGAAGTGACACCCGCGGCCGCGAGCATTTCCTTGGCCTTGGCCGGATCGTAGGGATAATCCTGGGTGCTGTCGTCATAGGACCAGATGGTCGGCGGCAGCGGGTTCTTAGCCTTCTGGCCGGCGCCCTGATAGACTTCCTTGAGGATAGCGTCGCGGTCGATCGCCATGTTGATGGCCTGACGCACCTCGACCTTGTCGAAGGGCGGCTTGAGCGCGTTCATCGCGAGATAGCCGATGTTGAGGCCGGCCTGCGACATGAGGTTGATGTCGGGGTCCTTGCTCATGGCATCGAGATCGGCCGGGTTCGGTGCGATCATCATCTGGCATTCGCCGGCCTTGAGCTTGGCGTAGCGGGCCGTCGGATCGGGCGTGATGGCATAGACGAGATCGTCGAACTTGGCCTTGCCGCCCCAGTAATCCGGGTTGGCCTTGAAACGAATGACCGAGTCCTTCTGATAGTCGACAAACATGAAGGGGCCGGTGCCGACCGGAATCTGGTCGAACTGTTCCGGCGTGCCCTTGTCCATCAGGTACTTGGCGTATTCGGCCGAATGGATGGTGCCGAAATCCATGGCGAGATTGGCCATGATCGGGGCATTGGGGCCGGTCAACGTCATCTTGACGGTGTAATCGTCAACCTTCTCGATGGACTTCAGGAGATCGGGCATGCCCATGTCGTTGAAGTAGTCATAGGCGCCGCCGGAAACCTTGTTGTAGGGATGCTCCGCCTTCCACTGGCGCTCGAAGGACCAGATCACGTCGTCGGCGTTAAAATCGCGGCTCGGCGTGAAGCCGTTGACGCCGGAATGGATCTTGACGCCTTTGCGCAGTTGGAAGGTGATTACGGTGCCGTCGGGCGAGACTTCCCAGCTCTCGGCCAGACCCGGAACGACGTTGGTGGAACCGCGCTCGAATTCGACAAGCTGGTTGTAGACCGGACGCGCCGCATCGAGGCTGGTGCCGGTGGTATTCATGGCGGGGGTGAAATTCTCCGGCGAGCCCTCGGAGCAGTAGACCAGCGACTTGGCGTCGGCCGCTCCCGCGGCCAGCATCGTGGATACGAGCAAGGCTGCGCCGAACAGTTTCTTGTATTTCATGATTTATCTCCCTGATACGCTTTTTTGAACGCCCCGCCGGGGCGTCGCCCATATAAGCAGATTTTGGGAAAGAAGGGAAATCCGGCCGGTTAGCCGGCCTGTTGGCGCATCATCCCCATGATGTCGCGTTCGAGGGCGGCATAGCCGGGAAGCTCGAGTACCTCTTCCTTGCGGGCAAAGCGCCTTCCGCCCTTGAATTCGGGCACGATATCGGCGGCGATGGTGCCGGGATGGCGCGACATGAAAACGATGCGGTCGGCAAGGAATATCGCTTCCTCGATATCATGCGTCACCATGAGAATGGTGGTCCTGGCCTCGGCGGCAATACCGATCAATAGTTCCTGCATATGCCAGCGGGTCTCGGCATCGAGGGCGCCGAATGGCTCGTCCATGAGCAGCATGGCGGGATCGTTGGCCAGGGTGCGGGCGATGGCGACGCGCTGTTTCATGCCGCCGGACAGCTGCTTGGGGTAGGCATCGCGGAATTGCGTGAGCTGCACCAGATCGATGAACCGGCGGGCCCGCTCGCGCCGCTCGGCCGCGGCCAGCCCGCGCAGCCGCAGCCCGTATTCGACATTCTGCTCGACGGTGAGCCAGTCGAAGGAAGTGTAGGCCTGGAACACCATGCCGCGGTCGCGGCCGGGTCCTTCGATCTTGCGGCCAGCGAGCGCAATAGTGCCGGAACTCGGCTCCTCGAGCCCCGCCACCATGCGCAGCACCGTCGACTTGCCGCAGCCCGAGGGCCCGAGGAGCACGCAAATCTCGTTGCGCGCGGCGGCAAAGGAGACGCCGCGGATGGCTTCGATGGTTTTGCCCTTGCCGGCCTGGAAGACCTTGCCCACCCGGTCGAGGGTCAGGAGCGCCGTCATCGAGCGCGCTCCTCGACATAGGGGAAGAGCCAGCGGTGCAGCAGGCGGAACAGCAGATCGAAGAGCAAGCCCAACACGCCGATCACGACGATGCCGGCCATGATCTCATCGGTGTGCAAAAAGCGCCGGGCGCGCATCATCATGGCGCCGATGCCGGTGGTCGAGGCGACGATTTCGGCGACCACCAGATAGGTCCAGCTTACCGCCAGCATCTGGCGCATGGCGACCACGACGTTCGGCATGACGGCGGGAACCACCACGGTCCACAGGATTTGCCTCCGGGTGGCGCCCAGCGTCATCGAGGTCTCGATGAATTCGCTGCGCACCTGCTTGGTGTAATCGAGCACCAGCGTCACTAGGAAGAAGACGACGCCGACGAACAGCAGCGCCAGCTTCGGTCCCTCGCCGGTGCCGAACCACATGAGCAGGATCGGCACGAAAGAGGGCGCCGGCAGATAGCGCCAGGCGGCGATGAACGGATTCCAGAAGGCTTCCGCCGTGCGGAAAGCGCCCATGACGATGCCGAGGGGAACGGCGATCGCCGCCGCCGCGGCGAAGCTCACCAGAATACGGCTGACGCTCGCCGCGATGTCCCAGAGAAATTCCACCGACACCATGAGCCGCGCCAGCGTGGCGAGCACCGTGAGCGGACCCGGCAGGAGAAGTTCGGTGACGAAGCCGCCGCGGACGGCGATTTCCCACAGGGCGAAGAAGATGACCCACACGGCCACCCCAAGCCCTGCCGTCCATGGGGACGGTATGGGCTTGAGGAACTCGAATATGTGGCGGGGCCTTACGGCCACGGAACTCAGTTCTTCGCCTGGAACGACTGGCGGAATCCGTCCTTGACCAGATCGCCAAGCAGCGAGCAGTCGATGCCCTTGGCGGTATCGACCTTGCCCTTCATCAGGCCGAGCTTGATCCACCAGTCATTGACCAGGGCGGCGGTGGCGAAGATGCCGCCGTTCTTCAGACCGAAGGGCGGATCGCCGTCGAGAACGCCGCAGACGCGGGCCGCTTCGTCGAAGTCGTAGATATAGACGCCGCCCTCAAGCGACTTGCCATCGGTGCCGATGACGCCTTCGACATCGGCCTTCGGCCATTTGAGGAAATCGGCGAAAATCTGGTTCACGCCGCCGGTATCGTTATGCCAGGCACCCATGGCGAGGAAATGGCCCTTCAACATGTCCTTCGCCGCCTGGCGGTGTTCGGCGATGAATTTCCGGTTCATGTAGATGACGTCCATGAAGATGCCGGTCCGCAGGAACACGGGCTCGGAGGAATCGCCGGCACTTTTCGATCCGGCGAGCGCTCCGGTCACCTTCGACAGCCACGGCTCGTAGAGATAGGCGGCGGCAAGATCGCCCGACATCATGGGACCCACCGCTTCGTCGGCGTTGAGATTGACCCATTCGACGTCGTTCACATTGACGCCGTTTGCATCGAGCCACATGCCCATCAGCAACTGGCCGATATAGGCCTGGGGCGCGGCCACCTTCTTGCCCTTGAGGTCCTTCGGATCGATGCCGGGGCTGGTGACGATATGATCGACGCCATAGGAGGGAGCGGTGAATGTCACCTGCACGGTGTCGGTGCCGCGCTCGACGGCGAGCGGCACATAATCGGCGGTGCAGTGGTAAACATCGATCTGGCCGGCGGCCAGCGCCGAATGGCCGCCGACCGGATCCTCGAAGTTGGTCTGTTCGATATCGTAATCGGGAAGCAGGTTCTTCTGCTTGACGATCTCATAGCTCGAATAGCCGGGCCAGGAGACGCAGATGCCGACCCTGACCTTTTCCGCCGCCTGCGCCGCCGTGGCCAGCGCCAGAAGTGCCGTGGCGGCCAATACTGTCTTGAGTTTCATGTCTTCCTCCCTGTGATCATTACGGCATGATGCTGCCGCCATTGGGGCCGATGCCCTGGCCCGTGAAATAGCGCCCGCCGGGCCCTGCAAGGAACGCGGCGAGTGCGGCAATCTCTTCCGGCTGGCCGAAACGCCGCAGCGGTATGCGCAGCTCCTTCTCCCGCCATTCCGGACTCATGTTGGCGGCATCGAGCATGGCCGTGTCAATGGGGCCGGGGCAAATGGCATTGACCAGAATATCGGGGGCGAATTCCCTGGCCCAGGACCGCACCAGGCCAAGCACGCCATGCTTTGACGCAACGTAGGGCGAGAAGGTCTCACGCCCGTAATAGGCCAGGTCGGAAGCGATCATGATGACGCGGCCTTCGCCGCCCCGGCCGTTCATGCCGCGGAGCGCTTCACGGCCGACGAGAAAGGAACCGCGCAAATTGACGGCGATCACCCGGTCGAATTCGGCGGCGGTGGTTTCGAGCAGCGGCTTCTCGTGGATGATGCCCGCGCAATGGACCAGTATGTCGAGACGATCGACAGTGCCAAACAGGTTGAGGACGCTGGCCTCATCGGCCACGTCGACGGTGCGCACCAGGGCGGACTTGCCGATGGCGGCCGCCGTTCCGGCGCAGTTCAGGAGATCGGCGCAGATCACCTCCATGCCGGAAGCGGCCAGCGCCTTGGCACAGGCGGCGCCGATGCCGCGCGCCGCGCCGGTAATGAGGGCCGTGGTCATGGCAGGGTCTCGCCGCGGTCGACGGTGAAAGCCTGGCCGGTGATGTTGCGCGCCGCGCCGGAGGCGAGGAAGAGGTAGGTGTCGGCCATGTCGGGCGGTTCCATGAGGCCGGGCAGCAGCTGGGCGCCGGTAATCCGGTCGAGGAGTTCCGCCTCGGGCGTGCCGGTGCGCTCCGCCATGCGTTTCAGCGACAGCATGGCGGCATCGGTCTTGACCCAGCCGGGGCAGACGGCATTGACCGAAATGCGGCGCGGCGCCAATTCCTTGGCAAGGGTGCGCATGAGGCCGAGGGTGGCGTGTTTCGAGGCGACATAGGCGGCAAAGCCCGCTTCCGCCGTGCGGCTCCAGATCGAGGCGGTGAAGACGATACGGCCGCCATCGGGAATCTTCGGCACCGCCGCGCGGGTCACCCACCAGGTGCCGTTGACGTTGATGTCGACGATGCGGCGGAAGGCCGCTTCGGTTTCGGGATCGGGAGCGTCGACCGGCGTGATCCGCTCGAGGCCGGCATTGTTGATCAGAATGTCGATGCGGTCGAGGGAGGCGATGGCGCGATCGACCGCCTCACGGCCGGTGATATCGCATTTGAGCGGCGTGACAGCGGCGCCGAGCCTGGCGGCGGCGTCGAAAATCAAATCGCTGTCGGAGAGAATGACGGTGCGGGCGCCCGCCCTGACAAAGCCTTCGGCGACGCCAAAGCCGATGCCGCGGCTGGCGCCGGTGACGAGCACGGTCTTGCCGGAAAAATCGTAGCGGGGCGAATTCACGTCTCAAGCATGGCGCAAGAAGCGGGCCGGTGACAAGTCCCCTACGTCGCATCCCTCGGCTGCGATATCGGCCGGGACGGCCTCGCCGCGCACCAGCGCCGCCGCCAGGCGCGACAGGGCGGGGGCGGTCTGGATGCCGTAGCCGCCCTGGCCCACGAGCCAGAAGAAACCTTCGCAGGCCGGGTCGTAACCGCAGACCGGGTTGCCGTCGGGGGCGAAGCTGCGCAACCCGCCCCAAGCGCGTTCGATACGGGTCACCGCGATGGTGGCGGCCTGCTGGAAACGGTCGATGCCTTCGGCGAGAGCCATGTCGTCGGCATAGGCATCGTGCGGATCGACCGGCGTTGCATCGGCGGGCGAGACGAGAAGCTTACCGCTCTGAGGCTTAGCATACCAGGTCTCGCCGACATCGCCGATGAGCGGCCACTGCATCGGGTCGCAGCCTTCGGGCGCGGGCACGACGGCGATGGACCGGCGCTTCGGCTGCAGGCCAATGGGCTTTGCACCGGCAAGCCCTGCTACTCGATCGCCCCAGGCGCCGGCGGCATTGACGACGATGGGTGTGCGGAAGGTTCCGGCAGGCGTTTCGACAGTCCAGTAGCCGGCCACGGGCTCGCAAGTCCTGACCCCGGCATTGCAGGCCAAGCTTCCGCCGCGCGACTTGAACAGGCGCAAGTAGCCCTGGTGCAGCAGATCGACATCGAGATCGGCGGTGCCGGGATCGAGCACGGCGCGCGCCGCGTAGCCGTCGCGGAGCAGGGGAAATTTCGCTCCGGCCGCCGCGAGGGTGATTTCCCGCATGCCCTGCTGCTCGCGCATCAGCTTGTCGAAGGCGAGTGCCTGGTCGGGTGGTGCCAAGAAAACGGTCTGGCGCGGCGTCACCAGGGGGCCGCTGGCAAATCCTTGTGGCGGGGCCTCGAAAAAGCCGCGGGCGGCGCGGGTGAGAGCGCGAATGGGGGCGGGGCCGTAGTTGGGCTCGTAGGTCGCCGCCGAACGCCCGGTCGAGTGGAAGCCGGGCCTTTCCTCCATTTCGAGGATCAGAACTTTGTGAGTTTCGGCGAGATGGGCCGCGACCGAGGCGCCGGCAATGCCGGCGCCGACGACGATGATGCCGAAATCCTGTGCCATGGCGGCTTCCTAGCGAAAGCCGCGGCGGCAATCCAGTGCCACGCTCTTGCGCGGAAACTACAGCCCGGCCAAACTGGCGCGATGACCGGTGTCGCCCTGCATTTCCCCTTGTCCGAATATGAGCGGCGGATCGCCAAAACGCGCAGCGCCATGGCGGCGCGCGGGCTCGACCTTATCATCGTGTCGGATCCCTCCAACATGGCCTGGCTCACCGGCTATGACGGCTGGTCCTTCTATGTGCATCAGGCGGTGCTTCTGGGCCTCGAAGGCGAGCCCGTCTGGTGGGGCCGCGGCATGGATGGCAATGGCGCCAAGCGCACCGTATTCATGGGACACGACAATATCGCGGGCTACCCCGACCATTTCGTTCAGTCCACGGAGCGTCATCCGATGGACCATCTGGCGCGGGAAATTGCGGGCCGCGGCTGGCCCCGGTCCCGCATCGGCGTCGAGATGGACAATTACTGGTACTCGGCGGCGGCCAATGAAACGCTGCGCCGGCATCTGACGGAAGCAATTTTCCAGGACGCCACGGGGCTGGTCAACTGGCAGCGGGCGGTGAAGAGCGGTCACGAGATCGATTTCATCCGGCGCGCGGCGAAGATCGTCGATGCCATGCATGCAAGGATCGTCGAACTGGTCGAGCCGGGATTGGCGAAGAACGTGCTGGTGGCGGAAGTGCAGAAGCAGGCGATCCTCGGGGCCGGCGGCAATTGGGGCGATTATTCCGCCTTCGTACCGATGCTGCCGTCGGGACTTGATGCCACCGCGCCGCATCTCACCTGGGACGACCGGCCGTTCCGCAAGGGCGAAGGCACCTTCTTCGAGATCGGCGGCTGCTACCGCCGCTATCACGCGCCCTTGTCGCGCACGGTCTATCTGGGCAAGCCGCCGCAGAAATTTCTCGATGCGGAAAAGGCGGTGCTGGAGGCGACGGAAGCCGGGCTCGCCAGGGCGAAGCCGGGACAGACTTGCGAGGATGTGGCGATTGCCTTCTTCGATACGCTCAAGCGCTTCGGCTTCGAGAAGGATTCGCGCGCCGGCTATTCAATTGGCCTGTCCTATCCGCCCGACTGGGGCGAGCGCACCATGTCGCTCAGGCGCGGCGACAAGACGAGACTCGAGCCCAACATGACGCTGCATTTCATGCCGGCGCTGTGGCTCGACGACGGCGGGCTGGAATTGTCGGAGACCATCCTGATCACGCCCACCGGCGCTGAATGCCTGTGCAAGACCCCACGAAAACTTGTCATCAAGAATTGAGGAAACCATGAGCAATTTCAACCAACCCGTTTCCGGACTCGTAACACCCCGCTTCGGCGGCATCGCCACCTTCATGCGCCTGCCGCATGTGCCGCTGGAGGAGGCGAAGGGGATCGACATCGGTCTGGTCGGCATTCCCTGGGACGGCGGCACGACCAACCGCCCGGGCCCGCGCCATGGGCCGCGGCAGATGCGCGACCAGTCCTCCATGGTGCGGCGCATGCATCAGACCATGCATATCGTGCCCTACGATCTCGCCAATGTGGCGGACCTCGGCGATTGTCCGGTCAATCCCGCCAATGTCGATGACGCGCTAAAGCGGGTCGAGAGCTATTTCAAGAAGCTGGTTGCCAAGGGCATCCGGCCCCTGTCGGCGGGCGGCGATCATCTCTGCTCGCTGCCGGTCTTGCGCGCGGTGGGCGAAAAACGCCCCGTCGGCATGATCCATTTCGATGCCCACACCGATCTCTATGACGAATATTTCGGCGGCTTCAAATATACCCACGGCACGCCGTTCAAGCGGGCGATCGAGGAGGGCGTGCTCGATCCCAAGCGCACCATCCAGATCGGCTTGCGCGGCTCGATGTACGATCTCGAGGATTTTCAGTACGGCGAGAAGATGGGCGTCAGGCTGGTGCGCATCGAGGAGGCGATGGAGAAGGGGCCGAAGGCGATCATGGCCGAGGCTCGCCGGATCGTGGGCGATGGCCCCACCTATGTGAGTTTCGACATCGACATGCTCGATCCGGTCTACGCGCCGGGCACCGGGACGCCGGAGGTGGGCGGCTTCACCACCTTCCAGGCCCAGCAAATGCTCCGTGAGTTGAGAGGTCTCAATCTGGTGGGCGCCGACGTAGTGGAAGTCTCGCCGCCCTTCGACCCCTCGGGCATGACGGCCTATGCGGGCGTGGTGATGATGTTCGAAATCCTGTGCTCGATGGCCGAGGACGTGGCCAGGCGGCGCTGACCCAACCTCATTCCTCTTCCGGCGCCAGGACGGTGACGCGGATGGGGGTGGGGAAGTAATTGTTGCAGGGGTTCAAGACCTGCGGGCAATTGGAGATGACGGCGAGCACGTCCATCTCGGCGCGCAGGTCCACATAGTCGCCGGGCTTGGACGCCGCGGTGGCGATGGCGGCGGCGCCCGCGGCATCGACCGGCACCCGCATGAACCAGTTGACGTTCGGCACGATATCGCGCCAGCCGAGCCGGTAGGGCTTGAGCGCATCGAGAAAATTCTCCCGGCAGCCGGTATGGGGGATGCCGTAGAGCAGCTTGTTCGAGACAGCCGAACAGCAGCCGCCGATCGTATCGTGGCCGCCGAACGTGTCCTCGACAATGGTGAACAGCGGCTGGGCCCGGTCGGAATAGAGGACATGGCCCTTGGTCAGAAAGATCGAACCGGCTTTCTTCATGGTATTTGGCGCGTGGTAGCGCTCGTCGGCGTCGCCGGCGTTGTAGCAGAGAAAATCGACGGCCTGCTTGCCCTGGGTATCGACGATGCGAAGGGTTTCGCCGCGATTGACGATGCGGCTCCAGTGTCCGCGCGCCGGGATCACCTCGTCATGAAGAATCTTGTTGGCCTTCCACAGGGACGAAAGCTTAGCCATGGGCCTTTATCCAATTTGATACATCGCCGACCGCCTGGCCTCCCGCCAGATAGGCGTCGATGATCTCGATCATCCGGCCGCGACCGAAGATGCCGTAATGGCCGCCATAAACAACAGAGACCGGAAGTTCGCGCAATCTTTTTAGCGACTCGCGGTAAATCGCGCGGTCGGAATGATAGGTCGTGTCGAACAGCGCGCCGTCATAGACGGCATCGCCGGAAAACAGGATACCGGTCGATTTTTCATAAAGTCCGATCGATCCGGGCGAATGGCCGGGCAGATGCAAGACGTTGAACGCCCGGTCGCCGAGATCGACGACGTCGCCTTCGTCGAGATAGCCGGTGAGAGGTGCGGCCGTCAGGCGGTATTGGGTGTGATCGAAACCGTCATAGGGTTTGGCCAAGAATGTTTCGGCCATGATCCAGCCGGTGGCGGCGGTGGCGGCAAGCGAGGGCGCGGCATGGATATGGGCCTCGCTTTCATGGCCCAGCCGCTCGGCGAATTCATGGGCGCCGCCGATATGGTCGAAATGGCAGTGGCTGGAAATAGCGGTGAGGCTGCGCTCGCTCAAGCGCGGGATTTCCCGTTTCAGCGGCCGGAGCCCCATGCCGCTGTCGATCAAAATGTCGCGGTCGCGGCCGCGCAGATGCCAGATATTGCAGCGCAGCCATTTCGCCACGTAACACTCGCGGATCAACGTCAGCCCGCCGCCGAGGCTCTGCGTTTCATACCAATCGCCGGGAATGCCAGCCATGGATCAATGCGCGAAGAGCGAGCCCCATTGCGGCAGCCGGTCATCGACGCCCGCCAGGCGGAGCGCATGCCAGGCCATGGCATGATTGGAGGAGGTGACGGGCAGGCCGATTTCGGCCTCGATTTCGCGCGCCGCTTCGGCGAGGCGAACCGAAGTGCAGGACACGAAGACGGCGTCGATCTTGGCTTTGTCCCTGATCGCCACGACGCCATCCTTCACCGATTGCGGCGTGATGCGGGCAACCGTTGCATCGTTTTCCTCGTTGAAGGAACCGAAGACCGGCACATCGAAGCCGCGGGCGCGGATGTAATCGGCGACGATGCGGTTGACGTCGGCGCGATAGGGTGTCAGCACCCCGATGCGCTTGGCCCCCAACGCCCGGAAGGCGGCGAAGGCGGCGGTAATCGGCGTGGTGCATTTGGCCTCGGGCCGCACCGAGCGGATTTTCTCGAACACTTTCTCTTCGCCGATCGCCATCGACGCCGAGGTACAGCCATAGGCGACGACATCGAGGTCGGCCCCGGGGAGAATGATTTCGGTGGCCGCGGCGATGCGCGGCTCCATGGCGCGCAGCGTCTCGGGCGTTATTTGGTTGTCGTTGAGGATGCGGCTCTGGTACAAGGCGACGCCGCCGAGAGGCGTCATGATGCGGCGCCATTCGTGCTCGATGGTATAATCGGTGGCCAGCACCATGAGCCCGATACGGGCGCGGGCGGCGATGCCGTTGTCGGTGGCAAAGGGCAGATTCTCGATCAGGATCATATCCCCGGCGGGTTTCGGATTGCGGACGGCCTCGTTCATGGCGATGCTCCCTCGATGGGCGGTTTTGTATCAGAGAATTGCCACACCACCTATAGTGCAGCGATGATTCGATTGGCCGAAAAAATCCGTGGACTTACCGGCGGCAAGCGTCTCTTGACGGCATTGGCGGCCGGTGCGTTGGCCGCGTTTTCCCTGCCGCCCTTCGGACTGTGGCCGGTGCTGGCCGTTGCCGTTCCGGTCATGCTGCTGTTGCTGGAGGGGATCGCGGCGCGCGGCTGGTGGGCGGCACTGGCTGCCGGCTGGTGCTTCGGTTTCGGCTATTTTGTCGTGTCGTTCCACTGGATCGGCTTTGCCTTTCTCGTCGATGCGAAGACCTATCTGTGGATGATGCCATTCGCGGTGGGGGCGCTGGCCGGCGGCATGGCGGGTTATTGGGCGGTGGCGGCCGTGGCCGTGAAACTGGCGAGGTGGCGCGGGCTGTCGCTGGTCTTCGGCTTTGCCGCGACTCTGGCAAGCGCTGAATTCCTGCGCGGGAGGCTGCTCACGGGGTTTCCATGGGCGGCACCGGGGCTCGCCGCCGACGGCATGGGGGCGTTGGCGCAGACCGCCTCGCTCATCGGCATGACCGGGCTCAGCCTGCTCATCGTCCTATGGGCGGGCCTGCCACTGGTCTTTCTGCGCCCGGGCTGGAGGCAACGCGATGCGGTGATCGCGGCTTGCGCGGCGCTGCTCTTGCCGCTTGGCTGGGCATGGGGAGAGTTCCGCCTCGCCGATGCGACGACAGGCGAAGTGGCCGGTGTGCGGTTGCGCATCGTCCAGCCCAATATCGCGCAGGACGACAAGTGGCGCGAGGACAATGCCCGCGCCATCTTCGACAAACTGGTGGCGCTCACCATTCAACCCTCGGCCACCTATCCGGGCGGGATCGCCGATATCACCCATGTGGTCTGGCCGGAATCGGCACTGCCCTTCCTGATCGACGAAAGCGCCGGAGCGCGGGCCGAATTACGCCGTGTACTGAACGGCAAGACGGTGCTGGTCATGGGCGCCATCCGGCGCGATCCCTTGCGCAAGGACGCCTCAGGCTATCCGCTTGTCTATAACAGCGTGCTGGCCTTCGATGGCGAAGCCAATGTGGTTGGCCACTACGACAAGTGGCGGCTGGTGCCCGGCGGCGAATTCCTGCCCTTCGAGTGGTTGCTCGAACCTTTGGGCTTTCGCAAGGTTGTGACGGTGCCCGGCAGCTTTGCCGCCGGAGCGGGCCCCGTCAACCTGCAGCTCCCCGGAGCCCCCGATGCCGGCGTGCTGGTCTGTTACGAGGCAATCTTTCCGCATGACCTTGTCGATGGCAAGAAGCGGCCGCAATGGCTGCTCAATGTGACCAACGACGGCTGGTTCGGTACATCGACCGGTCCTTATCAGCATCTGGCGCAGGCCCGCATGCGCGCCATCGAGCAAGGACTGCCGATGGTGCGAGCCGCCAACACCGGTATTTCCGCCGTCATCGATGCCCATGGCAGGCTTGACGCAAGCCTGCCGCTGACGAGTGAAGGTATCATCGATTCGACACTACCACCTGCCATAGCGCCAACCCTCTATGCCGGCATCGGCGATTTCGCATTGTTGCTGTTGGTGGCATTCGCGACGGCGGCGACAGCGGTATTGAACGGCCGTAAAGAATGACGCGCGGTTTGCATCGGTCAACCTTGTCAAAAGGTCTGAAAAATCGACTTTTTGTTTGCGTGGCGCAGCCATGTGCATTATTGATCACAACCTCGTGAGCACGTTCTACTGGCACGAATGTCCGGTTGCATCGAGCACACGCAATTCAGACCGGGGACAATGGGTCTGGGGGCAAGATGGCGAGGCGAGAACCGAATTTCGTCGATGTGCATGTAGGCAACCGCATGCGAATGCGGCGGCAGCTCGTCGGCATGAGCCAGGAGAAGCTAGGCGAACTCCTGGGAATAACCTTCCAGCAAGTGCAGAAATACGAAAAGGGCACGAACCGCATCAGCGCCAGCCGGTTGTTCTACGCGGCAAAGACGCTGGGCGTGCCGGTGCAATTCTTCTTCGAGGACCTGCCCGGCGGCGGCGACAAGGGCGGTTTCGGAGAGCCGCGCGAGGAAGATACGGTAATGACCGCGCTGATGAATTCCGAAGGCGTCACTCTCGCCAAGGCCTTCCGTGACGCCGACAGTTCGACCAAGCGCAAGCTTATCGCCGCGCTCGCCCGGCTGATCGCCGATTCGAAGGACTGACGGTTCGATCCAGCCGCGCTTGACCCGGCGTTGCAACGCTGCCAAGAAAACGCGCGTCCAAATTTCCCGGGAGAAACATCCGCTCATGCCACGCAAGAATTACCTGTTCACCAGCGAATCCGTGTCCGAAGGACATCCCGACAAGGTCTGCGACCGGATTTCAGACGAAGTGGTCGACCTCTTCTATCGCGAGGCGTTGGCCCAGGGCATGGACCCATCGCAAATCCGCGTCGCCTGCGAGACGCTGGCCACCACCAACCGCGTGGTGATCGCCGGCGAAACCCGGGGGCCTGCCTCGGTCACCCATGACAAGATCGAGGCGGCGGCGCGCCAGGCGATCCGGGATATCGGCTACGAACAAGCCGGCTTCCACTGGCAGACCGCCAAGATCGAGATCGTGCTGCACGAGCAATCGGCCGATATCGCGCAAGGTGTCGATTCCGGCGAGAAGAAGGATGAAGGCGCGGGTGACCAGGGCATCATGTTCGGCTATGCCTGCGACGAGACGCCGGAGCTGATGCCGGCCCCCATTTTTTATGCCCACCGCATTCTCAAGCTGCTGTCGGAGGCGCGCCATTCG
This sequence comes from uncultured Aestuariivirga sp., assembly GCA_964408555.1. Classification (GTDB taxonomy): domain Bacteria; phylum Pseudomonadota; class Alphaproteobacteria; order Rhizobiales; family Aestuariivirgaceae; genus Aestuariivirga. Next base: position 16,439 of record CAYOZR010000042.1, read on the forward strand.
GGCAAGGAAAAGGTGCTGGGACCCGACTCGAAGAGCCAGGTCACGCTCGAATACAAGAACGGCAAACCGGTCGCCGCCACCCAGATCGTGGTGTCGCAGCAGCATGTGGACGAAAGCCTTACCTCCCAGGACATGCTGAAACTGGTGAAGCCCTACGTGAAGAAGGCCCTGCCCAAGGGCTGGATCACCAAGGACACGGTCTGGCATGTGAATCCGACGGGCAAGTTCTTCATCGGCGGCCCCGACGGCGATGCCGGTCTCACCGGCCGCAAGATCATCGTCGACACCTATGGCGGTGCCGCGCCGCATGGCGGCGGCGCCTTCTCGGGCAAGGACCCAAGCAAGGTCGACCGTTCGGCGGCCTACGCGGCGCGCTATCTGGCCAAGAACGTGGTGGCGGCGGGGCTGGCCCGGCGCTGCACCATCCAGCTTGCCTATGCCATCGGCGTGTCGCAGCCATTGTCGGTCTATGTCGACACCCACGGCACCGGCAAGGTGAAGGAAGCGAAGCTCGAGAAGGCGATCGCCAAGGTCATGGATCTGAGCCCGCGCGGCATCCGCACCCATCTCAGTCTCAACCGGCCGATCTATGCGCGCACCTCGGCCTACGGCCATTTCGGCCGCGCCCCCGACAAGGATGGCGGCTTCTCTTGGGAGAAGACCGATCTCGCCAAGGCGCTCAAAGCCGCGGTGAAGTGAGCGGGGATCGTCAGCGTTATCAATTTTATGGGCGGCGCTCGTCCGCTTTGCAAAGCTTATGGGCGGGGCATGGGACCAGCCGTGGGCCGGCATCATTTGCAGTTGGTGGACGAGCTGCTGCCGAAACTCCGGTTCGATGCCGCGGCGGTGAAATCTCCCGCCTGGCTGGAAATCGGTTTCGGAGGCGGCGAGCATCTGGCGCATCAGGCGGAACTTCATCCCGAGGTTTTCTTCATCGGGGCCGAACCGTTCGTCAACGGCGTGGCCAAGCTTCTGGCCGTGATCGAGGCGAAAAAGCTCGCCAATATCCGCATCCATGACGGCGATGCCCGCTATCTGTTGGAGGCACTGCCGGCGGGTTCGCTGGAGCGCATCTATCTGCTCTATCCCGATCCCTGGCCCAAGGAGCGGCAGAAGAAGCGGCGCTTCGTCAATGGCGAGACTCTCGACCACTTCCACCGGCTGCTCGTGCCCGGCGGGCTGTTCCTGTTCGCCAGCGACATCGCCGATTACGTCGCGTGGACGCGGGAGCGCGTTGCCGCCCATGGCGGCTTCGCCGAGGAAGGCGAGGCGGCACAGCCTTTCGAGAACTGGGTGGAGACGCGCTATGAGGCGAAGGCCAGGCGCGAGGGGCGGGTGCCTTCCTATTTGCGGTTTCGCAAGACGTGATGTTTCACGTGAAACAAATCCTAGAACAGGAATCCGTCACGAATGCAAGGAGTTGCGGTGGCGGTTTGGCGCACAAATCGGCGGCGGGAGTGCAGGAAAGGCATGCGTTCGGCGAGGAAAAGCGAGGGTTTGCACACCAGATTCGGAGGCAAATTAGTTGACTGAGTCAACTATTTCGGGGGGAGGCCAGAGACGCCGTACCTAAAAGTTTCCCGGGGCGCTTAACGTCTCGTCAAGGCGGGATTGCTACCGATTAACCCCAGGTCAAGTTGATTTTGGAGCGAAGTCATGCGTGCAGCGCGAATCCTCAGGGCGATGGTCCTGCTGTCGACGGCGCTTAGCAGTCCGGCAATCGCAAGCGAGTTTGCTCCAACCATCGAACTCTCCAGCATGGACGGCAGCAACGGTTTCCGGATCGATGGGCTGGCGGCGGGCGACTACAGCGGCAAGGCTGCCACCACGGCCGGCGATGTGAATGGCGATGGCATCGATGACATGATCATCGGTGCGCCCTGGGATGGGGTCACGGCGCCCTCTCATGCAGGCAAATCCTATGTCGTTTTTGGCCGGACCTCCGGATTCCAGTCAACCCTGGATCTCGCTGCCCTCGATGGCACAAATGGATTCTGCATTCAGGGGTCAAAAATCGGCGCAGCCAGCGGGTTTTCCGCTTCGACCGCGGGCGACATCAATGGCGACGGATTCAGCGACATCATCGTCGGCGCGCCACAAGCCAATCCGGGTGGAATTCATTATGCCGGGTCGAGTTATGTTGTTTTCGGCAAGCCGGATGGCTTTGCCGCGACACTCGATGTCTCGGCTCTTAATGGGACCAACGGTTTCAGGATAGACGGCTTTGTCGAAGGTGGAGGCAGTGGCGCGCGCGTGGCGGCAGCGGGCGATGTCAATGGCGACGGCTTCGGCGATATGATCGTCGGGGCGCCGACCTTCGTTTCCGGGGAAGGCTCGGTTCATGTCCTGTTTGGAAAGCGGACCGGATTTGCACCCACCATCAACCTTTCGACCCTCAATGGCACCACAGGATTTCGATTTGACGGATACGCCGGCGACGGAACCGGTTGGACAGCGGCGGCGGCGGGAGACTTTGACGGCGACGGTTTTTCAGATGTCATCATCGGCGCGCGCGATGCAGGCCAATACGCCTCGGGAGAAAGCTACGTCGTATTCGGGAAGGCCGCGGGATTTGTTTCACCGTTGAACCGCTTTCAATTGGACGGAACGAATGGTTTCGTTGCCGCGGGCATCGTCGGAGGCGATAAAATCGGGTACTCGGTTGCGGGCGCAGGCGATGTCAATGGCGATGGATTCGATGACGTGGTCATCGGCGCGCCTCGTACGTATCCCTTTGGCGGCTTTAGACTTCCGGGGCGGAGCTATGTGGTGTTCGGAACCAACGCCAGCATCCCTAGAACTATCGAATTGTCCGGCCTCGACGGTAGTTCCGGATTTCGGATCGATGGAAGCGACAATGTGTTCACGAGCGGCTTTGCAGTGGCGCCGGCCGGCGATATCAACAGCGATGGTTTTGCCGATCTCTTGACTTCCATGGGTCGAGATTTTGTCATCTTTGGCAAGCAGCAGATTTTCGATCCAGTCATCGGCCTGAGCAGCCTCGTCGACGGTTTGGCGGGTTTTCGTATCGACAGAAGCAATCTCGATACCTCTATTCGCGACGCCCATTCCGGAGCAGGCGATATCAATGGCGATGGGTTCTCCGATATCATCATCGGCATCCCACAAAGTGCGCCGGGCGGCCTGACGAATGCCGGTTCCACCTTCGTGATGTTCGGCCGCGCTCCCGATGCGGTGGCGAACCGGATCGGAGCGTCAGCCAATCAATTCATTTCGGGCGGCGGATTCAACGATTTGCTTTCGGGCCAGGGTGGCCGGGACGAGCTGGAGGGGCGTCAGGGTGGCGATGCGTTGAGCGGAGACGCCGGGTCCGATGCCGCAAGCTACCGCCATGGCGTGGCCGGCGTCACGGCCGATCTGGCTCTACCCGGGAACAACACCGGTGAGGCGGCCGGCGATACTTACATGTCGATCGAAAATATCGTGGGCACACGCTTTGGCGACATTTTGCGCGGCAACAATCTCGCCAATGTATTGGAAGGCGGCGGCGGGTCGGACAGGCTGGTCGGACGCAATGGCGCAGACCGGTTCAAGTTTCGCAGGCTTTCCGACAGTCCGCCCGGCGCCGGCCGCGACAGGATCATAGGCTTCGATGCCGGCGACGCGGGCACATCCGTCGACCGGATCGACCTTTCCGTCATCGATACCCGGTCCGATGTTGCCGGCAACCAGGCGTTCAAATTCATCACAACGCCGTTCACCGGCACGTCCGGCGAACTGCGGGTCCGGCCGTCGGTATCGGGATCGGATGCCATCGTGGAAGGCGATGTCAATGGCGACGGTGCCGCCGATATCCAGATCGTGCTGCGCAATTTCAGCAACTTTGCTGGATTAACCAGTATCGATTTCATCAGGTAGGCCGATTGCCATTGGCCCTTGCGGAAAGCCGTTTCAGGGCCTATATCAGCCGCAACTTAAGTTCACTCACATAGCCACTACGGTGGAATTTATGAGGGTGGGTCCCGGACCGGGGCCCGCCTTTTTCATTAGCCGAACGAGACCATGACGGACCAAAGACTGACGCGCGAAACGGGGCCCGCCTTGCGGGTTGCCGTGCTTGTCGAGCCGGTGTTGAAAGACATGGGCTTCCGGCTGGTGCGCGTCAAAATGAGCGGCCCGACCCTGCAGATCATGGCCGAGCGGCCGGACGGCACGTTCTCGATCGACGACTGCGAGAAGGTGAGCCGGGCGATTTCGCCGCTGCTCGATGTCGAGGACCCGATCGCCTCGCGCTATCAGCTCGAGGTTTCCTCGCCCGGCATCGACCGGCCGCTGGTGCGGCCTGCCGATTTCGAGCGTTGGGTGGGGCATGAAGCGAAGATCGAGATGGCCGTTCCGGTGGCGGGACGCAAGCGGTTCCGCGGACACCTCGAAGGCTATCACGAGGGCGAGGTGCGGCTGTTTATCGAGAACCCGGAAGCTGGCCAGGAGCCGCTGCTGGTGGGCGTGCCGTTTGCCGATATCGGCGAAGCGCGCCTGGTTCTGACCGGCGAACTGATTGCGGCGGCCCGTGCCCGCCTGACGCCCACGGGTTACGCCGACGGGGCCGAAATCGACGAAGACCAAATCTCTGAAAAGATGGAGTGAAGACAATGGCTGAACCCGCGGTAAGCGCCAACCGGATCGAGCTTCTGCAAATCGCCGACGCGGTGGCGCGCGAGAAGTCGATCGACAAGTCGGTTGTGCTGTCGGCGATGGAAGATGCGATTACCCGCGCCGCCAAGGCCCGCTATGGCGCGGAAAACGAAATCCGCGCCGAGATCGATCCCAAGACCGGCGAGACGCGGCTGAACCGCCTGCTTCTGGTGGTCGAGAAGGTGGAGAACGAGGCCACCGAAATCAGTCTCGCCGAGGCCAACCGGCGCAATCCGGCGGCAACCCTTGGCGACTTCATCGCCGAGCCCCTGCCGCCCGTCGATTTCGGCCGCATCGCCGCCCAGAATGCCAAGCAGGTGATTGTGCAAAAGGTGCGCGATGCCGAACGCGAGCGCATGTATGACGAATACAAGGACCGCATCGGCGAGATTGTCCACGGCACGGTGAAGCGCGTCGAATACGGCAATGTGATCGTCGATCTGGGCCGCGGCGAGGCGATCGTCAGGCGCGATGAATCGCTGCCGCGCGAAACCTTCCGCCCCGGCGACCGCATCCGCGCCTATGTCTACGACGTGCGCCGCGAGCA
>CAYOZR010000043.1:0-21613 GCA_964408555.1 uncultured Aestuariivirga sp.
TGGCGGCGATGATGAAGCCGAAGACGGCGGCCTTGATCAGCCCCGAGGTGACGTCGTCGAGTTCGAGGAAATCGGCGGTGTTCTTGATATAGGCGTAGCCGTTGAAGCCCAGCGAGCGAGTGCCGACGATATAGCCGCCCATGATGCCGATGGTATCGCCGATGGCGACCAGCAGCGGCAGTGTCACGACGGCGGCGATAAGGCGCGGGGCCACCAGATATTTGAACGGATTGGTTGAAAGTGTCACGAGCGCGTCGATCTGTTCGGTGACCTTCATGGTGCCGAGCTCGGCGGCAATCGCCGCGCCGACCCGGCCCGCCACCATCAGCCCGGCCAGCACCGGCCCCAGTTCGCGGGTGATGCCAAGCGCCACGATGGAGGCGACCAGGCTTTCGGCATTGAAGCGCGAGGAGCCGAGATAGATTTGCAAGGCCAGCGCGCCGCCGGTGAAGAAGGCGGTGAGGCCGACGACGGGGAGCGAGAAATAACCGATGCGCAGCATCTGCTCGAGTATCTGGCGGAGATAGACGGTGGGGGTGAGGCCCTGGATCAGACTGTCGCGAATGAACAGCGTCACCTTGCCCACTTCCTCGAGCAGGGCGAGCGCGGCGCGGCCGATGTGGGCGAGGATGTTCAAGGGGCGGGTCCCGATTCGGTATCCGAATATAGCCGGGCATAGCGGCGGCCCAAACGGGTGAAGAGCTCATATGAGATGGTGCCCGCCCAGGCGGCCGCCTCGTCGGCGCCGATGTGGCGGCCGAGAATTTCGGCGCGGGTGCCGCGGGCGACAGAATCGCGCGGCAGATCGGTCACATCGGCGGCCATCATGTCCATGGAAACGCGGCCGGCGATGGGGCAGCGGCGGCCGGCGATGACGACCTGGGCGGGTCCCCGCTTCTCGCTGGAGGAAAGTGCCCGCGGGATTCCGTCCTTGTAGCCCGCCCCCAGGATGGCGATGCGGCTCATGCGCTTGGCCACCCAGGTGGCGCCGTAGCCGACGCTCTCGCCCGCCGCCACATCGCGGAGCTGCAAGATCGCGGCTTCGAGATGAACCACCGGCAGCATGGGATTGGGTTTGCCCGGCAGCGGATTGCCGCCATAGAGCGCGATCCCCGGCCGCACCAGATCATGGGCATAGGTGGGCCCCAGAAAGATGCCGCTGGAATTGGCGAGACTGGCGCGCGCACCGGGAAGCCGCGCGCGGATGGCGGCGAAGGCATCGCGCTGGCGGGCATTGAGCGGGTGCGACGGTTCATCGGCGCAGGCGAGGTGGCTCATCACCAGCGCGAGATTGAGCCCCGCCATGGTGAAAGGGTCGTCGAGCAGGGCGGCGAATTCGGTCATCGGGAGACCAAGCCTATTGATGCCGGTATCGACATGCAGCGCGCAAGCAAGCTTGCGGCCATGGACGCGGCCGAAGCTTGCCCATTCGCGGGCTTCGTCAATCGAGATGAGGGCCGGGCGCAAGTCGAGCTTGGCGTAGAACTCGGCTTGGCCGGCGAACAGGCCGTCGAGCACATAGATGACGGCCTCGGGCAGATGGCCGCGCAGTTCCTCGCCTTCCTTGGGCCTCGCCACGAAAAAGCCGCGGCAGCCGGCATCCCACAAGGCGCGCGCCACCGGTGCGATGCCCAGGCCATAGGCATCGCCCTTGACCGCCGCGCCGCATTCGGCGGGGCCGGCAAGCTTTGCCAGACTCCGCCAGTTCTCCCGGATCGCCGCGACATCGACGGTGAGCACGGCGCCGGCGAGGTCTTCGGGCGTTGCGGTCATGTTCTCGTGCAAACCAATTTTATCGTCATCCCGGCTTTCGCCGGGATGACGAATAGGGGATTGCAGCGGCAACTGCAAAAGCTTACTGAAAAAATTCGCCCGCAAACACCATCACCGGAGACAATCGTGACGCAAGCAAAAACGGTGCAGTTGCCGGATGGCCGCAGCATTCCGGCCCTCGGGCTTGGAACCTGGCGCATGGGCGAAAACCGCAGCGCGCGGCAGGCGGAAGTCGAGGCGCTGCGGGCGGGGATCGATCTCGGCATCGGCGTCATCGATACGGCCGAGATGTATGGCGAGGGTGGCGCGGAAGAAGTCGCCGCCGAGGCCATCGCCGGAAGGCGTGATGGAATTTTCCTGGTCAGCAAGGTGATGCCGCAGAATGCCTCGCGCAAGGGCACGATTGCGGCGTGCGAGAAAAGCCTGAAGCGGCTCAAGGCGGAGCGCATCGATCTCTATCTCCTGCACTGGCGCGGCTCCCATCCGCTGGCCGATACGGTCGCGGCATTCGAGCGATTGCGGGCCGACGGCAAGATCGGCGCATGGGGGGTCAGTAATTTCGACGTGGCCGACATGGCGGAACTGGCGCGGATCGAAAATGGCTCAGGCTGCGCCGCCAACCAGGTCATGTATCATCTGGGCGAGCGCGGCGTTGAATGGCAATTGCTGCCGGAGGCGTAGCGCGCCCGCATGCCCATCATGGCCTATTGTCCGCTGGGGCGGGGCGAGCTGACGCGCAATGCGGTCGTTGTGTGGCTGGCGAAGAAACACGCTGTGGCGGCCTCGGCCGTGGCGCTGGCCTTTCTGCTGGGCCAGCCCGGGGTGCAGGCGATCCCGAAATCGGCCCATGCCGGGCGGGTGCGCGAATTCGCCGCCGCGCTGACGGTAAAATTCGACGACGACGACCTCGCCATGCTCGACCGCGAATTCCCACCGCCCAGCCGCAAGACGCCGCTGGCGATGACGTAGATTGTCCAGCGAGTGTCATCCCGGCGCAAGCCGGGACCCATCTCTCCGCGCGACGCGACGGCCACCCGTTTCTTATTCGCCATGGGTCCCGGCTTGCGCCGGGATGACGAAGCGGGGATTACTGGAACTGCTCCGGCAGATAATCGGCGCGCACCAGGTTCTGGAACTTGGTGAGCGTCGCGTCGAACTGCAACTCGACGATGCCGGTGGGGCCGTGGCGCTGCTTGCCGATGATGATTTCGGCAACCCCCGTCACCTTGTCCATCTGCTCCTGCCACTCCTGGTGCTCGGTGGTGTTGGGGCGCGGCTCCTTGCGGGTCAAATAATATTCCTCGCGGTAGATGAACAGAACCACGTCGGCGTCCTGCTCGATCGAGCCCGACTCGCGCAAGTCCGAAAGCTGCGGGCGCTTGTCGTCGCGGTTCTCGACCTGGCGCGACAATTGCGACAGCGCCACGATCGGCACGTGGAGTTCCTTGGCCAGCGCCTTGAGGCCGACGGTGATTTCGGAAACTTCCTGCACCCGTCCCTCGGCGGCGCGGCGCGAGGAGCCGGCGAGCAACTGCAAATAGTCGACGACCATCAGGCCCAATCCACGCTGGCGTTTCAGCCTTCGCGCGCGGGCCGCAACTTGCGCGATGGTGAGGCCGCCGGTGGCATCGATATAGAGCGGCAGCGACTGCAATTCGCGGCTCACCTCGACGATGCGGTTGAACTCGTCCTCGGTGATCTTGCCGCGGCGGATGCGCTCGGAGGGGATCGCCGCCTGTTCGGCGATGATGCGGGTGGCCAACTGCTCGCTCGACATTTCCAGCGAGAAGAAGGCGACGATGCCGCCGTCCAAAACCTTGACCGAGCCGTCGGCCTGATGCTCGGCCTTGTAATTCTTCGCCACATGATAGGCGATGTTGGTGCCGAGGGCGGTCTTGCCCATGGCCGGGCGGCCGGCGAGGATCACCAGATCGGAGGCCTGCAGCCCGCCCATCTTCTCGTCGAGGTCCTTGAGGCCCGAGGAAATGCCGGAGAGCCCGCCGTCGCGCTGATAGGCGCCCGCCGCCATGTCGACGGCATCGGCCAGCGCCCGGCCGAAGGGCTGGAAGCCCTGGCCGTATTTGCCGGTCTCGGCGATTTCGTAGAGCGTCTGTTCGGCCCGCTCGATCAGGTCCTTGGAGGTTTCCTCGACCGGCGTGTCGAAGGCCTCGTTGACGATGTCGGTGCCGATGCCGATGAGCTTGCGGCGCTGGGCCAGTTCATAGACGGTGCGGCCGTATTCCTCGGCATTGATGATGGTGGTGGCGGCGGCGGCGAGTCTCGCCAGATAGACGGGACCGCCGATTTCCTTCAGCGTCGCGTCATTGTCGAAATAGGTTTTCAGCGTCACCGGACTGGCGAGCTTGCCGGCCCGGATCAGAGCGGCGGCCACCTCATAGATGCGGGCATGCACCGCCTCGAAGAAATGATCGGGCAGGAGAAAGGACGAAACCCGGTCGCAGGCGTCGTTATTGACCAGAATGGCGCCCAGAATCGCCTGTTCCGCCTCCAGGTTATGGGGCGGCGCGCGGTAGGAATCGCTGGGACCGTCGGTTTCGACGGGGCGGATAAGGGCGGTGGCTGACATGGGACCGTGTTAGCGGAAAGAATCACGCTTATGGCGCAATTCTGCGCTTTTGCGCGCTATCCACAAGGCAAAAATTTATTCCGCCGGAACCGACTTGAAGCGCGGCCGCCGGCTTTCCGCCCGGCGCAGTTCGGCTTCCGCCTCGAACATGTAATCGCAGATCACGACGGACGGCTTGGCAAGCTACGTGACCGCCATTGATGAAATCTTCGGCCTTGATGTTGATTTCGCCCAACTCATCAAATCCTATAGCGAAGCCCCGGACACTGGCCCGGAGCGCAAATACAGCCCTGGTATCTGCACGGGCGCTTACAGCAAACAGGTCACTGGCAAACCCGATATGGCCCATGTGTCCACGTCGCACGTCGAGTCTCACAACCAAAAGATGCGCCAGCACATGCGGCGCTTTACAAGGCTGACGGCAAGCCATTCTAAGAAATTCGCGAACCATTGCCACGCGCTGGCGCTCTATTTCGCCTTCCACAATTTCGTCAAGGTCCACTCTGCGCTTCGCATGTCGCCCGCTATGGCCGCTGGTATCGAAGCCCGCCTTTGGAGCATGACTGATATCGTCGCGTTTATGGATGCTCGCGAGCCCGCCCCGACGAAGCGCGGTCCTTACCGCAAGATTTCAAAGTGAGACAGTGCCGCTCACCCATATTGACCGGCTCGCGGAATGGACCTATAGTAAAGTTTCCGCCGCTGCCGGTTCAGATAGCTTTCCTGGGGAGGATGCCATGGCCGCTCAATCATCATTGTCGCAGTCAGTTACCGATCTCGCTAAGACCTTTGGCGGACATCTGCTCCAGCCCGCCGATGCGGGCTACGAGGAGGCGAGAAAGGTCCACAATGGCCTCATCGACAAGCGCCCGGCCCTGATCGCCCGGTGCAAGGGCACTGCCGACATCGTGGATGCTGTCAACCTGGCCCGGAAACTCGGCCTTGAGATCGCCGTGCGCGGCGGCGGCCACAATGTGGCGGGGCGCGCAACCGTCGATGACGGGCTGATGATCGACCTGGCGCCGATGAAGGGCATTCATGTCGATGCCAAATCCCGCACGGCGCGCGCCCAGGGCGGGGTCACCTGGGCGGAGTTCAATCGCGAAACCCAGCTTCATGGCCTCGCCACCACCGGCGGCGTCGTCTCCACCACGGGGATCGCCGGGCTGACGCTCGGCGGTGGGCTCGGTTGGCTGATGCCGAAATACGGCATGGCGCTCGACAATCTGCTCTCGGCCGAAGTGGTGACGGCGGAGGGCAAGGTCGTGCGCGCCAGTAAGGAGGAGAACGCCGATCTGTTCTGGGCCTTACGCAGCGGCGGCGGCAATTTTGGCGTTGTCACCTCCTTCGAGTTCCGGCTGCATCCGGTGGGTCCGGTGATCTATGGCGGGCTGGCCGCGCATCCCTTCGACAAGGCGCGCGATGTGCTGCGCTTCTACCGCGACGCGACGGCCTCGCTTGCCGACGAGGTGATGGCATTTTGCGGGCTGGTGCACGCTCCCGACGGATCGGGTGCCAAGCTTGCGGCCCTGGTGGTCGCCCATTGCGGCGACATCAAAGCCGGCGAGGCGGCGCTCAAGCCGTTCAAGTCCTTCGGGCCACCGGTCATGGATGCCGTCGGTCCCATTCCCTATTCGGCGCTCAACGGCATGCTCGACGCCGGTTTCCCGAAAGGCGCCCTCAACTACTGGAAATCGAGCTTCCTCAGTACACTGAGCGATGCCGCCATCGACGCGATGATCGGCTGCTTCGCCAAATGCCCGACGCCGATGGGCGCCATGCTGCTCGAACATTTCCATGGTGCAGCCTGCCGGGTGGCGGCGGACGCCACCGCCTTTCCGCATCGCGAGGAGAGCTATAATCTGGCGGTGCTGGGCGAATGGATGGACCCCAAGCAGACAGACGCCTGCGTCGCCTGGACGCGCGAGACCTATGACGCGATAAAGCCGTTCATGGCCGCGCGGCGCTATGTCAACTATCTGGGCGATGACGAGACGGGTGACGTTGGCGCCGCCGCCTACGGCGCCAATCATGCGCGGCTGCGGAAGCTGAAGGCCAAATACGACCCCGGCAATGTCTTCCATCTGAACCAGAACGTCGCTCCGGCGCGCTGAGCCGGCCGCTCACTCCGCCGGAACCGACTTGAAGCGCGGCCGCCGGCTTTCCGCCCGGCGCAGTTCGGCTTCCGCCTCGAACATGTAATCGCGGGTCAAGGGCAGGGCGTGCTGGTTCTTGCAGAACTGGATCTGGAAATTGTTCATGCCGTAGAAGCGGAAGGCGCATTCGGAGGCGGCGAGATAGAACTCCCACATGCGGCAGAAGCGCTCGTCATAGACGGCCACCGCCCGCTCGCGGTGATCGGCGAAGCGGCGGCCCCATTCATGCAGCGTCTGGGCGTAATGCAGGCGCAGGATCTCGACGTCGGTGACATAGAGGCCCTGGCGCTCGATATGCGGCAGCACTTCCGAAAGGGCGGGGACATAGCCGCCGGGGAAGATATATTTCTTGATCCAGGCGCTGGTGGCGCCGGGACCGTCGGAGCGGTTGATCGAGTGCAGCATGGCGATGCCGTCGTCCTTGAGGAGGGCCCGGCATTTGCGGAAGAATTCCTTGTAGTGGCCGATACCCACATGCTCGAACATGCCGACCGAAACGATGCGGTCGAAGCGCTCGTCGAGCAGGCGGTAATCGAGCAGGCGGAACCGCACGCGATCGGCCACGCCGCGCTGGTGGGCCCGCTCGTTGGAGAACTTGTGCTGTTCTTCCGAGAGGGTGACGCCCACCACTTCGGCGCCGCAGGTCTCGGCCAGGTAGAGGCCAAGCCCGCCCCAGCCCGAACCGATGTCGAGCACCTTCATGCCCGGCTGCAATTGCAGCTTGGCGGCCAGATGGCGCTTCTTGGCGAGTTGGGCTTCCTCGAGCGAGGCCGAGGGGGTTTCGAAATAGGCGCAGGAATATTGCCGGTCGCGGTCGAGGAAGAGATCGTAAAGCGCGCCCGACAGATCGTAGTGATGCGCCACATTGGCCTTGGCCTTGCCCACCGGATTGTACTGGTGCAGCCGCTTGGCGAGGATGCGCAGGCGGTTGAACAGGCGCAGCGGCAGCGGGCTCTTCACCTTGACGATGTTGGAAACCAGCAGCGCCATGAGATCGTAAACGGTGCCCTGTTCGAGGACGAGGCCGCCGTCCATGTAGCACTCGCCGAGATAGCGGTCGGGATCGAGCGCGATGTGCCGCGCCGCGGCGTCGTCCTTGATGGCGATCCGCACGACCGCGCCGCTGCCGTCGCCATAGATGTGGGGCAGGCCGGTGGGATCGGTGACACAGAGCGCGCCGGTCTTCACGATGTGCCTCAACGTCCGGTCAAACAAAGTGTACATGGCCACACTCCCGCTTGCGCCTGGCCCCAAGCCGCTTGCCGGCCGGCGCCTGTCCCGTTCTCCCAAATGGCAAGCGAAAGCTTAATACCGGGCGGCGCCGGGCGGCAAGAGGGGGGAGGGTTAATCGGCCACGCAAAAGGGCCGCCCCGGAAGGCGGCCCCTGGCATTGAGTTGGCGTGTGAGAGTTAACTCACCTCGGCCGCCACTTCCGCGGCTTGTTCTTCCTTTTCGAAGAGGGCCTCGGCGGCGGCGCGGACTTCGGCCCGGTCGGAGACGGGACCGGTCAGAAGTTCGCCGCGCCCCTGGGCGGCGGCTTCATCGGCCGAGCGGGCGACGTTGATCGTCACCGTGACTTCGACTTCCGGATGCGGCGCCACCTTCACCGTATAGACGCCGATGGTCTTGATCGGCACATCGAGCTGCACATGCGAGCGCTCGACCTTGACGCCCGAGGCGGAGGCGGCTTCGGCGATGTCGCGGGGGCTGACCGAGCCATAGAGCTGGCCCGATTCACCGGCCTGGCGGATGATCGTGAAGCTCTTGCCGTCGAGGCCTTGGGCTTCCACCTCGGCACCCTGGCGGCGCTCGGCGTTCTTGACTTCAAGCACGGCGCGATCGCGCTCGAACTTGGCCCGGTTGGCGTCGGTGGCGCGCAGCGCCTTGCCGCGGCGGAGCAGGAAATTGCGGGCATAGCCGTCCTTCACCTTGACGACCTGGCCCAGGCTGCCCAGTTTGCTGACGCGTTCGAGAAGAATGATTTCCATGATCGCGTCTCCTTACCTCAACACAAAGGGCAGAAGGCCGAGGAAGCGGGCGCGCTTGATGGCCTGGGCCAGCAGCCGCTGCTTCTTGGCCGAAACCGCGGTGATGCGGCTCGGCACGATTTTGCCGCGCTCGGAAATATAGCGCATCAGCAGGCGGGTGTCCTTGTAATCGATGGCCGGCGCCTTGTCGCCGGTGAACGGACAGCTCTTGCGCCTGCGGAAGAAGGGACGGCGTGCGGGTTGACCGGTGGTCATCGGGTTGCCTCCCCCGTGGATACTGGTGCTTCAGCCGCCTCGTCGCGGCGCGGACGGACGCCACGGTCGCCGCCACCGCCGCGATCGCCGCCGAAGCCGCGGCCAGCGCCGCCGCCGAAGCCACGGCCGCCACCGCCACCACCGCCGCCAAAGCCGAAGCCGCGGTCGTCGCCGAAGCCGCGCTCGTCGCGATCCTCGCGGCGGCGCATCTGGGCCGAGGGACCTTCCTCGAGCTTGTCGACCTTGACGGTCATGAAGCGAATGACGTCCTCGCTGATCGACATCTGCCGCTCCATCTCGGCCACCGCCGCGGCGGGTGCGTCGAGGTTCATCTGCGTGTAGTGGGCCTTGCGGTTTTTCTTGATGCGGAAGGAGAGCGATTTCACGCCCCAATATTCGGTGCGGCCGACGGTGCCGCCGAGGCCTGCGATAACCGCCTTGAATTGCTCGGTCAGGGCATCGACCTGGGTGTTCGATGCATCCTGACGCGCCAGGTATACGTGCTCGTAAAGAGCCATGCGGGATTTGCCTTTCGTTGCGTTTTCGTGGCCTCAAGACATCCGGCGCAGAGCCTCCTTCGAACCTGGTTGAAAGGCTCGAAAGACCGGTCGACGAAAGAGCGGAGACACGGGAAGCCGGGGACTACCCCCTATCTGGCGGACCAGACCTTCCGTTCAGCCCCCAGCCGGGTGCCAAAAGGCGAGGGGTGTATGGAGGAAATGGGGGGAGAAGGCAAGGGGGAGAAGTTTCAGCCGAACTTTGGGCGCTGCATGAACACTATGTGGCGCGGCAGCCACAGGCAATATAAGCACCCAAGGAAGCCCGGGTGGGTGACGGTGGCAGGCAAGCCGGGCGAAGATGTGGCGCCTGGAACACTGAACAGCATTCTGAAGCAGGCCGGACTGAAGGAGACCCATTGATGCGCTACGCAATCGTGATTGAAAAAGCCAATGCCAACTATTCCGCCTATGTCCCCGACCTGCCGGGTTGCATTGCCACGGCCGCAACCATTCGTGAAGTCGAAGATGAAATCCGCGACGCCATCCGCTTCCACATCGATGGCTTGAAGGAAGACGGCATCTCTGTTCCCGCGTCGACCAGCATTGCGGAGTATGTGGAGGCTTAGCCGTCTCCCCTGTCGGGGATCGGGCGGGAGCTCGCTGTGCCGCCGCGCCGGTTTCCGCCTTATCGCCGCGCTTGATCGAATGAAGTGAAGCGCCACCGCAATTGCCTATTGATGCACGGCTCAGCGAATTTCTGGAAACGTATCAAGACAGCAAACATCATTGAGTGATTGCCAATCTACTACATATTCGTATTCGCCCAAGTAAATGCTATGTTGTCCCGGCCCGGCAATAATGTCGTCGACTGTTGCAAATGTCGTGAGGAGTGCGCCACCACCCTCACACATAGCGTTCAAACCACGTGCGAACATGCGCGCTACGTCTTCATGGGTTGTCCAAGAAAATCCCAATTTCTTGCGATTCCAACGGCCAAGGTTCTCGCCGCGAAATAATTGCAATGGGCCACCTCCATAAGAAGGCAGCAGAGCTCGCAATACATTCGGAAGAATACTGTCATTCGCAACTTGTTCGCGTATTCGGTGACCTCTTACGGTCCATAAAGTGTGAAAGCCCCGCCCCACGGAATCCTTGGGCCTTCCCGTATCGGCAAGCGCCTTTAGTAACGGAGCCCACATTTGACAGGATTCGATCTCAGGGATTGTTGCCTCGAACGCACTCCACGAATCAGAATTCCAAGCCTCAACAGAACGCCGCAATACGATCTGACAGTCCACTTTATTTTCCGCGCATCTTTTACCCCAGCCACCCCACCGGAACATCGAGCGCCTCGGCGAGTTTTGAGAGCGTGTCCGCCGTTCCGGCCTTGCTGCGGTTTTCGATCTCGCTGATGTAGCCCTGATTGACGCCCGTGCGTTTGGCGAGTTCGGATTGAGTGAGGCCGCGCCAGGTGCGCAATGCTTTCAAGCATGGGTCTCCAGCGAGGATTGCCGCCGAAACGGACTCGGGCAACGGCGCCTCGGCGCGCGCCTCCGCCGCGACGATCAGGGTCATGCGGTCTTCGGCGTCTTCATCGCCGGCGCGGGCCAGCAGCGCGTCGCACTCGCGGCGGCTCAACACGACGAGTTCCTTGCCTTCCTCGGTCTTCAGAATCTGGACGCCCATGTCGCACTCCTTCAGCGGTAAATGTCGCGGCGGTGGCCGACCGCCAGAACCGTGATCGTCGTTTTCGTCTCGTCGAAAATGACGTGGTCGATCATGGCCTGCCACTCCTCGGGCAGGTAGCCCAATCGGAGTGACCGGGGAGGGCGGCGTCCAGCAAGTTCGAGACTGGGAGCACCGCACGGCGGCCCCGGGCCGCACCGCCTCCCAATTCCGCCGATCGCCTTACCGTGTCATGAGCAAGGTTGTATCGTCGATCCGTGCGCCTGTGTGCACGCCAGATACTTGGGCATTGACACCCACCGCATGAGCGCCTGCCGTCAACACTTTCGCAACCGTGATCGAATTGCGTGACCAGCCTCCAGGGACACCACCCCCCCGGCCGCTGCAAAATGCGGCATCGGAACCGGTGGGAGGAACAACCACACTGTCGATGAGGATTGTGATGTAGAGCCAGCTGTTGGATGAGCCGATCAACTCGCACTCGGCAGTGAAGGTAACTGAAACGCCTCCCGT
Organism: uncultured Aestuariivirga sp.; assembly: GCA_964408555.1. GTDB lineage: Bacteria > Pseudomonadota > Alphaproteobacteria > Rhizobiales > Aestuariivirgaceae > Aestuariivirga. Next base: position 11,459 of record CAYOZR010000043.1, read on the forward strand.
GAGCGGGTTTGTGAAGGGCAAGACAGTCAGACCGCCAGGGGTGAGACGCAGATTCTGTGCCGTATTGCCGAGCCAGAATTGCGCATTGGTTGTGAACGAGCCGTTCAGATTATCCGCCAAAACCGGAGCGGCGGCCATGCCGAAGAATGTTGCGCTGGCGGCAAGAAGTCCGATAAGTTTCCTTTTCATGACACATATTCCCTGAGTTGCCGGTTGATTGCTGTTTGCAAGCACGACAAAGTGGGAGGAAATCGAATCCAAGCCGGGATAAATCGGCCCCTCGTCGGCCAACTACGATCCTCAACCAGTAGTCTTGCGACCGAATCCGGGTTCTCGCAAGCGCCACTTCCGCAAGCAATGCGGCTCGCGGTTACGCCGCCCTGGCGTGGCTGAGGGCGCTCGCATGCACGGCCGGCTGCTCGGCCATCACATGGTCGATCATGGCCTGCCATTCCTCGGGCAAATAGCCCCAGTCGGGGTGGCCGGGGAGGGCGGCTTCCAGCATGTCGAGGGTGGGGGTGCGAAGTGCTTCCAAGGCGGCGCGGGCGGCCGGCAGGCAAGTGATCCAGTCGTTGCTGTTGCGGCTGGCGGCGATGGCGCGAGCCATCTGCTCGATCATGGTGATATCGGTCATGTGGCAACCTCCGGCGGGGCAGGGCTTGTGCCCTGGCACTCAAACACGCGGTTACTAACCGAAACGGGAAATCGAAGCTGATTCGCTTTGATACTCCTGGTTGAATCGCCTAGCAAGAGTCCCCGAGCGGGCGGGCCTCAGCCCTTTGCCTTCTCCATCTCGCCGACAAACCGCTGGAACAGATAGTGGCTATCCTGGGGGCCGGGCGAGGCTTCCGGGTGGTATTGCACCGAGAACACCGGCCTGCCTTCAAGTGCTATGCCGGCATTGGAGCCGTCGAACAGCGAGACGTGGGTTTCAACGACGCCCTTGGGCAGGCTGGCGCGGTCCACCGCGAAGCCGTGATTCATCGAGGTGATCTCGACCTTGCCGGTGGTGAAGTCCTTGACCGGATGATTGGCGCCGTGGTGGCCCTGGTGCATCTTGACCGTCCTCGCACCGAGTGCCAACGCCAGCATCTGGTGGCCGAGGCAGATGCCGAACACCGGCTTGCCGCTCGCCACCAGCTTCCGGATTTCCGGCACCGCATATTCGCCGGTCGCCGCCGGGTCGCCCGGTCCGTTCGACAGGAACACGCCGTCGGGCCGCATCGCCAGAATGTCCTCGGCCGCGGTCGCCGCCGGCACCACGGTCACATCGCAGCCGGCGCTCGTCAGACACCGCAGGATATTGCGCTTGAGGCAGTAATCGACGGCGACGACCTTGAACCGGCCGCCCTCGGCCCTGGTATAGCCCGTCTGCCAGTCCCACAGTTTCTCATCCCAGTGCAGGCGCTGGGTGAGGGAGACGTCCTTGGCGAGGTCCATGCCGGCGATGCCCGGCCAATCGGCCGCCATTTTTTTCAGCCGCGCGACATCGAACCTGCCGCTGGCATGGTGGGCGATGACGCCGTTGGGCATGCCGCGCTCGCGGATCAGATTGGTGAGCGCCCGCGTGTCGACGCCCGACAGCCCGACGATGCCGCGGGCCTTCAGCCATTTGTCGAAATGCTTGTGCGAGCGGTAATTGGCGGGCTCGGTCACGGCCGCCTTGACGATGCAGCCGGCCACACCGGCGGCGGCGGCGAGATTGGTGGTCTCGATATCCTCGTCATTGGTGCCGGCATTGCCGATATGGGGAAAGGTGAAGGTAACGATCTGGCCGGCATAGGAGGGATCGGTCAGCACTTCCTGATAGCCGGTCATGGCGGTGTTGAAGCAGACCTCGCCCACCGCCTCGCCCTCGGCGCCAAAGCCAAAGCCTTCGATCGCCGTGCCGTCGGCCAGAACCACAAGCCCGGTTATGCGCGGGGTGTCCCAGTCGCCGAAGACGGCGCGCGCGCGCGGCTTGGCCTTGCGGGGCTTGTTGGGTGAAGGCATCGGGATTCTCCGGGAATTTGCGGTTGGTTAGGGGAGGCGGCCCGCGGCGTCAAGGTTGCGGGTTGGCGCAATTCGGCCTATTCAGCGCCTTTCCACGATTTTCGAAGGATGCCGCAGATGAGTCTCCGGGCCCAGATCAACGACGCACTGAAGCAAGCGATGAAGGCGGGCGACAAGCGCCGCGTCTCGACGCTGCGCCTGATGAATTCCGCCATCAAGGACAAGGACATCTTGAGCCGCACCGAAGGCCATGACTCCGCACTCACCCCCGATGCCGGGCTCGTCGATCTGTTCGCCAAGATGGTGAAGCAGCGCCAGGAAAGTGCCGCCGTCTACGAGCAGGGCGGGCGCCCCGAGCTTGCCCAGGCCGAGCGCGAGGAAATCGCCATCATCCAGTCCTACATGCCGCAGCAGCTTTCCGACGACGAGTCCAAGGCGGCCATCGCCGCCGTCATCAAGGCGGTGGGGGCAACGAGGATCAAGGACATGGGCGAGGTCATGGCCGAGCTCAAGGCCAAATATGCCGGGCAGATGGACATGGCCAAGGCGGGAGCCATCGTGAAGGGGCTGCTGGGGTGAGAAGCGGCGGTGCGAAGCACCGGCAAATCAAGCCAGTGGCTTAGTTTGAGTTTCGAACGCCGCGAGCCCGCGCCAGCGGCCGGGATCGGACGCCCATGAGACTTCTCGATTATGCGATGCAGCGGTTCGTCAGGACCGGCACGCTTCGCATCGTGGATGCCGACGGCAAGCCGCACGTGTATGCGGCAACGCCCGCGCCAAGCGTTACGATCAGGCTGACGGATCGCCGTCTGCACCGCTCATTGTTCCTCAATCCGGAGCTGCATACGGGCGAGGCCTATATGGACGGAACCTTGATCGTCGAAGAGGGCACGCTCCGCGATTTGCTGACGCTCTATGCGCTCAACCGGTCGAATTTGCGGAACCAGCCGGTGCAGCGGATGCTGCGCGCGGCGTACAAGAAATTCCGCGGTTTCTATCAAAGAAACCCGGCGGCACGGTCGCGCAAGAATGTTGCCCATCATTACGACCTGTCGAATGAGCTTTATGGTTTGTTCCTCGACAGCGATCTGCATTATTCCTGCGCCTATTTCCTGAAGCCCGGCGATTCACTGGAGACGGCGCAACGCAACAAGCTGCGCCACATCGCCGCGAAACTCGCATTGAAGCCGGGTCAGCGGGTTCTCGATATCGGATCGGGCTGGGGCGGGATGGCGATGTATCTGGCCGAAGCGGCCGGTGTCGATGTGACCGGCGTGACGCTCTCCGCCGCGCAGCACGAACTGGCAACCAAACGGGCCCGTCAACGCGGGCTTGCGGATCGCGTGCGCTTCGAACTGAAGGACTACCGCGATGTCACCGGCTCGTTCGACCGCATCGTGTCGGTCGGCATGTTCGAGCATGTGGGCATCGGCCACTATGGCGAGTTCTTTGCAAAAGTTTCCAGCCTCCTCGCCGAGGATGGTGTCGCACTATTGCATTCCATCGGACGCAAGGGCGGTCCGGGATCGACCGGCCCGTGGATGCGCAAATACATATTCCCCGGCGGCTATTCCCCGGCCCTGTCCGAGACCTTGGCCGCCATCGAAGCCTCGCGGCTGTGGGTCACGGATATCGAAGTGCTGCGCCTGCACTATGCCGAAACGCTGCTGGAGTGGGAACGGCGGTTCCAAAAAAACCGCGGCAAGGTCGCGGCGCTTCTCGACGAGCGCTTTTGCCGGATGTGGGAATTCTACCTGATCGTCAGCGAATTCAGCTTCCGGTTTGGCAAGCACATGGTGTTCCAGATCCAGCTTGCCAAGAAGCCCGGCGCGCTGCCGCTCGACAGAAGCTACATCGCCGAGGCGGAAGCAGCGCTGTCACACGATCTTCGTCACGACCTTCACGGTCTTCCCGATCGAGTGTGAGTAGGGGCACATGACATGCGCCTTCTTGGCGGCGCGGGCGCCGGGCGTGACATGGGCGGTGACAGTTGCAGCGGCGGGGCTCGCCGATATGACCGGCCGGCTTGCCATAAGCGGCGATATTACTCACTATCGAATTCTTGGCGGATGCCATTGACTGTCGTGAGGTTGAGCCGTGGGAGACCGAAGATGAATGCGTCCGATGAGCTCGTTCTGTCCGGCGCGGTGACCATCGCGGGCGGCGGGACATTTCCTCACGCCCGCCGCCGCCTCGGCCAGGAATATCCGGGGATCGACTGGCGCGAACCCGGCCCCGGCGCCAACATCCCCCTGCTCCGGCTTGTCGCGGAGGAGGGGCTCGCCGAGGGCGCATTCCGCGTCACCACCGAAGCCCGTGACGGTGTTGCCCCCGTGGTGACGGTCGCCGGCGGATCCGTTTCGGGCGTCATCTACGGCGTTGAAGAATTGATCCGCCGGGGCGGCTCGAATCCCACCCGCATGAGCATCGATGCCAATCCCATCGCCATGTCGCCCGGCCTCACCTATCGCACCTTCTGGACCTGGGATCATTCCACCAATTGGGAACTCTCGCAAATCGGCAAGCAGGAAATCGGCGTCTTCAATCCCTACGGCAAGCCGCCCGGTGGCTTCCTGGCCGACTATCGGCGGCTCGTCGATTACTGCAGCCGCAATCGCATCGCGGCGATCGTCATCTACGGCTTCCTGCGCAACTCCCATGGCGGCATTGCCGCGGCCCAGGAACTTTGCCGCTATGCCAATGAACGCGGCGTGCGCATCATCCCCGGCGTCGCCATCGGCTCATATGGCGGCGTCTATTGGGAAGGCGATCACCCCTACAACCTGGCCACTTGGCTGAAGCAATATCCGCAATTCGCCGCCACCATGGAAAAAGGCGTCGGCTTCCAGCTGGCCGACCTCGCCTTCCCGCTGAATTTCCCGCGCTCGGACTACACCATGACGGCCTGCCCTTCGGCGCCCGAAACCATGGATTGGATGACCGAGGCGGTCGCGTGGCTGGCGGAGACCTTCGAGATCGGCGGCGTCAACATCGAAAGCGGCGATTATGGCGTCTGCGGCTGCGCCCGCTGCGTCGCCCGGCGCGACAACGCGGCCGAGGCGCGGCGCCGCCAGTCCGATTTGGGCGACTCGTGGTCGCACACCGACATGGCCGAGAATTTTCCGCGCCTGTTCGCGGCGGCCAATGGCAAGCGCAAAGGCCTGTGGAACTATTGCGAGATGCAGTGGGACAATCTGCTCGATCCGGTCGCCCACGAGGCGCAGCGCAAATTGCCGCGCGGCGGCATCTATCAGCACACCGCCAACCGGAGCTACTGGGGCAGGCTGCAGCGCGACCTCAAGCGCGACTATGTCGAACACCTTCCCACCCAGCCCAACGTGCTGCGCTGCCAGTTCGCCTGCCAATGGAACGGCGACGAGCGCACCGAGCGCTATGCCCTGAACGCCAGGACCTTCGCCGCCATGGCGCGGTTCTGCGCCGGCATGGGCATGCAAGGCCTGACGGTTTGGGGCGAGCCTTCGCCTTTCGACGCGACGGTCGAGCTGAGTTATCTGGCCTTCGCCCGGTTCAGCTACGATACCGGTCTCACTTGGGAACGGTTCCTCGATGAGGATGTCGCGCCCCTCCTCGGTGGCCGCGCCGCGGCCGGCCGCTTTATCGCCCTTGCCGAAGAACTCGATGGCAACCAGTCATTGCCGATGGAGCGGCTGGCGAGATTGCGCCGCGAGGCCCGCGACCACGGCGGCACCGGCAGCGGTGATGCCGCGCGCCGCTGGCTGACGCTTGAACACCAAATCGCCAGGCGGCAATTCATGGGCCGCTAGCGGACCGATGCGGATCAAACCCGGCTTCGGCCGGTCCGGCTGGCGAGCGCCACGCCGATGGCGGCCAGCCCAAAGCCGAGCCAGCCGAGGAGCGGCATCGCCTCGCCGAGCAGCGGCCAGGCGATGACGGCGGAGAGCGGCGGCACCAGATAGAACAGCGAGGAGACGCGGGCGACCTCGCCCGCCCGGATCATGGCCAGCAGCAGCGTCATGGCAATGATGGAATTGGCGATCACCAGATAAGCCCAAGCGGCGACGAATTCGGCGTTCCAGGTGAAGGAGAAACTCTCGAGCGTCAGGGCCAGGGGAAGCGTTCCCATAAGGCCCGCCACATATTGCACGGCGTTCGACACGATCGGGTGGTGGTTGCGGCCGAAGCGCTTTTCCCACAGGGTTCCGGCGGTGATGCCGAGAAGGGCGCCGACAGCCGCGACGACGCCGAGGGTATTTTCGGCGGCGACCGCGGAGCGCGAGACAATGACGGCCGCGGCACCCGCAAGCCCGAGTGCCAGCCCCAGCCAGCGCAGCAGGCTCACCCTTTCGCGGGCGAAATGCGGCGCGATCAATCCCACCAGAATGGGCTGCAGGCAGACAATGATGGCGACGCCGCCCGCCGACAAGTCCGATTTGAAGGCGATGTAGCACAGGCCGAAATACACCGCCTGAATGAGAAAGCCGACGATGAACAGATGCAGCCATTCCGTCCCACGCTTCGGCAAGGGCGGGCGCATGATGAAGAACAGCGGCAGGAGAATTATCAGGACGGTCGCGTAACGCAGCACCAGGAAGCTCAAGGGCTCGGCATGTTTCAGGCCGAGCTTGGCGATGGAAAAACCGCCCGACCACAGCAGCAGAAAAATAACGGGGGCGGCGATGAGCCAGAGGGGTTTCTTGGAGGACATGGCGCGGCGGACCATAGTTGTGAAATCATTCATGTGGAAGCCGGGCGTTTGTACGGGCCTTATGCGCACGGTTCATGGCAAGATGAAACTTGGCAGAATAGAACTTGGCGCCCACATGTCAGGCGTCTAGGAAAGCCCATGCGTTTCCCGCCCTCATTCCTCGACGACATCCGCGGCCGGGTTCCGATCTCCTCGGTGGTGGGCCGCAAGGTGGCCTGGGACCGGCGCAAGACCAATCCGGGCAAGGGCGACTACTGGGCCTGCTGCCCGTTCCATGGCGAGAAGTCGCCCTCCTTTCATGTCGACGACCGCAAGGGCCGCTACCACTGCTTCGGCTGCAAGGCGAGCGGCGACATTTTCACCTTCCTGGTCGAGAAGGAGGGGGCGAGTTTTCCGGAAGCGGTGGAGCGGCTGGCGATCGAAGCCGGGCTGCCGCTGCCGCAGCTTTCCGAAGCTGAAGTACAGCGCGAGGAAGTGCGCGCAAGCCTTTACGATGTCATGGAAATCACCGCCAAGTTCTTCGAGGCCGAGTTGCAGTCGGCAAGGGGCGCCAGGGCGCGCGGCTATCTTTCGGACCGGCAGCTGTCGCCGGCGATCCAGAAAGAGTTCCGCCTGGGCTTCGCGCCCGACGACCGCTCGGCGCTCAGGACCCATCTGGCCGAGAAGAATGTGACGCTCGAGCAGATGGTGGAAGCCGGGCTGGTGATCGCCGGCGAGGATATTCCGGTGGCCTATGACCGGTTCCGCGACCGGGTGATGTTCCCGATCCGCGATCCGCGCGGGCGGGTGATCGCCTTCGGCGGCCGGGCGCTCAACCAGGATGCGCCGGCCAAGTATCTCAATTCCCCCGAGACGCCGCTCTTCCACAAGGGCCAGGTTCTCTACAATCTCGACCAGGCGCGCGGCCCCGCCCACGAGGCGGGCACGATCGTCGCGGTCGAGGGCTATGTCGATGTGATCGCCATGCACCGGGCCGGGCTTGCCTTCGCGGTGGCGCCGCTTGGAACCGCGCTGACCGCCGATCAGCTGGCGCTGTTGTGGCGGATGGCGCCGGAGCCGGTCTTATGCTTCGACGGCGATGCCGCCGGCCTCAAGGCCGCCTGGCGGGCGCTCGACCTGGCGCTGCCGCTGCTCAAGCCCGGCCATTCGCTGAAATTCGCCGTGCTGCCGGAGGGACAGGATCCCGACGATCTGCTGAATGCGCAGGGAGCCGAGGCGCTGAAGGCGGTGGTCGCGGTGGCCGAACCCTTGTCGGAAATGCTGTGGCGGCGGGCTCTGGAGGAGAACGACCGGGCGACGCCCGAGCGCAAGGCGCAATTCGAGCAGGCGCTTCGCGCCCTCGTCAACCAGATCGGCGACGAGACGGTGCGCCGGCACTATCTGGCCGATGTGGGTGAGAGGCTGAAGGGGCTTTGGGGCAAAGCGAATAGCGAATGGCGAATAGCGAATAGGGGACGGCGCAAATCACCCTATTCGCCATTCGCCCCTCGCTATTCGCCCCAGAAACCCTGGGACGTGGCGGCGCCGGCCTCGGCGCAGCTCAAGGCGCTGGCGGGGCCCGGCGGCCTCGCCCGGGTCGTGGAACGGCGCGAGCGGATGATCGTCCTGTCGATGATCAACCACCCGGAGCTCATCCACGAGTTTCTCGATGAATTTGCCGCGGTCGAGCTCCACGCCCGCGAGCTTGACTCGCTCAGGGCTCAGATCATAGATAGCGCCGCCTTGCAGTCCGGCCTTGACGGGCCGGGCCTCAGGGCCCATTTGCTTGACCGGGGTTTGGGTCCCCTGCTGGACCGCCTCGAAACCCAGGCGAGACGTTTGAACGACTGGTTCCTTGGGAGCGGGGCTGCGCATGATGACGCCCGCACCGGCCTTCGTCAGATGATCGCCCTGCACCGGAAAACTGTCACTCTCGAACGGGAGTTGAAGGCGGCGGAGGCCGCTTTTGCTGCCGATCCGACGGAGGAAAATCTCGACGCGCTGAATGCGGTGCGCGAACAACTGTCGTCCCATGCCGGTTCCGAAGCCACCATCGAAGGCTTCGGCGCCGCTTCGGGCCGGCCGGCGGACGCCATCACCTGAGAGCGCGGCAAGCATAGTTAATCGGGGATTAACAGGCAGCCGCCTAGTTTTGACCCGAATCAACACAGTATCTGGCGATTCGATTCGCCCTGGACTCAAGGACGGACTCTGTATGGCTCGTACGCCGCCGCGCCCACCGACTAACGAAGATCAGGAATCGCAGACCCAGCAGGATGATGCTGACGTAGCGGAAGCTCCGGCTGAATCCCAGGATTCGCCGGTCCTCGATCTTAGCGATGCCGCCGTCAAGCGGATGATCAAGCTCGCCAAGGCGCGCGGCTTTGTCACTCTCGACGAGCTCAATGCGGTGATGCCGTCGGAGGAGGTGACCTCGGACCAGATCGAGGACATCTACTCGATGCTGGCGGATATGGGCATCACCGTGGTCGAGAGCGAGGAGGAGACCGAGAACGTCGCCGCCAAGGTCGAGCAGGACCAGGAGGCCGAAAGCTCCGAGACCGCCGTCATCAAGGTCGAGGCCGCCAAGACGCCGACCGACCGCACCGACGATCCGGTGCGCATGTACCTGCGCGAGATGGGCCAGGTCGAGCTCTTGTCGCGCGAGGGCGAAATCGCCATCGCCAAGCGCATCGAGGCCGGCCGCGAGGCGATGATCGCGGGCCTCTGCGAAAGCCCGCTGACGTTCCAGGCCATCATCATCTGGCGCGACGAACTGAACGAAGGCAAGATCCTGCTGCGCGACATCATCGATCTCGAGGCCACCTATGCCGGCCCCGACGCCAAGAAGCAGCAGATGCCGGTGCAGACGCCCGCTCCCTACGTGCCGCCCAAGGACGAGGTGAAGAAGAAGGTCGAGGCCAAGCGCTCGGAAATCCGCCGGGCCGAGCAGCCGTTGCGCCGCCCCGGCGAGGACGATTACAGCGACGTTCTCAGCCCTGAGGATTTCGACAAGCCGGTGGTCGAGGAGGAAGAGGACGACGAGGGCGACGATCTCGGCGTCTCGCTCTCGGCCATGGAAGCGGAGCTCAAGCCGAAGGTTCTGGAGATCTTCGATTCGATCGCCAAGCAGTACAAGTCGCTGCGCAAGCTGCAAGATCAGGAAGTCGCCGAGTCGACGGAACTGTCGCCGTCGCAGGAGCGCCGCTACAAGAAGCTGCGCGAGGACATCATCAACGAGGTGAAGTCGCTCTCGCTCAACAACGCCCGCATCGAGGCGCTGGTCGAGCAGCTCTACGACATCAACAAGCGGCTCAATTCGCTGGAAGGCCGGCTGATGCGGCTGGCCGAAACCTACAAGGTGCCGCGCACCGAGTTCCTCAAGGAATACCAGAGCGAGGAGCTCAATCCCGACTGGCTGAAGCGCGTCGGCCGCCTGTCGAAATTCGGCTGGAAGAAATTCGTCAACGACGAGAAGGAATCGATCCGCGTCATCC
>CAYOZR010000044.1:0-21470 GCA_964408555.1 uncultured Aestuariivirga sp.
AGCTGGCGAAATCGCGCGTCGAGGGCTACCGCAATTTCGGCACCAAGCTGTGGAATGCGGCACGCTTCGCCGAAATGAACGGCGTGGCGCGCGATCCGAATTACGATCCGGTGGCGGCGCGCGTTACCGTCAACCGGTGGATCGCCGGCGAAGCCTCGCGCGCCCGAAACGCCGTCACCCGCGCCATCGAGGACCACAAATACAACGAGGCCGCCGCCGCCCTCTACCAATTCGTCTGGAACGTCTATTGCGACTGGTATCTGGAACTGATCAAGCCGATCCTCAACGGTGCCGACGAGGCGGCGAAGGCCGAGACGAGGGGCTCCGCCGCCTGGGCGCTCGACCAGATCCTGCTTCTCCTGCATCCCTTCGTGCCCTTCGTCACCGAGGAGTTGTGGCAAAAGACGGCAACACGCGAGACCTGGCTGATCGACGCCGCCTGGCCTTCTTACAAGGGTCTCGGCGATCCACGCGCGGACGCGGAAATGGAGTGGGTGATCAAGCTCATCTCCGAGGTGCGCTCGGTCAGGGCCGAGATGAACGTGCCGGCGGGTGCCAAGATCGCCTGCGTCCTGGTGGGTGCCGGCGGCGAGACGCGGCGGCGCGCCGCGCAATGGGAAACCGAGATCATGCGGCTGGCCCGGCTTTCGTCGCTTTCCTTCGAGGATCAAGTCCCGAAACACGCCGCCCAAATCGTGCTCGACGAGGCAACCGTGGCGCTGCCGCTGGAAGGCGTCATCGATTTCGCCGCCGAGAAGGCGCGGCTCATCAAGGAACGCGAGAAGGTCGAGAAGGATGCCGCCACCATCGACGCCCGCCTCGACAATCCCGGATTCGTGGCCAAGGCGCCGGAAGAAGTTCTGGAAGAAACCCGCGGACGCAAGACGGAACTTGAGGCGCGCAGGGCAAAAGTGGAAGAGGCCTTGGGCAGGCTGGGGTGAGCGGTTGCTTATGTATGGTTGTGGGCGTCAAAACCTGCGTAGGGCGGAAGTGCGACCGTCCGGGCCGGCGTCTCACGATGGACAGCGCCTCGACCACGGTGTCAATTCACGCCGTTTGAGCAGCGGCGAGAATTTCAGTTGCTTCATCCGTGTACAGAACTTCGTAAAGTCGATTCGATTGTCGGTGTATTCCACGGAAAAGACCGCTTTACCCGCCTTGACGAATGGAGACATTTCCCAGCACCAGCCTTGCGCAAAACAGTCTTCAACCAGGGCCCAGTCAAAGTCCGATATGACATCGGGCAGCAATTCCGGCACGTTCTTCAGGCCAATCGACAATCCCCGCTGGTGGGCCTGGGCGGCGAGCCATTTGATGAATCGCACCTGATCGGCCCGGGTGATATGAAATCCCGTGTTGTTCGCATAGCCATCCAGATTGTCCGGCTCAATGGCATTGAATCCCTTCGCCTTGCAGAGATCGAAACGGGCAACGAGAATGGGCCCGAGCAAAGCAATCCGCCGGATGTCCAACCACCTCTCGCCCGACCAGCCTTGATAATTGTTGCCGATGATAATGGCCGGGAACTTGTCCTTGTCGGGGCGCCAATTTTCCCAGGAACCGACGCTGACGTAGCAGATCGCCCTTTTGCCTTCAGCCTTGAGTTTCGCGACTTGCGCTTTGGTGGCATCGAAGAGATCGATATCCAGCACATCGGCAGGCGGCACCGTGCCAGCGTAGTTCTGCAAGATCCATTCGAAAGAAGTTTGCGGCGCGGGCTGCCACGGCTTCGCGGCGGCAGGCAGCACCGCGCCCGAAAGGCACGCAAGAATGTATAAACACAGGCGGATGAAGCCGTTTGCCGAACAGCCGGTCCCGGTCATTATGCCCTGCATGGCAGAGTTCCCGCAAACAAGAGTTGTGCAGCAAACTTTGCGTCGTGTGTAAGTTTGTCTAGATCATGGCTGAGGCGGTGTAAACGGAGAGTTTCGGAACTCTGAAAAATCTTAGGAAGGAGGTCGGATGCGGCCGTCGCGGAAGAGCCGGACTTGACCCGGTCTGCTTTTTGGGTGCCAATTCGCGCCCATGATCTCCGTCATCTCCGACCGGATCGAGACGCCGCTGGGGCCGATGCTGCTCTTGGCGCGGGACGGTGTGCTGGTCGGCCTCGAATTCGACGATCGGCCGGAGCGGATCGCGCGCGATTTGCGGCTGCGGTTCGGTGCCGCGGAATTGTTCCCGGCCGCTAATCCGCACGGCTTTTCGGATCGTATCCGGGCCTATTTCGCCGGCGAGCTTTCGGCCATCGACGATATTCCGGCGGATGGCGGCGGCACTGCGTTTCAGCGCCGCGTCTGGGCCGAACTCAGGCGCATTCCCTGCGGCACGACCTGTTCCTATGGCGTACTTGCCAAACGCCTCGGTGATCCAAAAGCAACCCGCGCCGTCGGCCACGCCAACGGCCGCAATCCGATCTCCATCGTGGTGCCATGCCATCGCGTGATCGGCGCCGACGGCTCGCTCACCGGCTATGGCGGCGGCATCGACCGCAAGCAATGGCTATTGCGCCACGAGGGCATTTCAGTGGCAACTGGCGGGATTTCCGCGCAAGGCGATTTGTTCGCGCCGTTGCCGGAGGTTCCTTAGCCGCGCGCCATCATGTTCAGAAAGACGGTGGCAAGCCGGCGCGTCGCCTGCCTGAGTTCGGGCGTGTGGGTTTGCCGGACATAGCAGTCGCAGGCCCGCTCCATCAGCCGGCCGATGCTGCCATCCGGCGTTTCGCTCGAAAGAATGGCCAGGACCTGGAGCGAAAGCGAATAGGCCTTCTGGCCTTCCTGGCTCCGCACCAAACCCTCCAATCTGATCCAGTCGCCCGCCCGGATCACAAGCTTCGAAGCGTCCGCATCCGGCAAATGGCCGGTGACCGCCTTGAGCATGCTGCGCTCGAAGAGCGTCGAGGCGAGCGGGACCTTGCCGAACAGATTGGCGAGGCCGAGAGCCATGAGCTCAAGGAAAAGCTCTCGTGGCGGCACCTCTTCGGCCGGGACAGGCGCGCCGGGCGGAGCGGCCAATTCGCCGCTGCCGATCTTGCCCAGCGCGTCCGCCATTTGGCGCGCGGCTCGATCAAGGACGCTGATCTCGGCAGTCATGAATCACTCCGCGGAACGGAGCAAGATAACGCGCGAATCGGGCCCACTGTAAAGACCTCGGTTTCTCAGAAAAACACGCCTGGCCCGCGTCATGGCGGCAAGCCACGGCGCAAGAATCGGGTGGCGCGGCGGCTATCACGGTGGTCATCTGGTTCCATCAGGAGAGTCACCGATGACAACCATCCGTTTCGTAGCCATGCCGTCCGATGAAGCCCGGCGGCTTCAGGCCGGTGCCGCAGACGCATATGGGATGGCGCCGGAGCGCCGCATATCCGACGGCGACGGCGTTCCCTGCCGTCATTGCCTTAAGGATGTGGCCAAGGGGGAGGCCTACCTCATTCTCGCCTACCGGCCGTTTCCGGCGCTCCAGCCTTATGCCGAGACCGGGCCCATCTTCCTCCATGCCGGGCTCTGCGAACGCGCCGAGGACCAGCCCGACACACCGGCGATGCTGATGAAACGCGCGACGCATCTGATCAAGGGTTACGGACGCGACGACCGGATCGTCTATGGCACCGGCAGGATCGTGGCGTCGCCCGATCTAGCCTCGGCGGCGGCTAAAATACTTGACCGCAAGGATGTCGGCTATGTGCATGTCCGCTCGGCGCTCAACAATTGCTACACCTGCCGGGCCGAGCGCGCCTGAAGTTTCGCCGTCTTGCGGTTCCTCAGCACATGCTCGTGGCCGGCGTCATAGAGCGCCGAGTCGCGAAAATCATCGGCGGCCAGCACCGGGCCGACGAGGATGAGCGCCGTGCGCGTGAGCTTGGCTTCGCGCACTTTCTTGGCAATGGTCGAGAGCGTGCCGCGCAGGATCATCTGGTCCGGCCAGGTGACGCGATAGACGACGACGACCGGACAATCGGCGCCGTAATGCGGAGTCAAGGCGCGCTCGATGTAACCGAGATTGCGGATCGAGAGATGAATGGCAAGCGTCGCTTTCGAGCGGCCCAGTTCCTCGAGAGCCTCGCCGGGCGGCATGGGCGAGGCCTGCATGGCGGTACGCGTCAGGATCACCGTCTGGGCGATTTCGGGAAGGGTGAATTCGGTGTTGAGCACGGCGGCGGCGGCGGCGAAGGCGGGAACGCCGGGGGTCACGTCATAGGCAATGCCGAGCCGGTCGAGGCGGCGCATCTGCTCGGCGATGGCTCCGTACAGGCTCGGATCGCCGGAATGGACGCGGGCAATGTCATGGCCTCGCGCATGGGCGGCTGCGATTTCGGCGATGATTTCGTCGAGATGGAGCGGAGCGGTATCGACGATGCGGGCGCCGGGAGGCGCTGCCTTGACAATCTCTTCGGGTACCAGCGAGCCGGCATAGAGGCAGACGGGGCAGGACTGGATGAGTTTCAGTCCGCGCACCGTGATGAGATCGGCGGCGCCGGGCCCGGCACCGATGAAATGGACAGTCATGGCCGTTCCCGCTTTCTTGCGTAACCGCGTGGGGTATAGGCGTGGGTGCTGCCGTCGCCGCGCTTGAAGGATTTGGACCGCGACGAACCGACCATGACCAAAGTCAACATGTCGACATCATCGGCATTGAATTCGGCGAAGGGCACGATCTTCACCGTCTCCCTGGAACGGCTCAGATTGGTTGCGATGACGACGGGCGTATCCGCCGGTCGATGTTGCTTCAGGATCGCCATGGCGCGTTCGAGCTGGTCGCGGCGCTTGAGCGAACGCGGATTGTAGAAGGCAATGACGAAGTCGCCTTCCGCCGCCGCCTCCACGCGCTTCTCGATCGCCTCCCAGGGCGTCAGGAGATCGGACAGCGAGATGCAGCAGAAATCATGGCCGATCATGGCGCCGGCCTTGGCGGCTGCCGCCTGGAAGGCGGAGATGCCGGGGATGACGTTCACCTCAATGCGACACGGTTCTAGATCGATGATCTCATAGACAAGCGCCGCCATGGCATAGATGCCGGCGTCGCCCGAGCAGACGAGAGCCACCTGCTTGCCCTGCTTGGCGAGGGCAATGGCGTGACGGACGCGGTCTTCCTCGCCTCCCAAGGGGAAGCGGTGTTCGGTCTGACCGTCGTTTAGGTCAGTTACAAGATCGAGATAGAGGCCATAGCCCACCCAATCGGTGGCGGCTTCGAGCGCGGCGCTGGCGGCTGGGCTGCGCCATTCCGCACTGCCCGGGCCGATGCCCACCACGTTGAGACTGCCGCGCGGGCGGCCGCTGAATTCGACAACGGGTGAGGTCGCGCGAGCAATGGCGCAGGTGGCGCGCCTGCTCTTTGTCTTGACGACGATCAGTTCGGCGCCCGGGCCGGCCGCGGCCAGTGCTGCCGCTTCGGCGACGCCGGGCGTTCCGACTTCCCGTGCCACGATGTCGGAAGGCGATTTCAGCTGCGGCGACAGCGCATTCAACTGGTCCGCCGTGAAGAAGCGGACATTGTCCAGAGTGTAGATTGCAGGTTCGTCTTCCTTCACATCGATGGAGGCATGGCAGGCCACAGCCTGCGGCGCCAGGCCGTTGGCGGCGAGCGTGTCGGCGATCAGGCGCCGCAGCTCTGCCGGATCGGTGCCGCGTTCGCAGCCGGCGCCGATGGCGAGGAGGTGCGGGTGATAGACGAGTTTGCGATCGTTGCCGGCGACGCTGCTTTCCGTCACATCAATCGTCACCCCGGCGAAAGCCGGGGCCCATTTCTCAGCCGGCAGCTGTTGGACGTCCGCCGCGCTGAACGGGATCAATGGGTCCCGGCTTTCGCCGGGATGACGGTGAAATGCGATTTTCGCTCCTGCAAGAATGGCGGCGGCGGCGGGTCTTGCATGTTGCGGGTTGGCAAGAACGAAGCCGGTCAACGGATCGTCGAGAGCCAAGCCGATACGTATCTCGCTTGCCGTGGTGATCGCCGCATGGCCGTTGCAGATTGCTGCGATCCTGCGGGCGAAGTCATTGGCGCCGTGGTGACCGCCGAGCAGGGGGACCACCGATGAACCATCTTCGGCAACCGCGATCACCGGAGGTTCGTTGCGTTTGTCCTCGAGATGCGGGGCCAATGCGCGGATCAGGATGCCGCTGGCGCAAAGTCCGATGATGCTCCGGCGATCTTTGAAGAGCCGACTGAGGTGCTGCGTTGCCCTCCCGTAATTCACATCGGGGCCGTCCATATATTTGGGCCCGTGAATCTCACCGCCCAGTTCCGCCTTGAGCTTCTCCGCCAGCGGCAGGGCCGAGACGCCAAGGATGACGATCGCCGGTTTCACCATGGCTCGGCTCCGGCATAGACGAGGACGGTGGTGAAATAGGGAAGGACATCTTCCGTCACATCGGCGAGTTTCCGCACCCGCTCTTCGGCGTGCGTCGCCCTTTCGATGACGACGGCGGAGGCGGTGAGATCGAGGGCCGCTAGGATGTCGCGCAGCTTGCCGAAATGGCGGCCGACCTTGATGATGGCGGCGGATTGGGCGGTGACGAGTTCCTCGCGCAAGCGCGCGGCATCGAGGGTGGCAGGCAGGACCTTGAGCACTTCATCGCGCGCCGCGAGCGGCCGGCCGATGGCGGCCGCCGCGGCGGTGAGCGAGGAAACGCCGGGAACCACGATGGTTTTGAAATCTTTCGCCAGCCGCGCGAAGACATACATGAAGCTGCCGTAGAAAAACGGATCGCCCTCGCACAGCATGGCGACGTCGCGGCCGGCGCGGAGATATCCGGCCATCGCCGTACAGCCCTTGTCATAGGCGGCCTGGGCCGGCTCGCGTTCGCTCCGCATGGGAATGTCGATGGCGATCTCGATCGCATCCTCGGGTATGAAAGGTCTGGCGATGTTGCGGGCGGTGCTTTCGCCGCCATTGGCCGCGAGATAGGCGATGACGGGCGCGGTCGAGACGATGCGCCAGGCCTTGACCGTCATCAGTTCCGGATCGCCGGGACCGACGCCGAGCCCATAGAGCGTGCCGTGCTTCACCATGGCTTCCGCGCCCGCCACTGCAATACGGCCATGCGCGGTTTCATGGCGCGGAAGGGGCCGACACGGGTGAGATTTGAAATCTCCATGCGGACAAGATCGCCGCCATGCTTTTCCTGCAGATCGACGAGATGCAGTTCGCCTTCAAGGGTCACCACATTCACCACCATGCCGCCGCCGGGCTTCAAAGCCGCCCAGGCGGTTTCGAACACGCCGGCATCGCCAAGACCGCCGCCAATGAAAACCGCATCGGGCGCGGCATGACCGGCAAACGACGCGGGTGCTGCGCCAGCCACGATTTTCAGGCGGGGCGCCCCAAGCCTGTCCGTGTTTTCGGCGATCATCCTGAGTCGTTCCAGGTTTGCCTCAAAGGCAATCGCCTCGCAGCCGCGCGCCGCGCGCATCCATTCGATGGCGACGGAACCGCAGCCGGCGCCGACGTCCCACAGCAACTGGCCGGGCGCAGGGGCGAGGGCGGCAAGGGTCGCGGCGCGCACTTCGCGCTTGGTGAGCTGGCTGTCATGGATGAAAGCATCGTCGGGGAGGCCTGCGAGGCGCGAGAAAATCTTTGCATCGGGCGACGCGACACAGGCAATGGCGAGGGTATTGAGATCGGAGAAATCTTGCCGCGGCGGGCTGTCCGCGGCGAATGATGAGATGCGCTCGCGCTCCCCACCCATGTTTTCCAGAACGGTGATAACACTCTTGCCGAAGCCGCGCGCGGCGAGGCGGCGGGCCACTTCGGTCACGGTGGTCGCATCGGCGGTGAGCACGATCAGCCGTGCGCCGGGCTGGATGAAGGGCTCGATATTGGCGGCATCGCGGCCGTGCAGGGTGAGCGTGTCGCAGTCGGGAAGCGACCAGCCGAGGCGCGCGGCGGCGAGCGAGAAGGCGGAGAGATGCGGAATGATACGCATCTCGGCGAAGGGAATGAATTCGAGCAGCTTGCGGGCCACGCCGTAGTTGAGCGGATCGCCGGTCGCCAGCACCACGGTGCGGCGCCCGGTCAGCGGCTTGATGAGTTCCACAACAGCGGCGAAGGGCTGCGGCCACTCCTGACGCTCCGCGGCGAGTTTTGGGAGCAATGCCAGAAGCCGGGCCGAGCCCACCACCACCTCCGCGTCATGGAGGGCCTGGCGGGCGGAAGCCTGGAGGCCGTCATAGCCGTCCTCGCCCATGCCGACGATGGTGAGCCATTTGCTCATGCAGTGTCTCCGGTGAGTGCATTGACGGCGGCGGCTGCCATCGCCGAGCCGCCACGCCTGCCGGTCACAGTCGCATAGGCAAGCCCGCGCGGATTGCGGATCAGTTCGTCTTTCGATTCCGTGGCACCCACGAAGCCCACCGGAAAGGCGGCGATGGCCGCCGGTTTGGCGGCACCGTTGTCGATTGCCTCCAGCACCGCGAACAAGGCGGTGGGCGCATTGCCGATGACCACGACGGCGCCGCCAAGCAGCGGTGCCCACAACTCGACCGCCGCGGCCGAACGGGTTGTCTGCCTGGCGATGCCGATGTCGCGGGCGCGCGGATCGTTCAGGGTGCAGACGATCTCGACGCCCTTGGGCAATTGCCTGGCGATGATGCCGTGGCGCAGCATTTCGCAATCGACGATGAGTGGCTTGCCGGCCCGCAAGGCCGCAAGCGCTGTTTCGGCGAAATCCGGCGTGATGCGCAGATCGCCGCCGATGTCGGTCATGCCGCAGGCATGGATGATGCGCACGGCAATGCCGCGCGCCGTGAGGGGTAGGCGCGACAAGTCCGCTTCGGCACGGATGATCTCGAAAGACCGCGCATAGATGGCCTTCGGATCGCGCAGATAGTCCATTACTTCTTCATGCTCCGGGGGCCCAGCGGATGATCCGCATGGGGATAGGGGGCGTGGGCGTGGTCATGGCCGCGGTCGTGGCCATGATGGTGGCCGCCGTGTCCATGTGAATGGCACTTGGCCGTTGCCGCGATCGCCGAGCCGAAATTGAGGACACCGGTACCGATTCCTTCCACGTGATGGTGGTGGCTTTCCTGGGACGCGCCCATTTCCGCCTCGAAGCCCAGCACCTGGGTGCGGTACTTGCACATCTGGCAGTTCATGGCGATGTCGCCGGTCAGGATCTGTTCGATGCGCTCCTCGAACGTGTCGATGACGGCGGGATGGTCGTTGAGATAGGGCGCCTTGACGAACTGGATCGCCGGGTGGCGCTTCGCCACCGCGTCGGTCGCGTGATAGATGCGTAGCACCAGGATGCCGGTGAACAGAAAATAGGGAAAGACGACGATGCGGCGGTAACCGAGTTTCGCCGCATGTTCGAGGGCGGGTTCGACCAGTGGGAAGGTGACGCCGGAGTAGGCCGTCTCGGCCCAGCCGAAGCCGAAACCTTCCCACAGGAGGCGGGTGACCTTGGAGACGTTGGAATTGGCGTCGGGATCGGAGGCGCCGCGGCCGACGACGACAAGCAGTGTCTCGTGCCTCGACACATCGCCAGGTGCTTGCTCGAGTGCCTCCTGCACGCGGTCGGCGGCGGCGCGCATCATCTTGGGATCGATGCCGAGTTCCTTGCCGTAGTCGATCCTGAAGCCGTTCTGCGCCGCATAGGTGTTGAGCACCGAGGGAATATCGTTCTTGGCGTGGCCGGCGGCGAACAGCATGCCGGGCACGGCGAGGACGCGGGTGACGCCTTTGGTCTTCAGGGCATCGAGACCGTCGCGGATGATCGGCGTGGCAAATTCCAGATAGCCGTATTCGACCGGATAGTGCGGCAGCCGCTTCTTCAGATGACCCGCGAGAACCGCGAATTCCTTGACCGCATCGGCATCGCGGCTGCCATGGCCACACAGCATCACACCGAGTTTTTCCGTCATGTCCCTGCCTTCCCATGCGCAGCATCGCCGAAAACCGGCGCGGAAGGCAGCTCCGGCATTGTCCCCGATTGGGTCGGCCGCACCGGAATTTGCTTTCAATCCCATCGAGGGAATGCTGCTCGAGGCTGTCTTAGGCGAATGCGGTGCGCCCAACAAGGCCGGAAACGGCGCTTCAGAACTCGATCCCGGCCTGGGCTTTAACGCCGGACCGGAAGGGGTGCTTGATCAGCTCCATCTCGGTGACGAGATCGGCAAGTTCGATCAGTTCTTCCTTGGCGTTGCGGCCGGTGACGATGACATGCTTGCCGGCGGGCTTGGTCTTCAGAACCTCCAGTACTTCGGCGAGCGGCAGGTAATCGTAGCGCAGCACGATGTTGAGTTCGTCGAGCAACACCATCTTGTAATCGGGATCGGCGATCAGGCGCTTGGCTTCCTCCCAGCCGGCGCGGGCATGGGCGGTGTCGCGCTGCTTGTCCTGGGTCTCCCAGGTGAAGCCTTCGCCCATCGCCTTGATGGTGACGAGATCGGGGAATTTCTCGAGAATGCTGCGCTCGCCGGTGCCCCAGGCGCCCTTGACGAACTGGATGACGCCCACCTTCATGCCGTGGCCGATCGCCCGGAACACCATGCCGAAGGCCGCGGTGGACTTGCCCTTACCCTTGCCGGTGTGGACGATGAGCAGGCCCTTCTCGATGGTCTTGCCGGCCATGATCTTGTCGCGGGCGGCCTTCTTCTTGGCCATCTTCTCGTGGTGGCGGGCGTTGTCGTCGTCCTCGGTCATTGGGCAAGCTCCTTCAAGAGATCATAGGCCGAATTGAGCCGCGGCGTCCAAAGGCCCCGCGCCGCCGCCTCCTCGAAACGCTCCGCGATTTCGCGCAAGGCGGCGGGATTGTTGGCGGCGATGAAATCCCGCGTTTCGCCGTCGGCCAGGAAGGCGTCGTAAGCGAGATCGAAATGGTGGGTCTTGACCGCGCCGGTGGTGGCGGCGAAGGCGAACATGTAATCGACGGTGGCGGCAATCTCGAAGGCGCCCTTGTAGCCGTGGCGCTTGACGCCGGCGATCCATTTCGGATTGACGACGCGGGCGCGCATGACGCGTCCCACTTCCTCTTCCAGCGTGCGGATCACCGGACGCTCGGGCCGCGAATGGTCGTTGTGGTAGACGCGCGGGCGTTGGCCGGAGGCCTGTTCGACGGCGGCACTCATGCCGCCCTCGAACTGGTAGTAATCGTCGGAGTCGAGGAGATCGTGCTCGCGGTTGTCCTGATTGTGGACCACGGCCTCGATGCGCTTCAGCCTCTCGGTAAAGCCGCGCGGGTCGTTGAGGCCCGCCTCGCGCGCGCCATAGGCGTATGCGCCCCAGGTGACATAGGCGCTGGCCAGATCGGCGCGCTCGCTCCAGATTTTTCCGTCGATCAGGGCCTGCAGGCCGGCACCATAGGCGCCGGGCTTCGAACCGAAGATGCGGTAGCCCGCCATCTGTCTTGCGTCGCTTTCGGCGATGCCAGCTTGTACCAGGGCTGCTGCTTCGGCGGCCATGCGGGCGGCAATCGGATTGTCGTCTTCATCCTCGTCGCGGGCGCCCACGGCGCGGATCGCACTATCTATTAATTCGATCTGGGCCGGGAAGGCGTCGCGGAAGAAGCCGGATATCCGCAAGGTGACATCGACGCGCGGGCGGGCGAGCCTGGCCAGCGGCACGATCTCGTAACCGGTGACACGCCAGCTTGACGGATCCCAAACGGGTTTGACGCCGATCAGCGCCAAGGCCTGGGCGATGTCGTCGCCGCCGGTGCGCATGTTGGAAGTGCCCCAGGCGGAAAGGCCAATGGCTTTCGGGTATTGGCCGAAATCCTGAAAGTGGCGGGCGAGCAGGTCCTCGGCCGATTTCCGGCCCAGGTTCCAGGCGGTGGGGGTCGGCACGGTGCGATTGTCGAGGGAATAGAAATTGCGGCCGGTAGGGAGCACATCTAGCCGCCCACGGGTCGGTGCGCCGGAAGGGCCGGGAGCGACGAAGCGGCCAGCCAGGCCTTTGAGAAGGGCGACTATCTCATTGGGGCCGCAGGAGCGGAGCGCCGGGCGGATTTCATGGTCGATCTTTTTCAAGATTTCCGCAGTTTTCGGTCCGTCATCCCGGCGAAAGCCGGGACCCATTTCGCCGCGCGAAGCATCCTTCATGGAGCCGTCACCTTGCTCCATGGGTCCCGGCTTTCGCCGGGATGACGAGAGGAGAAATTGTGCATAAAGTTCCAGCCGCTCAACCGTGTCGCCATTGGTGCGCCACGGATCGGGGCTCACATCCCGCAGCGGTTTCGGCTTCGGGCCCGTCCAGGGCTCGGCCATGGCGCAGGTCAGAGGATCGAAGCCGTCGAAACCGAAATCGGCGGCAATGGCGCGGATGAGCGACTGGTCGCCGCCTTCGCCAAGGCCGCGCGGCACGCGGGTCAGCGCCACCAGCAGATCGGTTTCGAGGCGGCCTTCGGGCGATGCGCCCAGCACATGCAGGCCGTCACGGATCTGCGCCTCCTTGAGGTCGCACAGATAGGCATCGAGCCTTTGCAGATCGGCGTCGGCATCGCCGGTGAAGCCCGCATCGAGGTCGAGGCGGTGGCTGCGGGTGAGATCGAGAATGTCCCGCTTGAGGGCGGCGAGGCGGCGGCGATCGAGGCCGGAGGCGAGATAATATTCATCGACGAGCGCCTCGAGATCCTTGAGGGGCCCGTAGGTTTCGGCACGGGTCAGGGGCGGCGTCAGGTGATCGATGATGACGGCCGCGGTGCGGCGCTTGGCCTGGGTGCCCTCGCCGGGGTCGTTGACGATGAAGGGATAGAGCTGGGGCAGGGGACCGAAAACCGCTTCCGGATAGCACTCCGCCGACAGCGCCGTGGCCTTGCCCGGCAGCCATTCGAGATTGCCGTGCTTGCCGTTGTGGATGACCGCATGGGCGCCGAAGACATGGCGCAGCCAGATATAAAAGGCGAGATAGCCGTGCGGCGGCACCAGCGCCGGATCGTGATAGGTGGATTTGGGATCGATGTTGTAGCCGCGGGCCGGCTGGATGGCGACGGCGGTATTGCCATAGAGCGCCACCGGCAAGCGGAAGACGCCGTCGGCGAAGAACGGATCGCGGTCAGGCCCGCCCCAGCGCGCGGTGATCTGTGAACGGACGGACCGCGGAAGCGCGGCAAAATGCTTGTTGTAGTCCGCGAGCGCCAGCGTGAGTCCATTGCCACGCCGGGTAGTCGAAAGGAATTGGATCAATTCATTGCCGGTCCGCGGATAATTGCCGACCTCGTAGCCCGCGGACTTCAGCGCATCGAGAATGGCAATGGTGCTCGCCGGCGTATCGTAGCCCACGCCATTGGCGATGCGGCCCTCCTTGTCGGGATAATTGGCGAGCACGATCGCCAGCCGGCGCGCCTGGGCGGGAGCGCGGCGCAGGCGCGCCCAATTGGCGGCGAGATCGGCCGCGAATGAGACGCGATCGGCCACCGGCTTGTAGGTGACGACGCGGCATTGGGTCTTTTCATGCCAGAGGGCATCGGCCTTGAAGGAGACGGCGCGCGTCAGGATGCGGCCGTCGAGTTCGGGCAGCACCACATTCATGGCGAGATCGCGGGGACCGAGCCCTTGCGAATTTCCGCGCCAATTCTCTTCCGAACTTCCAGCCAAGACCACTTGCAGCACCGGGCAATCGAAATCCGCCAGGGGATCGGTGCCGCCCGCCGACACGGCGAAAGAGGTGGCGTTGAGAATCACGTCCGGGCGGCGGGCGGCAAGGGTGTCACGGATCAGAGCCGCACTCGTTTCCTCCTTGAGACTTGCCACATAGATCGCCGTGCATCCGATGCCGCGCTGGCGGAATGCTTCAACCAGCGCGTCGATGGGCGCCACCTGACCGCCTTCCACCACCGTTCGGTAGAAGACGATGGTTGTGGACGGTTCGCCATCGCGCCAAGTGTCGCGATAGATGCCGGCCTTGGGCAAAGCCTGGGCCGGCGGCGGCGCCTGGCCCGATCCCAGAAGATGGGCGCAATAACCAAGAAAATTCCGCGCGTTTGCGGCACCGCCCGCCGCCAGATATCGGTGCAGGCGTTCGCAGTCGGCGGCGGCAAGCGTCGATCGTCCCATCAATTGCGGATCGGCATTGGCATCGCCGGGAAGGACCGCGAGCCTGAGCCCCTCGCGCCGCGCCAGGGCTTCGATTTCGGCAAGGCCGTAGCTCCAGTAGGCGGAACCGCCGAGCAGCCGCAGCACGATCAGCTTCGCCCTTGAAAGAGTCTTCTCGATATAAAGATCGACGGAGAGATTGTGCTGCAACTGCAAGAGATTGGCGAGGCGCAGCGTCGGTCCATCGAGATCGTCGCTGGCGCGGGCCAGCGAAGCGAGTTCGCTATCGGCGGCGGAGATGATAACGATCTCCGCCGGCGTCTGATCGAGATCGACGGGCTCGAGGGCGCCGCCGGCTACGCCGCTGGTTGTGGCGAGAAGGTGCATCAGCCCCGGAGCTGACGCTCGATCGCCGCGCGCTGCAAGCCTTTCATGCCGATCACCACGAGCTGGGTGGCGCGCGTTTCGCCGGTCCGCCAGGGCCGGTCGAAATAGCTGTTGAAGCGCGGGCCGACGGCCTGAACCAGGAGCCGCGAGGGCGTGCCCCGCAATGCCGCGAAGCCCTTGAGGCGGAGAATGTCGTGCTCTCTTATCGCAGCGGCGATGCGAGCCCTCAGCGCCTCCTTGTCCGTCACCTCGCCCAGCGAAACGGTGAAACTCACGAAATCGTCGTGGTCGTGCTGGACCTCGCCCTCCATCTCGTGATGGGAGAGGCGGTTTCCCATGTCCGCCTCGGCGGCGGCGGCGACGCCGAGGAGCGCGGCCGGGTCAAGGGCGCCATGGCGGGCCGGCACCAGCCGCGTGCCCTTGCGCAATTGCCTTGCGAGACTTCCGCTCAGCCTTTCGAGCTCGTCCCCGACAAGCAAATCGGTCTTGTTGAGGATTACCATGTCGGCGCAGGCGAGTTGGTCCTCGAATAATTCCTCGATCGGATTCTCGTGATCGAGATTGGGGTCGGCGGCACGCTGGGCGGCGACGGCCGCCTCGTCATCGGCGAAGCGCCCCTCCGACAGGGCCTTGGCGTCGACGACGGTGACGACACCGTCGACGGTGACTCGCGCCT
This sequence comes from uncultured Aestuariivirga sp., assembly GCA_964408555.1. GTDB lineage: Bacteria > Pseudomonadota > Alphaproteobacteria > Rhizobiales > Aestuariivirgaceae > Aestuariivirga. The sequence continues at coordinate 15,032 of CAYOZR010000044.1, forward strand.
TGATCTCCGGCCAGTTGAAGGCGCGCACCAGGGGCTGCGGCAAGGCCAGGCCCGAGGTCTCGATGACGATATGCTGCGGCGGATCGGGCCGGTCGATGAGCTTCTTCATGGTGGGCACGAAATCGTCGGCAACGGTGCAGCAGATGCAGCCATTGGCCAGTTCGATCACATCCTCCTCCCGGCACAGAGCAACGCCGCAGCCTTTGAGGATGTCGCCATCGATGCCGATATCGCCGAACTCGTTGATGATGAGGGCGATGCGGCGGCCCCCGGCATTTTCCAGGAGATGCCGGATCAGCGTCGTCTTGCCGGCGCCGAGAAAGCCGGTGATGACGGTGGTGGGAATTTTCTGCGGCGTCATGTGGCGTGGAGCTCCTTTGCCGTCCGGGCGAGTGCCAGGCCGAGGAAGGTGCCGATCAGAATCCAGAACACGGCGGCGGCGGCAATCGAACTGGCCGCAAAGGCGGCGACGAGACCGGCGGGGATGGAGGTTTCATGGGTGACTGGAGCCGGCGCGCCGATGACATGGGGAAGGGCCGCGACCAACACGGCCACGGCAATAGCCCATGGCTTATTCAGCGCGGCAATCAGATAGATGGCGATGCCGGTGGCAAGAATGGTGCCGGCCCACCAGATTTGCCGGGCCGCCAGATCGCCCGCCGGCATGCCGGGAAGTTCCGGCGGCAGGCCCGCCGCGGGCGCCAGGTTGGCGGCGAGAAATCCGAGAAGACCCCACAGCGCGCCATTTCGCGCGGTGATGGGAATGCCGGCCAGAAGCGATACGCCCGCCAGAATGGCGGCGTAGGCGGCTCCGGCGACGATCAGGGTCAGCGTGGTGAAGAGGGTGCGCTCCAGGCCTTCGTCCGGTGCCCAGCCTTCGGCTTCATGGGCAGTTACCGTGGCAGCGTCATGGGCCGCCTCGGCCACCTCGTATTTTTCAGCTTCGAGAATGAGGGGTGTCAGCCGCCAATGCTGGATGACGCCCATGAGAAGCCCGGCCGCGATCCCGGCAAGGAGCGCGGCGAGCAGAACCCGCCCGATCATGGTTTTTCCCCGCAGTTAGTGGCAGGGAAAGCCGATGGCGTGGCGCGTGTCGTGCGCGGCGTTGTGCAAGCGGCCGTCCTGGGCCAGGCCCACGCCATAGAGTAGGAGGGAGCCGAAAAACAATGCGGTGAAGCCGGCAGCAAGGCGCTGCGGCAGTGAAAGCGGGCGGGACAGAATATTTGCGGTCATGGACACCCTCCGTGCGACCAACTGGTTATGGAGGCATAGGCCTCCGGCGATGCCCGGCAGGTCTCCTGACTTCGCGGGTCGCCGGTCTCGCGCGGCCTTCCCGGTTGCCCAGTGGCCAATCTGCACGAAACCTCGCCGCTCACAGTTGCGGGGGCAGTCACGGATTAGGCCCCGATTGGGTCATCCTCACCGTGTTCCCTGTTAGGCCCCTTGCCGACGGACATCGGGGCACCGAGCCCTGTTGTTGTGACAGTTTCTTAAGCGCTTCGCAACCATTTCGCGACCGGTTCGGCCCCCGAAAGCGGCATTGCGGCAACGGAACCTTAACCCTAACGGATCATGATCGGCACCATGATGGTTCGTAAGTTCCTGTTTGCGTCTGTAAGCGCCGCGTTTCTTGCTGCATGTGTAGCTGCATCCGGCGGAGCGGCAGCCGCCGAGAATGCCAGTGCCACAGCGGCCAAGGAGGCCTATCGGGCCTTGGCCGCCGGCCAACCGCAAGCCGCGATAGCGGGCTTTTCCCTGGCGATCGAATCGCGCGATCTGGCGCCCGAAGTTCTGGCCAATGCGCTCATCAACCGGGCGCTCGCCTATCAGCAGTTGGGCGAACATGACGAGGCCGTTGACGACTACACGGCGGCGCTCAGGCTCGACGCCATGTCGGCCAAACTGCGCGCCATGGCGCTCTACAACCGCGGCCTTTCGCAGCAAAAGTTGCAGCGCCCGGGGCTGGCGATCGAGGATTATACCAGCGCGCTGTTCCTCGACAGCGGGTTGTCGCATGCCTATTACGGCCGTGGCAACGTGCTGCGCGACGGCGGCCAGTATCTCTTTGCCCTGTCGGATTACGAGAAGGCGCTGCGCTACAAGCATCCGGACGCAGCGCGGGTGCATTACGGCGAGGCGCTCACCTATGAGGCGCTGAAGCGCCCCGATCAGGCGCGTGCGGCTTTGGAGTTGGCGCTGGCCGCCAATCCGCAATTCGCCCCGGCCCGGACGCGATTGGCGGCGCTCGCCGCGGCCCCGGCGCAGGACATCGCTCTGCAGGAAGCGGATCCGATGCCGACGGGCTCGATTTCCGGCACGGGTCTCGTCGTCCGCAAGGAACTATTGCCGAAGCCGGTGCCGCCTTCGGTGGAACTCGCCGGAGTCGAAGAGCCAGTCTTGCCGAAGCGCAAGATCATCACCGACCGCATTCCGGCCGAAGAGACGGTGGCGGTGGTCCCCAGGCCCAAGCCTGCCAAGCCCGCGCCGGTCGAAGAAAAAATCGTCGCCGTCGAGCCCTTGCCCGAAACCGTCACCGAGGAAGCGCCGCAGGCCGCGGCGGTCGTGGAACCGCCGGCCAACAGCTGGAGCGTACAGATCGCCTCCGCCAGCAGCGAAGACGGCGCCTGGTCGGTGTGGAAGAAAATGCAATCGCGTCACGCGCTGCTGGCAAAAGCGAAACCGGTGGTGGTCAAAGCCGACCTCGGTACCAAGGGAATTTTCTATCGGGTGCGATTGTCCGGTTTCGCCGACAAGGACGCAGCGAAGGATGCCTGTGCGAAGCTGAAGGTTAAGGGAATCGCCTGCTTTGTGAGCAAACTCAACTCCTGAGCGTCAAGCGCCACAATTGCACCTGTTAACCTATGGAATTAATGTGGAAATTCCAGATTCGACGTCGCGTCAATCGAAATCTTACGATATACATTATCGAGTTTCCTGTGTGGAGAAAGGTTCATGGCAGTCGACTATCCGCAACTGATGTCGCTCTGGCATGAGCGAGCGGCAACATGGGCGGCGGCCGAACCAGAGGATAGTGATGCCGGTTATAGGGAAAGCGACATCGGCAGGCGTTTCTCGCAGGTGCAATCGCGTCTTGCCGAAGAACTGCTCGGCTACATCCACGCGCAGACGCCGGAATTCTTCGAACAACTGATCATCGACGTGCTGCTGGCGCTCGGCTATGGCGGCCGCCGCCGCGATCTTGCCAAGCGGCTGGGGCGCAGCGGCGATGGCGGTGTCGACGGCCACGTGGCACAGGACGAGCTCGGGCTCGATATCATCTATTTCCAGGCCAAGCGGCTGAAGCCCGGAACCGCCGTTGCCGTTTCGGACGTCCGCGATTTTGCCGGAAGTCTCGATGCCCATCGCGCGTCCAAGGGCATCTTCGTGGCTACCGGCTATTTTTCCGAGGCGGCGCGGGCCTTCGTCACCCAGCTGTCGCGCCATCTCGTATTGATCGACGGGGAGGGCCTTTGCCAATTGATGATCCGCCACAATATCGGCGTGAGGGTCAAGGCGTCGTATCAGATCAAGCGCGTGGATATCGACTATTTCTCCGGTGCCGCATCGGAAAGACGGATGCGCGAGACGGCCTGGGCCTCGATCCAGCCGCGCAAGTAGCTGGCGGCCCGCAGCGCCGCGGAGCCTGAATCATCCATGGCGGCTATCAGCTCACAGACGACGGCAAAGGCAGCGCCCTCCGCGGCCGCATCGAAGACCATGGCCTCCTCATTGCCGAGCAACCGGAAGCGCGAGGCGCCTTCCTGCCGCCAGGCCAGAATCTCTTGCGGCGCATCGAGCCGATAGGGCTTGGGCGGCACTTCATCGCATTTCAGGCACGACCACAGACCGGTCACATTGGTCGTCGCCCGGAACCGCCGCGTTGACGGATGAATGTCGAAGATCGACTTGCCGATTTTCTCCGGCGCCAGAGCCGCGAGATCGGCGAAGCTTACGACCGGGGCATCGGCCGCCTCGAAGGCTTCGTTCAGGGCCCGTTCGAGCAGTGCCAGCTCGGCCAGTTCCGGATGCCGCGCATACGGCACCGTCGTGGCGAGGAATTCCGGCAGATGGCGGGAATACCAGCGGGTATTGGGCTGATCGGACGGGTGGCGCGCGATATAGAGCCGCGCCATGGCGGCGAAAGCAATCTCGCCCATGTAGCACTTGAGCTTCTCGTGGTCGGTGGCGAGAAGTCCGGCCGGCCGCACGGCGTGGAGGTTGTTGCAAAGGCAGGACATCTTTCTCTCAAGCTCGTGACCGGCGCAATGAGGCCGCACAAGAGAAATGGCGCATGCGCCGTTTGCCTGCCAATCACGAGCCGGTCATGTGCGTCACGAAGACGTGAACGGCTATTCCTTCAGCAGGAAGGTCACTTTCATGTTGACCCGCCATTCGGCGACCTTGCCGTTCTTGACCACGCATTTGATGTCATGGATCCAGGCGCCCTCCACCTGGTCGAGCGTTGCATCGGCGCGACGGATGCCGTTCTCGATCGCATCCTCGATGCTCTTGGGCGAGGCGGCTGTGAGTTCGATGACCTTGGCGACGGCATTGGACATGGCAAAACTCCTTCACGAAAATTGCGCGGAAAACCGCGATCTCGCGATTTGCGGTTGCACCATGCTAGCATATGGTGCGCACGGTTCATCCAGCAAGTTTTCCGCATCATGGCCCTCAATCTGATCAAGCTCTGCGTCGGCGTCTCCGAGATCGAGGAGCTCGATCAATGGATTCGCGATTGCAAGGCCGGGCGCGACAGTCTCGACCACACGACGCGGATGTTTCCCAAGCGCAAGAATGATATCCTTCCCGGCGGCTCGCTCTACTGGGTGATCCGCGGGCTGATCCTGTGCCGCCAGCCGATCGCCGATCTCGTGGCGGTCAAGGGCAAGGACGGAATTTCGCGCTGCCGCATCGAGTTCAAGCCGAAAATCATACCGGTGCGGCCCACGCCGCGGCGCGCATTTCAGGGCTGGCGCTATCTCGAAGCGGCCGATGCACCGCCCGATCTGCCGAAAGGCGCCACAGCCAAAGGGTTGTCCCAGAAGATGCGGCGGGAACTGTCGGAGCTCGGGCTCTTGTAATCACACCGCGATATTGTCGATCAGCCGTGTCTTCCCCAGCCAGGCGGCGGCGAGGAGGCGGAGAGGCTCATCCGGCTTCACCGGCACCGCAAGGGTTTCGGCGTTGCGCGCCGTCACATAATCGACCTTGAAGCCGAGGGTGGTCAGCGAGCGGGCGGCAGCACGGGTGGCGATTTGCGGATCGTGGCCATGGCGGATCTTCTCCGCCGCCTGTTCCAGCGAGCGATGGATGGCGGGCGCCTGCTGGCGTTCGGTTTTCGACAGGTAGCGGTTGCGCGACGACATGGCGAGGCCGCCGGTCTCGCGCATGGTGGGAATGCCGATCACTTCAATAGGGATGTCGAGGTCTTTGGCCATGCGGGTGACCACCATCAATTGCTGGTAGTCCTTTTCGCCGAACATGGCGTAGTCCGCCGCCGTCTGGATGAAGAGCTTGGCAACGACGGTCGCCACGCCGTCGAAGAATTGCGGCCGGAACTTGTCTTCGAGCCCCGCCTTGGCGGGGCCCGCGAGGCTCACGGTGGTGGTGAATCCCGCGCCATAGATTTCCTCGGGCAGCGGCGCGTAGACCAGATGCACACCGGCCTGGGCGAGCCTGGCGATATCGCCAGGCTCGTCGCGCGGATAACGGCTCAAATCCTCGTGGGGTCCGAACTGCTTCGGGTTGACGAAGATGGTGACGATGACGCGGCCGGCGCGCCCGAGTCCCGCATCGACCAGGGCCAGATGCCCGTCATGCAGCGCGCCCATGGTCGGTACCACGGCGGAGCTCAGGTCCTTGCTGCGCCAACTTTGCGTTTCGCGGCGCAGCGCCGCGGCGGTGCGGACGATCTTCAGTTTCATTTGCGGCGGTCCCGGAGCTCCATGAAGATTTGGCATATTTTGAGCGCCAGTGCGATAAGTCTCGGTGAAACTTGGTGTCCGGCTTTACAATATTGGGAAGTCAGCCCCATAGAAAGCCAGCCGAGAAGGAGTCCCGATGCCGCCATTGCCAGACCGGTCCGCCATCGCCCATGAGCTCTTCGCCGACGAGACGGCGCTGGTCAAGAAGCTCGCCGCCGAGGCGCAGCTTGACGCCGAGGCGCAGCGCCGGGTGGCGGAGCTGGCGCGGCAATTGGCGGCGGCGGTCAGGGCCGGCCGGCGGCAGCAGGGCGGCATCGACGCCTTCATGCAGGAATATTCGCTGTCCTCGGAAGAGGGCGTGGTGCTGATGTGCCTGGCCGAGGCGCTGCTCCGCATTCCGGACGCCGCCACCGCCGACAAGCTGATCGCCGACAAGATCGGCGGCAGGGATTGGGAGGGCCATCTCGGGCAGTCGGAATCGCTGTTCGTCAATGCCTCGGCCTGGGGCCTGA
>CAYOZR010000045.1:0-21450 GCA_964408555.1 uncultured Aestuariivirga sp.
GTGAGCACTGCCGTTGGGCTGGCCGGTCGGGCCGGGAGTGTAGGGACTGAACGGCGGATCTTCCGCCTTCATCTTTTCCGGCTTGCAATCGGCCGAGACCTTGGCGGCCTCGGCGTGATACCAGAGATCGCGAGCTTCATCCCACGGGACCTGTCCGCCGGTGCGGCGCACCACCAGCACCTTCTCGCCGCCCGGACATTTCTTCAGGGCCTCGTCGGTATTGGCCTTCAGCGGAATCTTCTTGGCCCCGCGCAGGCCTTCATCGGCGGTGATGATGAACTTGGAATCGCAATCCTTGATGCGGCCGGCCAGCGAGTCCGGCGAAAAGCCGCCAAACACCACCGAATGGACGGCGCCGATGCGGGTGCAGGCGAGCATGGCATAGGCCACCTCCGGAATCATCGGCATGTAGATGGTGACTCGGTCGCCGCGTCTGACGCCGTTGCGCTTCAGCACATTGGCCATGCGGCAGGTGTGCTGGTGCAGCTCGCGGTAGGTGATCTTCTTGTCGTAATAGGGATCGTCGCCCTCCCAGACGATCGCCACCTGGTCGCCCCGCTTCTTCAGGTGCCGGTCGATGCAATTGTAGGAGACATTGAGGATGCCGTCCTCGAACCATTTGATCGACACCTTGGGCCAGGCATAGCTGGTGTTCTTGATTTTCTTCGGCGCCTTGAACCAGTCGATCCGCTTGCAATGCTTTGCCCAGAACCTGTCCGGGTCCTTGATCGAGTCGGCGTACATCTTGCGGTAGCCCGCATCGTCGACATAGGCCCGCTTTTTCCATTGGGCCGGAACCGGATAGACCTTGTCGGACATGGGCGAATTCCTCCAGGATATGACGTTATTGTGGTTCGGTTTATGGGCGGAACCTATAGCTTGCCATCCGATTCCTGTCTAATCCCCGCCATGAGCTTGCCCCGCCATATCCTTTACTTCATCGCCCTCGGCCTGTTCTGGGGCCTGTCGCCGTCGCTCTACCGGGTCATGGGCGAGGCGCGCGTGCCGGTTACCCACATCATCGTCTATACCGGGCTCGGCGTCGGCCTGGCGCTGGGGCTGGCCGCCTGGGCCATGACCGGCCGGATCGACCTGCGCCGCGAAATCGCGGTCTACGGCGTCATCTGCGCCGCCCTGATGAACCTGCCCTTCGGCCTTGGCCTGCTGTTTGCCCGCCATGTGCCGCCCACCGAACTGGCGCTGATCATCTCGCTCGCCCCGTTTTGCAATTACCTGGTGGCGCTGGCGACCGGCCGCGAAGTCGCGGTGCCGCGCAAACTTCTGGCGATCGCCGTGGGCTTCGCCTCGAGCGCCCTTCTGGTTCTGTCGCGCGACGGCATGGTGTCGGGCATGGCCTCGTGGTGGATGATCGCGTCCTTTTCCACTCCCGTCCTGTACACGGCCTACAACTGGTATGCTGCCCGCAACTGGCCGAAGGACGCCGGCACCATGTCGGTGGGGGCGGTCGAATCGGTCGCGTCGGGGCTGATTGTATTGCCTCTGCTGCTGCTGGTTGCCCCGCCCTGGTCGGCCGACATACCGCAAGCGATAGCCTACTGGAGCGTCGCGGCCGCAACCGTCATGTGGATCGCCGAGCGTATCGCCTTCTTCACCCTGATCCGCGACAAGGGTGCCGTCTACACCATCCAGGCCATCTATCTGGCAACCCCGGCCGCCGTCATATTCGCCATGATTTTTTTCGGCGGCGCCTCCGACGTCTGGCTGTGGCTGTCGCTGTCGATCCTGATGCTGGCGCTGTGGCTCAATAATTCCGGAGCCGCCGGACCGCGCTCCACTTGACCGGAGCGAGGCTGCCGAGCGGCGCGGTCAGGTCAGCCGCGGCGGCAGTTTGACGCCGCCCAGCTCGCAGACGATTTTCCATTCTTCCGTGGTCACCGGCTGCACCGAAAGCCGCGAGTTCTTCACCAGCACCATGTCCTTGAGCCGCCGCTCGGCCTTGATCGTCTCGAGCGTCACCGGCCGCGGTACGTCCATCAGGGCGCGGATGTCGACGCAGTCCCAATCGCCTTCCTTGGCGGTCGAATCCTTGTGCGCGGGCTCCGCCACCTCGACGATTCCAACCACGGTTTTTTCGCCGCCGGAATGATAGAAGAAGCCCTTGTCGCCGGGCTGCATGGCCCGCATGTGGTTGCGCGCCTGATAGTTGCGCACCCCCGTCCATTCCTCGCCGGCCTTGCCCTTGGCCTTCTGCGCCTCCCAGGACCAGGTCTCGGGTTCCGACTTGAACAACCAATAGGCCATCACTTGATCTCCGGATTCCCGATCAGCCATTTCCACGGCCGGATGTCGACGGACGCGAAGAGCCCGGCCCTGGCATAGGGATCGCTGGCGGCAATGGCTTCCGCCGCCATGCGGTCCGAAGCCTCGATCACCACCAGGCTGCCGGTGGGGCTGCCGGCATCATCGGTGAAAGGCCCCGCCGCCTTGAGACCGGAGCCGAGGCTTTCGAGGAAGGCCAGATGATCCGGCCTCGCCTTGAGGCGGAGATCGAGACTTGCCGGCTTGTCGGTGCAGATCAGGGCAAACAGCATCTCGAGTCCTTTCAGTTGCGGATTTCGGTGCCCACCGGACGGGCCAGAAGAGCGGCGATGGCCGCGTCGGGCCGGGCGCCGCCGTCAACGATCATGTGCACGGCCTGGACGATCGGCATGTCGACGCCGTGCTGCTTCGCCATCCGGGCGGCGATCCCCGCGGTGTAGGCGCCCTCCACCACGCCGCGCGACCGCGCCAACGCTTCCGGCACGCTCTTTCCCTCGCCGATCACCAGGCCGAAACCATAGTTGCGCGATTGCGGACTGGAGCAGGTGAGCAGCAGGTCGCCGAGACCGGAGAGCCCGGTGAGTGTTTCGGGCCTGGCCCCGAGCTTCTTGCCGAAGCGCATCAATTCGGCGAAGCCGCGTGTCGTCAGCGCCGCCCGGGCGCTGTCGCCCAGCCTGCGGCCGTCGGAGATGCCGCAGGCGATGGCCAGCACATTCTTGAGGGCACCGCCGATCTCCACGCCCAGCACATCGTCGGAGCCATAGACGCGGAAGGACGGCAGCGTCAGCGCCTCGCCCCATTCGCCAGCTTCCGCCAGCGTCGGCGCGGCCAGCGTCACCGCCGTCGGCAGGCCCTTCACCACATCGGCGGCGAAACTCGGCCCCGACAGCACCATGGCGTGGGCTTTGGGTGCGGCCTGTGCCGCCACTTCATGCATGAACCGGCCGGTCTCGCGCTCGATGCCCTTGGCGGTGATGATGACGGGGTGATCCTTGCCGATGGCCGGTGCAATCGCCGTCAGCACTTCGCGGCAGGCCTGGGCCGGAACCGCGAGCAGGATGGCATCGGTCCGCGCCAGCGCCGAAGCATCGGGCGACCGCCGCGACCACATGGAAACATCATGCCCGGCGGAGCGCGCCACATGGGCCAGCGCCTGGCCCCAGGCACCGGCACCGGCGACGCCGATGCGCCGCTTCATGCCTTGGCTCCCGACTTGCCGGAACCATAGATGGGTGCGGCGGCCTGATCGAGCGGCCAGCGAGCCCGCGCCGCGACGCCCAGATCGTCAATGAGACCGAGCGCCAGCCGCTCCGCCCCGGCCCAAGCGACCATCGCCGCGTTGTCGGTGCACAGCGCCGGCGGCGGCACGATCATACGGAAGCCGTGGGCTTGGCAGGTGCGCGTCAGCGCCGATTTCAGCGCCGCATTGGCGGCAACGCCGCCCGCCACAACGAGCACCGGCGATGTCACCGCCGGATGCAGGCCGCGGAACTGTACAATCGCCATGGCCAGCCGGTCTTCCACCGTCTCGGCCACTGCCGCCTCGAAGCCGGCACAGATATCGGCGCTGTCCTGGAGGGTGAACTCGCCCAAGCCGTGCACCGCCTCGCGCACCGCCGTCTTGAGGCCGGAGAAGGAGAAATTGCAGTCCTTGCGGCCCTTGAGCGGGCGGGGAAAATCGAAGCGCGCCGCATCGCCATTCTGCGCCAGCGCCTCGACCGCGGGCCCGCCCGGATAGCCAAGCCCCAAGAGCTTCGCCACCTTGTCGAAGGCTTCACCCAGCGCATCGTCGATGGTCGAGCCGAGGCGGCGATAGCGGCCCACCCCCTCGACGCTCTGGAACTGCGTGTGGCCGCCGGAAATCAGCAGCAGTAAATAGGGAAATTCCAGCGGTCCCAGAAGCCGCGGCGTCAGCGCGTGGGCTTCCAGATGATTGATGGCGAAGAGCGGCTTGCTGTGGGCAAGCGCGATGGCTTTCGCCATGGTCAGGCCGACGATGACGCCGCCGAGCAGACCCGGCCCCGCGGTTGCCGCCACACCGTCGAGATCGCCGAAGCCGAGCCCGGCTTCCTTCAGCACCTGCGCGATCAGCCGGTCGAGATGCTGGATGTGGGCGCGGGCGGCGATTTCCGGCACCACGCCGCCATAGGGCGCATGGTCCGCGATCTGCGACAGCACGATATTGGAGAGGATTGTTCCGCCGCCGTCCGGCTGGCGGCGCACCACCGCCGCCGCCGTTTCGTCGCACGACGTTTCGATGCCGAGAAGATGCTTTGCCGCGGATGCCATGGGGCGGGTGACGTATCCGGCGATTGAGGCTAAGAGGAGGCCTCGCTCTAGCACCCGCATCGCCGGAATTGCAAATGCCCCGCATGAAAATCGGAACCCGCGGTTCGCCGCTTGCGCTTGCCCAGGCGCGCGAGACCCGTGACCGGCTGGCCGCCGCCCATGGGTTTGCGCCCGATGACATCGAGATCGTCGCCATCGCCACCACCGGCGACCGCATCCGCGACAGGCCGCTCGCCGAAATCGGCGGCAAGGGCCTGTTCACCAAGGAGATCGAGGCGGCGCTGCTGGCCGGCGAGATCGATCTGGCGGTGCATTCGATGAAGGACATGCCGGCGCAATTGCCGAAGGGTCTCGCCATCGCCGCCCTGCTGCCGCGCGAGGATGCGCGCGATGCATTCATAAGTCCGGTCGCGCAGTCGCTGGCCTCGCTGCCGCGGGGCGCGGTCATCGGCTCGTCCTCGGTCAGGCGCACGGCACAGGTGCTGCGGCTCAGGCCAGATGTGAAGACGGTGCAGTTTCGCGGCAATGTCGAGACCCGCCTGCGCAAGCTCGCCGAGGGCGCTGCACAGGCCACCTTCCTTGCCTGCGCCGGCCTCAACCGTCTTGGCCTCGCCGGCAAGATCACCGCGCCCGTACCGGTCGAGGTGATGCTGCCCGCCGTGGCCCAGGGCGCCATCGGGATCGAGATTCGCCAGCACGATGACAAGACCCGCGCCCTCCTTGCCGCCATCAATCACCGCGCTACCGAAATTGCCGTCGACTGCGAGCGCGCCTTCCTCGCCGCCCTTGACGGTTCCTGCCGCACGCCGATTGCCGGCCATGCGGTGCTCGACGGCGGCACCTTGCGATTCCGCGGCCACTCGCTCACCCTCGACGGTGTTCACTGTTTCGAGACCACCCGCCACGGCAATCATGCCGATGCCGCGCGCCTGGGCCGCGAGGCGGGCGAAGAGGTCAAAGCCACGGGCGGCTCGCTGATCGCCTCGTGATGAAACTCATCGTCACCAGACCGGAAGTAGATGCGGGCGCCCTTCTGGCGAAGCTCGCCGCCCTCGGGCATGAGGCGGTGGCGTTGCCTTTGCTGAAGATCGTGTCGCGCCCGGACATTCGCATTCCGGAGCGCGATTATCAGGCGGTCTGCGTGACCAGCGCCAATGCCGTTCGTGCGCTCGGCAAACCCGGCCCTCTGGCCGCGGTCCCCATGCTGACGGTTGGCCCGCAGTCGCTGCGTGCCGCCCGCGATGCCGGATTCAGCAAATGCGAAGCCCGTGGCGGCGATGTCCGGGGCCTGACCGATTTCATCATCCGCAAGCTCGATCCGGCGCGCGGTCCGATCCTCTATCTCTCGGGAGCCGCGACCTCGGGCGACCTCGAAGGCGCACTGCGCAAGACGGGCTTCGATGTCACCCGCCTCGTGCTCTATGACGCGGTCGCCATCGCCCATTCCGCCCTGCCCGCCTTGGGCGATCACGACGGCATTCTGCTCTACTCGCCGCGCAGCGCCCGCGTCTGGGCGGCGCTTGTCCTGAAGGCGGGACAGGAAGAGGCGGCCCGCAGCCTTGCCCATTATTGCCTGTCGGCCAATGTCGCCGCCGCACTTCCGCCATCCTGGCCCGCAAGCGTCGCCGCAACGCCGCAAGAGGCCGCGATGCTGGCGCTTCTTGATCCAACCCCGCGAACCCGGTAGGCCGGTGCCATGACCACAGAGAAGCCCGACGATGCCGTGAAGCCGCAGGTGATCGACCTCGAAGCCGAGGATGTGAGCCCGGTTGAAGACGAGCCGAAGCCTGAACCTGAGCCACCGCCTGAACCCCCGCCGCCGCGGCGGCCGCGGCCGCGGCACCTTTATCGCTGGCTGGCGGTTGCGGTTCTGGCGGGAGCACTCGGCGGCGGCACTCTCTATCGCGGCGTGCTGTCATCCTATCTGCCGACCGATGCGATGCGGGCCATGGGGGACCGCATCGACGGTCTCGAAGCCAACAGCAAGACGCTTGGCCAGCAGCTCACCGCCGTGAGCGCGGCCGCCGATGCGCTCAAGGACGAGACCGGGGCTTTCGATGCGGCGATCAAGCAGGCAGCCGCCGGTGCCGCCACCGCGCAGCAGGACATTGCCGCATTGGCCAGCCGCCTGGCGGCCACCGAAACGGCCTTGAACGAAGTGAAGTCGAGCCTCGAGGCGCTGAAGCAAGCGCCCACGGTCACCGCAGGCGGCACCGCCGACGGCAGCGCCGTGGCGGCGCTTGCCCAGCGCATTGGGGCATTGGAAAAGGACGTGGCCAGCCTCAAGAGCGCCGGCGGTGGCGGCGGCGGTCAAACCGTGGCGGCGCTGTCGCAGGCGCTGTCCGATCTCAAGGCCAGGATTGCCGCCGGCGCGGCCTACAAAGACGAATACGACCGCATCGCCCGCATGGTGCCCGCCGCCGAAGGCCTCGATGTTCTCGCCACTCATGCCAGCCGGGGTCTTCCCGGGCCCCAAGGTCTTGCCGCCGAACTCAAGGAGCTGATCCCGTCGCTGCCCAAGCCCAGCGCCGGGGAAGCCCCCGCCGGCGAAAGCTATTGGGACGGTTTCTGGAACGCACTCACATCGGTGGTGAAGATCCGCGACATCGGCGAGGCCGATTGGCCGGCGCTTGCCGAACAATCCGCCAGCCTCGCCGCCGCGGGCGATCTCGCCCAGGCCGTGGCCCTCATCGATGGCGTGGAAGGCGATAAGCCCACGGCACTCGCGCAGTGGCGCGATCGCGCCGCCGCCCGTCTCGAGCTGGAGGCCGCCGCCGAGCAGGTGGCGCAAGCCGTGCTGCGCCAGATCGCGGCCACGGGTGGCAGCCAATGATCCGGCTGTTCTGGCGTTTCGGGCTCTTGATTTTCGCCGCCGCCGCCTTCGCCTGGCTGGCCGATAGGCCAGGCAGTGTGACTATCCGCTGGCTCGGCCGCGAGATCGAGACGCCCTTCCTGGTGGCGGTTGCCCTCTTCGTGCTGATCTTCATCGCCATGTGGTTCGTCTGGGGGCTGTTCCGCCGCCTGTGGCACACTCCCAGAGCGGCGCGTGAGTTCTGGCGCTTCCGCAGGAACCGCAAAGGCTATGAGTCGCTCTCCCGCGGCATCATCGCGGCCGGGGCCGGCGATGCGGCGGCGGCGGCAAAACATGCGGCGATCGCCGGCCATGCGCTGGCCGACGAGCCCCTGGTCAATGTGCTTGCCGCCCAGGCCGCGCAATTGAAGGGCGACCGCGCCGCGGTGAAACGCATTTTCGAGGCCATGGCGAAATCGCCCGATACCGAGGCCTTGGGCCTGCGCGGCCTCTTCGCCGAGGCCCGTCAGGCGGGCGACACGGCGGCGGCCCGCGCCCATGCCGAACGGGCGCTTGAGCTCAATTCGCGGCTCGCCTGGGCCTCCAGCGCCGTGCTGCAATTGCAGTCGGCGGCGAAGGATTGGGCGGGGGCCGCCGCAACACTCGCCCAGCAGGCGAAATCCGGTCTCCTCGCCGGCGATGAGGCAAGCCGCAAGCAGGCGGCTATCCTCGCCGCCGAGGCGCTGGCTCGCGAAGACAAGGACCGGGCTGGCGCGCGCGATCTGGCGCTCAAGGCCCTCAAGCTCGATCCCAGTCTCGTGCCCACCGCTTTGGTGGCGGCGCGCTGCCATATCGCCGATGGCTCGCCGCGCAAGGCGGCCAAGCTGCTCCGCGCCATCTGGCGCCTGTCGCCGCATCCCGATCTCGCCCAGGTCTTCGCTCATCAGAAGCCCGGCGACGGGCCGGAAGCCCGCTTCGAGCGGGTGCGCGATCTGGTCAAGGAACATGCGGGCGGCCTCGAGGGTGCTTACGCGCTGGCCCGCGCCGCCGCCGCCGCCCAGCGCTGGGACGTGGCGCGCAAGACGCTCGAACCCCTTATGGCGGAACGGCCGCAGGCGCGGCTCTGCGCGCTCATGGCCGATATCGAGGAGGCCCAGGGCGATAAGGGCCGGGCCCGCGAATGGCTGGCCCGCGCGGTCAAGGCGCCGCGCGATCCGATCTGGGTCTCGGACGGCGTGGCGAGCCCGCGCTGGAGCCCGGTCTCGCCGGTTTCCGGCGACATCGTGCCCTGCGAATGGAAGGTTCCCTTCGAGATGTTGGGCGAGGAGCCGCCGGCCGAAATTCCGGCCCCCGCCGCGGCCGCCACCGCGCTCAAGCCCATCGCCAAACCGCCCATGGCCGAACGCCTGCGCCCGCCCGACGACCCGGGCTTGCCGGAGGATTTCGGCGAGCCGGAAACACCCACCCGCCGGGGCCGTGCCGCAGAAGGTTGAATTGCCGGCCGAAACCGTCTATCGCTCCCCCATTGGCGGGCGGTATCGCCGCCCGCCCCGGCGCCGCTTTAGCTCAGTTGGTAGAGCACCGCATTCGTAATGCGGGGGTCGCGTGTTCGAGTCACGCAAGCGGCACCACTCCCCTAGTAAATTTTTATAGTCATGCCGAACTCTTCATCGTCTTGACCAAGCGGTGACGAATTTCCGTTGCCGCCCGTAGCGCCGCATTCTTGCCGGCAGCATTGCGAACCTCCTTTGACGTACAAGTGTCCATCGCGGTCGGGCGATGGTTGTGGCTTGGCCATTCGCGAAAGCAGCGTTATGGTCCTCTGGAATTGTGGGCCTACGGATGCATATCTAGATTTTCTCGTGGGGTTCGGCGGCCAGGCTGTCCATATGGAGGAAGCCCTTTGTCAAAGGTTGCCATTGGCGCCGGAACTGGCCGAGAGCAAGACTTTCAGTCTATCGTGCGGCTGGAGAAGGTCGACAAATTCTTCGGTGCCGTGGATGCGCTCCGCGAAATTGACATTGCCATCGGGCGCAACGAAATTGTCGGCCTTATCGGCGACAATGGCGCCGGAAAGTCCACCCTTATCAAGGTAATGACCGGTGTTCTCGCGCCGACATCCGGCCGCATCTTCATCCGCGATCGCGAGGTGAATCTAGCGGAATTCTCGGTCCGCATGGCCCACGACCTGTCGATCGAAACCGTTTACCAGGATCGCTCGCTTGCCGACAAACAACCACTCTGGCGGAACTTTTTCGTTGGCCGTCAGATAACCGATCGCTTCGGATTTATCGACATCAAGAAGGAAAAGCAGATCGCCGGCGAGATTCTGAAGGACATCATCGGCTTCCGTGGTGTTGGCATTACCGTCGATTCGACTGTATCTAATCTATCCGGCGGTGAGCGGCAGGGCATCGCGATCGGCCGGGCCATGCACTACAACGCCGACCTCATTGTCCTCGACGAACCGACCGCTGCGCTCGGCGTCGCTGAAGTACGAAAAGTCCTTGATTTCGTTCGTAGAATCAAGAGCTCCGGGCGGGCTTGCATCTACATCGAACATAACCTCGCCCACGTCCACGAAGTCGCTGACCGGCTGGTTGTCCTCGACCTCGGCAGGATCGTCAGCGAAATCTCGCCGAAGCAGATGTCGGTCATGGAACTCACCGAATACCTCATTGAAATTCAGCACAAGCAATGACGGAAGCAGCGAGCATGGCGCGGCAACAGACATCGTCGATCTTTCAGCGGCTCGAGGGCCTGCCCATCATCCTCGTCTTCGCGCTGATCCTGTTACTGTTCATGTACCTCGCGCCGGAGGTATTCCTGCGCCCCTTCCAGTATACGACCTTCTTGTCGACGCTCCCCCCGGTGATCCTGCTCGCAGCCGGCCTCACCTTTATCATCGGAGCTGGCGAGATCGATCTCTGCTTCCCGGCGATTCTCGGGTTTTCGGGCTTCGTCTTCGCCGTGATCTTCAAGGAAGGCCCAAGTTTGATCGCGGGCCTCCTCGGGCTCACCGACACAAGCTGGCTATCGCCCGCCCTTGCCGGAGAGATCGTCCGCTATTTGGGCGTGGTCATCGCCATCGCATCGGGCGTCATGGTCGGCTTCATCAACGGCGTGCTTGTGGCCAAGATCGGCATCCCGTCATTCATCGCGACGCTTGGCACCCAGTTCATCTGGTACGGCATGGCGGCAGTCCTCTCCGGCGGCAAATCCTATGCTCTGCGCGGCGCCGAGGAGAGCTCGGTCTGGCAATTGCTTGTCGGCCGGCCCTTCGCCAATTCCAGCGTCGATTGGGTCCAGCAGCTGCCCATCCAGTCGCTGTGGACGGCGATCATCGTGGTGGCGATGTGGTTCATTCTCAACCGTCACCGTTTCGGCGAACACACGCTCTTCATCGGCGATTCCAACGAGGTTTCGCGCGTCGTCGGCATCGACGTCGACCGCGAGAAGATCAAGCTCTTCACACTGATGGGCGGGCTCGCCGGAGTCGCCGCGATCTTCCTGACGCTCGAGAACAAAAACTATTTCGGCAATCAAGGTCAGGGCTATCTGCTCATCGCCATCGCCTCGGTGCTGATCGGCGGCACTTCGATCTTCGGCGGCCGCGCCACAATCGTCGGCACGATATTTGGCTGCTTCATCATCGCCGTGATCGAACCCGGCCTTGTCGCGACCGGCCTCACCGGCGCATGGGTAAATACTGTACGCGGGCTGATCTTCCTGATCGCCATTATTTTCTATTTGTACGTCGAGCAACCCCACCGCCGCCGCGACTTCTTCGCGCGCTTCCGGGGGGCAAAGGCTTTCGGCCGGATCCGTCCGGTCGAATAAGCGTCGCGACTTTCGCCATGGAGACGAAGGGCGGCGCGTTAAGTAAAGGGAGAGACGAACCATGACAAAGACAAGAATACTGATGACAGCAGCCGGCGCCGCGGCGTTGTTAGCTACTGCCGGCGCCGCGTTGGCCCAGGAGCCGATCGGCAAAGGCATCACGATGTACATGCAGATGGGCGGCACTGCCGGCGACGGTGCCACGCTCGCCCGCCAGACCGGCGCAGCCCAGGCTGCCGCGGCATTCGGCGTCGACCTCAAGGCGCAGTTTTCCGCATGGGCGCCGGAGACCATGATCAACCAGTTCAAGGATGCCGTCGCGGCGAAGCCGGCCTGCATCGAGATCATGGGCCATCCCGGCGGCACCGCCTTCCACGATCTCGTCAAGAGCGCGGTCGACCAGGGTATCATCGTCACCGTCGGCAATTCGCCGATGACCGACCTTCAGGCCGAATTCGGCACGAAGGGCATGGGCTATGCCGGCGTCGACCTCTATGCCGGCGGCACCCTGACCGCCGAGAACATGCTCGCGCAGGGCCTCAAGTCTGGCGACGAGGCCATGGTCTATGGCGTCTTCAGCCAGGCCGAGCGCGGTCAATCCGAAAAGGGCCTCGCCGATACGCTCGACAAGGCCGGCCTCAAGGTCGACCGCCTCGAGATCAGCCAGGAGGTGAACACCGACGCCTCGCTCGCAACCAACGTCCTCACCTCATACATTCAGGCGCATCCCAACCTGAAGGCAATCGGTACCCAGCACGGCAACATCACTGGTCAATTGGGAGAAATCCTGAAGAAGGCCGGCAAGAAGCCCGGCGACATCGTTGTTGGCGGTATCGATCTTGCCCCCGCTACAATCGATGGCCTGAAATCGGGCTATGTTTCCGCGACGCTCGACCAGCTCCTCTACTTGCAGGGCTTCATACCTGTCCTGCAGTGCGTGATGACGTCGAAATACAAGATGCCCGGCATCAATGTTAACACCGGCGCCGGCACCGTCACGCCTCAGACGATCGACGCGCTGGTCGATCTGATCGACGCAGGCATCCGATAATCGGTCCAAATCTGCCCCAAGTCCGGGACGAAGCGCCGGCATGATCTCGCCGGCGCTTCTTTCCGCTTCATGCCGAACACCGAGGGGACTCGCGACAGTGCCGGCTTTTTCCCGGACCGGTGAAAAAATGTTTGTCGTGCAAAGATTGATGGCCGGCGTTGAAACGCCTCCGGGTGTCAGCTCTGAAGCGGCACCACTCCTCCCAGAGAGCAAGGCATCTAAGGGGTCGCCAGGCGGCGATTTTTCGGCGGGCCCGCCAACACACCTGAGCGAGCTGCGTCAGATATGTACGACATTCCCTGGCCCGGCAATCCACCCATGCCAAATAGTAGCCCTAACCCCGACGAGCACTGTGAAAGGTGAAGGGTGCGCTCCACAAGGTGGGGGAGTTCACGCTGCGGATCGTCAAACGCTCAGACAGCGCGAAAGGTTTTGAAGTGTTGCCACGCCGTTGGGTCCGCGCTTCACAGTCAAGATCCATACCATCAACTGACTGAAGAGCTACCCTTCGGCCTCCCTAGAGGATTCAAGCCCAAGGGCCCCTGGCTCGGCCGTCCGGATAGAATGTTCAAAGTCCCGCAGGATCGTGCCCGCAACCTCGGCTTCGGGCATGGGTCGTCCCAAATGGAAGCCCTGAAGATGATCGCACGCGATCTCGTAAAGGAAGTTGGCCTGGGCTTCGGTTTCGACACCTTCCGCTGTGACCGGTACATTCATCGAGTGGCCCAGGGCGACAATCGTACGCAGGATGGAGCCGACGCCCTGATTGGCGGCAAAGGCGCTCATGAACGACCTGTCCACCTTGATCTTATTGAACGGGAATTTCCACAGGTAGCTGAGGCTCGAATAGCCAGTGCCGAAATCGTCCATGACGATCCCCACTCCAAGTGACTTCAGCTCCGCGAGTTGCTGCAACGTCGGTTCAGTGTCGGCCAGCAACAGCCCTTCCGTGATCTCCAGTTCAAGGCGCTCGGCTGCGAGCCCGGATTCTGCAAGAGCCTCGCGAACCACTCCCACCAGTCGCCCATCCTTGAACTGCGCCGCGGACAAATTGACAGCAATGGTAAGATGCTCTGGCCACTCGGCTGCCACCCTACATGCCTTCCTGATAACCCAGGTTCCAATGGTCGAGATGACGCCGATATCTTCTGCGACAGGGATAAACTGATCTGGAGGGATGAAAGTCCCATCAGCCTGTCGGAGACGCAGGAGCGCCTCGAAGCCGCAGATACGCTGCGCCGCGCTGTCTTGCAAGGGCTGGAAATATAGCTCGAAGCCTTCCTTGACCGCCGCCTCGCGAACCAGTCGTTCGAGCTTAAGTCGCTTTTCGAGTTCGGCGTCCATCCCCGCTTCAAAGAAGCAGCGTCGCGCGCGTCCTTGTCCTTTCGCGGCGTAAAGGGCCAGGTCGGCACTCTTAAGCAGTCGGAGCGGGTTCGTACCATCTCCCGGAGAGACTGCGGTCCCGACGCTCGATGTCATCGTAATCGCGCGCTCTCCCACGATGAACGGTTTTGCGAGCGCCTGCAACAGACGATCTGCGAGGGTCGCAGCATCGGCTCTGTCTGTTAGCGAGAGCTGAGCTATCGCGAACTCATCCCCGCCAAGTCGGGAGATAAGATCATCTGGCCGGACAATCGAGCCCAGCCGGTCGGCAAAGACCTTCAGAAGCTCGTCACCTGTGGCGTGCCCTAGTGTATCGTTGATCTGCTTGAAGCGGTCCAGATCGAGATAGTGTACGGCGATGCTCGTCCCAGACATTTCGGTCTTCGTCAGAGCGTCTTGCAGGTTCTCGAGAAACCAAGCACGGTTGGCCAAATGGGTCAGTGAATCATGATGGGCGAGGAAGCTAACCCGCTGGTCGGCAGCCTGCTTCTGGAGCGTGCGTCGGTAGAAGCCCCATGCCGGAAAAGAAAATGCGACCGTGACGAGAGCCGCGAGCCAGAGTGTTGCAGTCAGGAAATAGCCTTGGAAAACTGAGGATTTCTCTGTCTGATCGACATACGCTTCGAGAATGGCGATCGTTTGGCCCTCGACGATCACCGGAACGTAGGCTTCCGCGTAGCGTGCCGGCCGCTTCGGCGGGATCCCTTCTTCAACCTCGATGAGGGCATCGCCCGTTTTTACGACCTCGCTCGCAAGCGGATTGTGCTGACCAAGCGCTTGATCGGTCTCCGGTGTTGCAGCGAGATCGTCCGATGTGAGACGAAGCTTGCCGGCCGCGTCGAAGATCTTGAATCGAAAGATATCACCGCTATGCCGAATTTTCGCAAAGAACATCTTGCTCTCGGGTGAAGGTTCGGCCCCCGCTGCGACCTGGCGTAAATCCGCGACATTCTCGGTAACTTGCTTCGCCAACTTCCGGCTGGTGCTCTCTATGTCGTGATAGAGCAGCCCATTCACCGTCACCAGCATGATGAGGAACGTGCCGCCGATCAGAACGACAAGAGCGCCGCAGACTGTCAGACCAGCAGCGATGCTGCCAAACCGGAATGCCATGGTCTATCCCTGCTCGCTAACACCGCCAGGTTCCAACTATTACATGCTTCTCTACTAAATAACCTTTAATACCAAGCCGCCGAGTTTCTGACTCTTTGGGCATTTCCAAATCAGGTGGATGATGATTCCACATGGCAGACGGAGGATGGTTTGCCATGGGCCGAGCGATTGCAGTGAGGGCGGGGTATACGAGCGGTGAGCTTCGCAGACTTGCCAAACAGTCGAAGAATGTTGCGCAGGCACGCAGGCTTTTGGCGATTGCGGCGGTGCCCGACTGTGAGTCGCGCGAAGAAGCGGCCCGGACCGGCGGCATGAACTGGCAGACGCTGAGGGACTGGGTGATGCGGTTCGACGAAGGGGGGCCCGGTCGTCTGCTCAACCTGCCCGCACCGGGCGCACGTGCGAAAATGAATTGTCCAATTCAGTCCCTTGCCGTCCAAGTCCTTCCAAACCGGCGCCAGCTAATTCGTAATGCACGGGTCGCGTGTTCGAGTCAGGCCAGCGGCACCAGCTTTTGACCGTTTCACCATCGAATTGAAATATCTCAGAAAAAAACCGCCAATAGCAAGGGCGATTTGGCCACATAGATTACCGGTCCACCGAATTGTGGGTTACGCGACTGACCACCTCAAAGACGGCCATCCAGTTTTCAATTCGACAGAGAGCCCACTTGTCGCGGATGTAATTGGGGAAGTGGCCGCCTCATCGAATTACGCCGATGATTTACTTGCATTTCACGAAAGCGACGAGCGCAATGCCGTCAGTGAAGAACGGGCTGCCGACCGCGTTCTGGCCGATCATCGGCTCGGTTATCGGTTCCTCGACCAGACGCGTGACGCAAGGTGCGCCCGAAAAATCCGCCCGCAACACGTCTCGCTCTTGATCGACTGCCGGGTCAATCTGGTGAATCGGGAGCCGGATACCGGTTGGCGTGGCGGCTAACTTGTCGAGGTGAACGGTGCCGACCCAGACCGGGTTTCCGGCTACGCGAAAAGCGGTGCCCCAGAGATGAAGGTGGTGCCTCTCCCGGGCAGAGTCACTAGCGGTCGGCCGCTCGAAACCCCATTTGTTGGGATTGCCGCTCCAGAACGTGGGAGTGCCCGGTGCTTGGGGATAAGGCCGATCGCGCAATTCAGCGACGATCAAACGCCAGGTACTCCCAACGGTGATCCGATCGGTCGGTTTCCAGCCGGCTTCCTCGAACGCCCTCGAAACGTCGCTCTCGCTTCCAACCAAGATTATATTGATCGGTTCCATTGGCGCGCCAACAATGTCCTCGCTAAAACGCGGGACAATCGCAAACATTCCCGCCGGAAAGTTGTTCTCCGATAGGTCAATCGCCGCAGGCTCGTGCCGAGCCAGAGCTTTCAGGGGGTGGGTCTCATAAAACGCGGCCACGGCGCCGGCCCAGAGAAGGAAAAGAGCTCCTGCAACGAGCGGGTTCCCAGCGATCTTCGGCCGCGGAGGATTTTTGGCGGCGCGTGCCTCGGCAACAGCCAAGGCGGTAATCAACGCCGTGAGCCAAGCAGCCCCGAGAACGTAACTTGCGAGCACGTCGGACGGCCAATGGACGCCGAGATAGACGCGCGAAAACCCGATCGTCGCCACGGCGACCACCGCGGCAACAGAGAGCAACGCCTTTACCCCCAACGTCCTCGCGCGGCCGATCACGAACCAGGCTACAAGACCATAAAAGGCAAACGCGACGAAGGCGTGACCGCTCGGGAAGCTCGGACCTTGCGCCGGTACCAATGCATTCACCAGATCGGGGCGCGGACGATGAAAGAGGCTCTTGAAGCCCCACACGAGACCCTCGCCGCCGCCGATCGAAATCAAGAGGGCTGCGAGCCAAAGCCAACGACGTGACAGCGCCAGACCGATCGCCAGTAGACCCGCGCCGGCGAGAACGATCTGCCAGTTGCCCAGATAGGTGATGAACACCATGATCCTGTCGAAGGCCGGAGCACGGAACATCTGGACCAACGACACGATCCGCAGGTCCGCCTCGACCAGCGGGTCCCTTGAGATCAGGTCTTCCACGACGCCGAAGAAGAAGAACAAGAAGAAGCTCGAAATCGCCACCCCGATGGTCAGACGGAGCCCAAACGGCTCTGTGCGGTCGAAACGCCCTACAAGGAATTGCCACGCCCGTGGATGAGTCGTGATCAGGCGCTCTACCTCCGGATCGTGCCGGGTCGCCGTCAAGATGGATTTAAGCAGCGATCGGGCTAAGCCCAGCATCCGTTTCCATGCCTCTTTCGGGGATTAAATTCAGGCGAACGAGAAGAGCAAGAGCAATCCAACCGCCAGCGCACCAAGACTCACGAGCAGGACACTTGCCGCGGCCATGTCCTTCACGACGCGTATCTCGCGGTGTATTTCCGGGTGCAATCGATCCACCAGCGCCTCCAGCGCGGAGTTGAGCAGCTCGGCGGCCAGAACCAGCGCAATCGCCAAAGCCACCACGGCGCACCATATCGCCGAAGCGCCTAGGAACGCGACGCCGATTACGGTCAATGCGCCGAGAAACACCTGTGTCCTGAAACTGCTCTCGCGTCGCCAGCCCTCGCCTAGGCCCGCAAGCGCGAACCGAAACCGCTGCGAAAAGGAACGATTCTTCATGCGGCAACTCCGTTTGCTTGGCCGGTTCGTCGATCGGCCCCGCCCGAGCGGTTCAAGCGGAATGTTAGTTTGAACTCGGTCGCCGCGCCAGATGTAGTCTGGCCGGCCCCATGGACCGGGCACCGAAACGAACAGTCGAGCAAGTCAAGTTTGTCGGCATTGTCGAGTACGTTTCATCTGACGAGCTTTTATCTGTCGATGAGAGAATATAGCGCCACTGGCGAGCCATGTTCCCCATGCTGGCGGGCAAGACAAGCGGCACCAGCCTTGTTCGGGCCGCAATTGCCAACTACCCGGGATCGTCATGAATCCCTCCGCGCCTGCCAGGCTGGCCTTGGTGACTGGCGCCTCCGGCGGCATCGGCGAAGCCTTCGCCCATGTGCTGGCGGCGGCGGGCTACGCCCTGGTGCTGACCGCCCGCCGCGAACGGGAGCTGAACCGGGTGCGCGGCGTGATCGCCGCCAAGCATCAGGTGCCGGTCGCCGTGATCGCCATGGACCTGGGGGCCGCCGGCGCCTGCGACCGGCTGGCGGAAGAGCTCGCCGCGCGCGATCTGACGCCCGATCTCGTCGTCAACAATGCCGGCTTCGGCCTGGTGGGTCCGGCGGCGGAACTGCCGGCCGCCGGGCAACTGGCGATGGTCGACCTGAATGTCCGTGCACTGACGGATTTGTCGCTGCGCTTCCTGCCCGCCATGCTGGCGCGCAAGTCCGGCGGTATCGTCAATGTCGCCTCGACCGGCGCCTTCATGCCGGGGCCCAACATGGCGGTCTATTACGCCACCAAGAACTATGTGCTGGCCTTCTCCGATGCCTTGCACGAGGAACTCAAGGGCTCGGGCGTCACCGTGACCAGCGTCTGTCCCGGCCC
The DNA here is from genome assembly GCA_964408555.1 of uncultured Aestuariivirga sp. Lineage (GTDB taxonomy): Bacteria > Pseudomonadota > Alphaproteobacteria > Rhizobiales > Aestuariivirgaceae > Aestuariivirga. Next base: position 18,240 of record CAYOZR010000045.1, read on the forward strand.
GGTCGAGACCGGCTTCCAGCATCGCGCCGGCATCGGCAATACCAGGGCCATGGCGGGCGGCGGCCTGAAACCCATGGACGTGGCGCGGCAGGCGATGGACGCATTCAAGCGCGGCGAGCGCATGGTAATCCCCGGCGGCATGAACAAGCTCATCGCCTATACCATGCGCGGCGCCCCCCGCCGCATGATCCTGCCGCTGATCCGGCGCGTCATGGCTCGCGCCAGGGGCCTCTAGACGGCACGCCGGAAGTCTTGCCAAGACATTAAGATCGTGCATCTACAATGCGGACCGATGAAGCGCAGGATTCTGATCGTCGTCCATTCCGAAGCCTCGACACCCGGCCGCATCGGCATGATGTTGAAGGCTGGCGGCTGCGCGCTCGATATCCGCCGTCCCTGCCTTGGCGAGCCCTTGCCGGAAACCATGGCCGGCCATGACGGCGCGGTGATCTTCGGCGGGCCGATGAGCGCCAATGACGCCGACGCCTGGATCGCCCGCGAGATCGACTGGATCGGCGTTCCGCTCAAGGCGGAAAAGCCTTTCCTCGGCGTCTGCCTCGGGGCCCAGATGCTGGCGAAACATCTGGGCGGCCGCGTCGGTCCGCATCATGAAGGCGCCGTCGAGATCGGTTATTATCCGATCCGGCCAACGGCGGCGGGCCGCGAATTCGGCCCCTGGCCGGAACAGGTCTACCAGTGGCACCGCGAGGCATTCACCCTGCCCGCCGGCGCTTCGCTGACCGCCACCGGCGATGTCTTCGAGAACCAGGCCTATCGCTATGGCCCCGCCGCCCACGGCATCCAGTTCCACCCCGAGGTGACCCGCCTCACCATGCACCGCTGGACGGTGCTCGGCGCCCACCGCTTCGTCATGCCGGGCGCCCAGGGACGCGAGCAGCATCTCGACGGCAATCTCCTGCACGACCCGCCGGTCAAGGCCTGGCTCGACCGGTTTCTCGACATGTGGTTGCAGCCGGCTGCCAAGTCCCGCGCCGCGGCCACCTGAAGGCCGAACCGGCACAGCCTAGCAAGCTTCCGTTAAGCAATTTTTTCCTGTTCTCAACTCTTTAGAAACCCTGTTGCATCATAGTGACCTCATGGCTCGCATGACCCAAGCAGGGGATGCGCCACGGGTGGTCCGGGATAGGGTACTGCGTACCCGGACCCCAAGTGATTGCGGGGAGCTTCCCATCCGGAGGCTCCCCGTTTCAGTTCCCGGTCTTGTCGAGGAAGAGCCTTCGCTTTACGCCGCGAGCTTGTCGAGCCACGCCAGCGACAAGGCGTTGTCCGTGTCGTCATCGACAACAAGAATGGACAACGGCCGCTTCATCAGGCGGCCTCTTGTCGCAGCCGCCGAAGCGGCATCCAGGCGGTGAAGCAGGCGCCTTCGCCCGGCTTGCTCTTGACGTCCAATCCGCCGCCATGCTGCTCCATGATTTTCTGCACGGCCGGCAGACCGAGGCCGGTGCCGAAATTCTTGGTGGTGAACAAGGGCTCGAGGATCCTCTCGAGATGTTCTTCGGCGATGCCGGGGCCGTTGTCGGCGACGTCGATCTCGACGCCGCGCGGCGTCAGCGAGGTTGCCACCACGATGGTCGGATTGGCGCGGGCGAATGTGCCGGGATCGCCGCCCTTGCCGGCCATGGCTTCCGAGGCGTTGGCGAGAAGATTGATGACGGCGCGTTGCAGCCTGCCTGGATCGAAGGCGGCGGGCCTGCCGCCAAGCCCGAGACGGCATTCGACGGTCACCAGCGCCGGCAGCTTCTGGACTTCCTCCGCGACCGTCTTTTCCAGCCAGGCGTCGAAATCCTGCTCCTGGGTCCGCGGCGTCGAGCTGCGGGCGAAATCGAGCAATTGGGCGATGATGTTGTCGCAGCGGGTGACGCCGTTGCCGATCCGTTGCAGCATCGGCTCGACGCCGAGGCCCTTGTCCCTGGTCTTGCGTTCGACCAGGAAGGCGGCGGTGCGCACCGCACCCAGCGGATTGCGGACTTCATGGGCGACGGTGGCGATAAGCTGTCCGAGCTGGGCCAGCTTGTCCTTGCGCACGATCTCTTCCTGGACCTCCCGCAGCCGCTTCATGTTGGCGGCGAGCTCGTTGTTGAGTTCCGTCACCTGCCGGTTGACCTTCTCGAGGCTTGCGGCATGTTCTTCCGCCGTGGCGCTGGAATTCTTCATGCGCGCGATTTCTTCCGCCGCCCGCAGCGCCTGACGATTGCGGATGTAGAAGGCATAGGCCGGAATGGCGAAGGCCACCGCCATGAGCGCGGTGAGCGCCAGACCGATGCCGAAGAAGGAATTGCGGAACAGCACCTGGGTTGCGGTCTGGTCGAGATAGACTTCGACGATGCCGTGCAGCTTTCCATCCGCGGCGATGACCGGCACATAGGCTTCGGCGTAGAGATCGGGCCGGTTCGGCTTGTCGCGGCCGTCCTTGACCTCGATATCACTGGCGCCCGACTGCAGGACCGCCAGCGCCTCGGGATTATGTTCGCGCAGAGAGATGTCCCGCGGCGCCTTTTCCACTTCGTCCGAGGCCAGGACGAGCCGACCCTGGGCGTCGAACAGTTTAAAGCGGAAGACATTGCCGATCTTTTCCGATGAGCGGATGATGGCGAGTTGCTCGGGCGTCGTCTTTCCGGTTTCGATCAGTTGCGGCAGGCCGGGAAGAGTCTCGGCGAAATAGTTGGCCCAGCCCCTGGCCTTGGTCTCGGCGTCCTTTTCGATCGCCCGGTCGAAAGCCGCTCCGATCAGCAGATAGATGGAGAAACCGAGCCCGACGGCCACCAGGGCGATGATGACCGGCAAGGACCTGGCGCATTTCTCGAGATGCCCGGTCAATGGCGGCCCCATGCAAATACGCGGTGCGAGCACGCCGGTTTTCCGGCCGCGCTCCGCTTGTCTCGACAATTGACGGCGACTCCAGATCGCATCCGGCCGAGGCAATCATGAAACCTTCAATTCCCGGTAAAGAAACCGGTCCGCCCGCAATTGCCTCGCCGGCCGGCACCTGGTTTGCACGCTCGCCTGGCTCGAATGACGACGGACCCAAATCAAGTTTTGCTAAAGGATGTTTCATTTTTGAGCAAAAATACAACCTGGAATTTCCAAGATGGAAAACTTTTCATGGCAGTGTGTCCATCATATCGCATGAATTAGGCTGCATACTCATAAACTGTAGGCAAATCGGTTGAAAGATGATTCAAGCTCC
>CAYOZR010000046.1:0-21442 GCA_964408555.1 uncultured Aestuariivirga sp.
ATACACATCGTCTCAATCCGCTTGTGGATGAAACAATTTGTCAACACGGCCTAGACCGTCTCGATGTCATTGACTGGCATTGAGGGGTTGGAAGGATGTTTACAGTGGAACTCTATGCCAAGATCAGACGCGCCGTGATGGTAGACGGGCTGAGCCGCCGGGAGGCAGCGAGGCGCTTTGGCGTTCACCGCAACACGATTGCGAAGATGCTTCAATTTTCGGTTCCGCCCGGCTACCGGCGACGAGAACGCCCGGTCTCGAAGAAGCTAGGGCCGTACACGGCGTGGATCGACGCAGTCCTTGAGGGTGATCGCGGCGTTCACAAAAAGCAACGCCACACGGCGCACCGGATATTCGAGCGGTTGAGCGCCTGCGCCGCGTTCTTCGATAGCTTGGCGAACTTGCGAAGCTCGTCGCTCTAACATGGACGATCTCGGAGAGCACAAGAAGCTCGCCGTCTGCCAAGCCGCATGACCGGCATCATGGCCGCCCCCAATTTGCGGAACTTGACGCACGCTACCATCCTCCACCGAGGCAGCAAATCCGCCCGCGGACATCAGGCTTGCAATGCTCGCATGCTTTTGTAGCCAAAAGATTATTCCCAATCCGGCATGAGAACTTGCGGTAGATCAAGGCAGCGATCGGCGCCCCCCTATTATCAACGTAAAGGAACGCTTATTGCTCTGGATGAAATCGATGGTTGAGACGGGCCAGGGGGCAGGTTTCGAGATTGTCGGCCGAGAGGATTTCTCCGACGTAACCTACTCGCTGGCGATCCACCATCCGCTGATGGCGAAGGCCGCGAGGCCAGGCCAGTTTGTTATCGTCATGTCGCACGAGGCTGGCGAGCGTATCCCGCTGACCATCGCGGATTTTGACCGCAAGAAGGGCACAATCACCCTGGTCGTTCAAGCGGTCGGCAAGTCGACCAAGGCGATGCAGCGGACCTGCAAGGTTGGTACGAGCTTCTACGGGGTTGTCGGCCCGATGGGCCTGCCAAGCTCGCTCGGCGCCAAGAAGAAGGTTGTGTGCGTTGGCGGGGGTCTGGGCGTCGCTCCGATCTTTCCCCAGGCCCGGGGCTTCAAGGAGAACGGCGCCTACGTGATCGGCATCCTTGGATTCCGGACGAAGAAGCTGATTTTCTGGGAGGACAAGTTCAGGGCCTGCTGTGATGAACTGATCGTGTGCACGGACGACGGATCCGCCGGGATCAAGGGCTTTGTCAGCGACGGGCTCAAGCTGGCAATCGCGGGACACCGCAACATCGATGAGGTGGTCGCTATCGGCCCGCCCGTAATGATGCAGGCATGCGCCGAGGTGACGCGCCCGCACGCGATCAAGACTGTCGTGAGTCTCAACCCGATCATGGTCGATGGCACCGGGATGTGCGGCGGCTGCCGGGTCAAGGTGGGTAACGGGGTGAAATTCGCGTGCGTCGACGGCCCCGACTTCGATGCACACCAGGTCGACTTCGGCGACCTGATGATGCGTCTTCGACGTTATGCCGAAGCGGAGAAAGCCGCCCTGGAGCGCTGGTCGGAAAGTTGTCGCATGAAAAACCAGATCGGTCCCGTGTTGCGGGACCCGTTGCCGCCGGCCCCGGACCCGCTTAACATATCGCGTGAACGACTTATGCCGCCCGACCCGTTTGAAGAAGTGAAAGGCGGTTAGCATGAATCGATGTGATGGTTGTAGACATGGGTATCCAATACTGGGCGGTGCCTCCGGGGTAACCGGGTAGTCGCTCGGGTTTTGCAAGATGGCCAAGAAAAAAAAGACGATCAGAACCATTCCGCAGCAGCGGACTTCGGTGCGCGAGCAGGATCCGAAAGCGCGGGTGAAGAATTTTTCCGAGGTGAACTGCGGTTATACACTGGAAGAAGCGCTTAACGAGTCAGAGCGCTGTCTGTTGTGTCCGGCCCCGGCCTGCGTCGCCGGCTGCCCGGTCAATATCGATATCCCGGCTTTTATCCAGGCGATCAGCGCAAAAGATTTTCGCGGAGCCTACGACATCATCACCGCCAGCAATCTCTTGGCGGCGGTATGCGGCCGCGTCTGTCCGCAGGAAACCCAATGCGAAGGCGTCTGCGTTGTGCGCGAATCGCTGGAGCCGGTTGCGATCGGCCGGCTCGAACGCTGGGTTGGCGACCTCGCCATCGAGGAACATTGGAGTAACGTTCCCTATATCGAGCGCAACGATTTCAAGATCGGGATCGTCGGCTCTGGGCCGGCCGGCATGGCGTGCGCGGCCGACATGGCCAAGGCCGGGTGCGAGGTAACGGTCTATGAAGCATTTCATCAAGCGGGCGGCGTGCTGAAATACGGAATCCCGGATTTCCGTCTGCCCAACGAAGTGGTCGACGCGGAAATCGACAACCTGCGCAAGCTCGGCGTCAGGTTTGAATGCAACACGCTGGTCGGACGCCTGTTCACCATCGAGCAAATGATCGATGAGCTCGGCTTCGATGCCGTCTTCATCGGCACGGGCGCCGGCTCCCCATCGATGCTCGGTATCCCGGGCGATTCGCTCAATGGCGTGCTTTCGGCCAATGAACTCCTGACCCGCTGCAACCTCATGCGCGCGAAGGAGTTTCCCAACTACGATACCCCGCTACCGCTTGGCCGGCGCGTCGCCGTGATCGGCGCCGGCAACACGGCCATGGATGCCATGCGGGTCAGCCTCCGGCTAGGCGCCGAGAAGGTGTACTGCATCTATCGGCGGTCGCGGGCGGAGTGCCCCGCGCGAGCGGAAGAGGTTCATCACGCCGAGGAAGAGGGAATTGAATTTCATTGGCTGACCAACCCGGTCGAGATCCTGGACGACGGCAAGGGGAATGTCCGCGCCATGCGCTGCATCCGCATGGAACTCGGCGAGCCCGACGATTCGGGCCGGCGCCGGCCGATCCCGGTCCTAGGCAGCGAGCACGAGTTCGAGACGGATCAGGTGGTGTTTGCGATCGGCACGAACGCCAACCCGATCATCGGCCAGACCTCGCGGCTTCGCCTCGACAAGCGCGGCTATATCACGACCGACGAGACTCTCGCGACCTCGATGGCGGGCGTGTTTGCCGGCGGCGACATCGTCACCGGCGCCGCGACCGTGATCGAGGCAATGGGCGCCGGCCGCAAGGCCGCGCGCGGCATCAAGAACTATCTTCGAATCCGCGATTGCGGCCTCGATGATGTTGCCGAAGGAAAGCCCGCCGTGGGCAAGCTCTTCGGGATCGACCTCGGAGAGCGCAACTTCGTGCGCATACGGGCCGCCTAGGGCTTCAAAATGACAATTCCCGCCATGCGACCCTGCAAGAACTCAAGGCGGCCACGGTCATGAACGAACTCTTTCTCGTGAAGCCCCACTCGCCCCCGGCCCGGCCGGTTCGCCCCGCCCCCGGCGGGAAGGCCGCCGTGACGCTGAGCGAGCATGTCGTCGAGATCATCAGCGACTCTGGCGAGGGCGCGCAACGCTGCGGTCAGTCGCTCGGGGCGATCGCCGCGCGGATGGGCAACGGCGTCTGGACGGAGGAGATCATCCCCGCGGAAATCCGCCCGCCGGCGCGCAGCGTCGCTGGCGGCAGCGGAAATCGCATTCGCTTGGGCGCGGGCCGTGTCACCAATGGCGGCAACGAAACCGAGCTGGTGATCGCCTTCAACGAGCAGGTGCTGCTTGGACGGGTTCGCACCGGCGAACTCAAGCCGGACTGCATTATTCTGCTCGAGAGTATGTGGCGGGAGAATCCGGATCCGGAGATCGTGGCGTCCTACGTCGAGACCCACGATCAGCTCGTGGCGGCAGGATACCGGGTGTACGAGATTCCGATGGAACGCGAGTGTCGGAGGATCATCGCCGATGCGCGGCGCGGCAAGAACATGTTCGCATTGGGAATGCTCTGCAACCTCTACAGCCTCGATCCGCAGCTGGCGCGCGAGCAGATCGCGCTCACCTTCGGCAAGAAGGACGCGAGCGTGATCCAGTCGAATGTGACGCTGTTGGACGCGGGCTATGACTGGGCGGAGAACAATCTCGACTTCAAATATTGCATTCCCGCGGTTCGCAGCACCGAACCCCAGATCGTGGTCAACGGCAACACCGCGCTGGCGCTCGGCATCCTCGCCTCGGGCATGGAAATCTGCGCCATGTATCCGATCACGCCGGCCACCTCGATTTCGCATTATCTAAGCGACGTTTTCGAGAAGGTCGGGGGCGTGGTACATCAGGCGGAGGACGAGATCGCGGCCTGCGCCTTCGCAATCGGCGCCTCGTACGCCGGAAAATGCGCGGTCACCGTCACTTCCGGGCCCGGCTATTCGCTCAAGCAGGAGGCGATCGGGCTGGCGGTCATGGGCGAAATCCCGCTGGTCGTGGTGAATGTGCAGCGCGGCGGCCCCAGCACCGGGCAGCCGACGAAAGCCGAGCAGGGCGACCTTCTCACGGCCATATTCGGCAGCCACGGCGACGCGCCCAAGGTGGTGATCGCGCCGAGCACGATCGAGGACTGTTTCTATTCGATGATCACCGCGCGCAAGATTGCGGAAACCTTTAACATGGTGGTGGTCGTTCTTTCCGATGCGAGCCTGGCCACCTCCCAGCAGCCGTTCCCGCGGCCGCAATTCAGCGAAGCGTGGATCGCACCGCCGGTCGATCAGAGCGAAGTGCCGGAAAGGCTCAAGCCCTATGACTGGAATGCCGACACCGGGCTGGCGCGCCGCTTCATTCCGGGTCAGCCCGGTGGCATGCATACTTTGACCGGACTCGCCCACGACGGCCTGAGCCATGTCACCTACGACCCGGAGGGCAACGAAAAGGGCATTCGAGCCCGCAGCCTCAAGCTCGCCGCGCTGCAGCGGACGCTGAAAACACCGCCGGTATTTGGTGGCGACAAAGGCGATCTTTTGGTCATCGGCTGGGGAAGCACCAAGGGTGCGATCGAGGAAGCGGTGGAAATCCTGCGCGGCGAAGGCCGCAACGTTTCGTCGCTGCACCTGACTTTCCTGCAGCCGATGGCGCCGGGAATCAAGGAGGTCATGCAGCGGTTCAAGAAGGTCATCACCATTGAGGGCAACTGGTGCGACAACCCGGACGACGCAATCATCGACGAAAGCAATCGCCGCCTCTCGGCGCTGGCGATGCTTCTGCGCGCCCGGTACCTCATCGACGTCGATTGCTGGAGCGAGGTGCGCGGCCAGCCGATCAAGCCGAGCACGATCCGCCGCGTCATTCTTGAAAAGCTAAAGCAGCATTGAGGGCACAGCCATGAACATTACCGCCACGCAATGCCTCTTGCGGATGCACGACGACCACCACGCGCTCGAGGACTATCAGAGCGGCGTGCCACGCTGGTGCATCGGCTGCGGCGACAACGCCATCCTCGCGGCGGTGCAGCGGCTGTGCCGCGACGAAGACCTGCGGCCGGAGAAAACCGTGTTCGTCTCGGGGATCGGCTGTTCCAGCCGCTTTCCTCATTATATGAAGACCTACGGTTTCCATGGAATCCATGACCGCGCGCTGCCGGTTGCCGAGGGCATCAGGATGGCGCGGCCGGATCTGAACGTGTTCGTCAATACCGGCGATGGGGATTGCTGCAGCATCGGCGCGGCCCATTGGATCCACGCCATCCGCTACAACATGAACATGACGGTGATGTTGCACGACAATCAGATCTACGGTCTGACCAAGATGCAGGCGTCGCCGACCTCGCCACGCGGGCTGAAGAGCAATACCACGCCGCGCGGCAGTTATCTGGACGCGCTGCAGCCGCTGACCATCACGCTCGGCGTGCAGAATGCTTCCTTCGTCGCCCAGGCGGTCGACTGGATTCCCGAGGTGCTCTACGCCATCATCGCGGCGGCGTTCCACCACAAGGGCTTTTCGTTCATCCGCATCATCCAGCGCTGTCCGGAATGGCTGCCGACGATGTTCGAGCCCTGGCTGCACGATCCGCTCAAGACTCTGCTTCTGACACACGAGGACGGTCTGCAACCCGGCCCGAACCTGTCCAAGGTCTACAAGAATCAGGAACGGCACGACCCCTCGAATCTCAATCGCGCGCGCGAGATTGCTTCCGTCCAGGATCCGATCCCGGTCGGTATCCTGTATCGCAATCCGCAGGCCCCCTGTTACGAGGATCTGCGCAACGCCGGGCAACAGAGGTCGATGAAATACATCAAAGCGGGTCTTGAAGCGGAGTTCGACAAGTTCACGGTCTGGCCGCCGGACGCAGAAAAGCAAGTTCGGCCAAATGCCTGAGGGTCCGGCAGGTTCAAACTTAAACGGTTAAGGCGATGTCAACGTGCAAGTAGAACTTCAGACGTATCTCGCGTTTCATCTGACGGGGAAAAGGTCGGAAGGCGAGATCGATGTGGCCGCCGAGAGCGACCTGCGTCCCGCGCTTCTCGCCGGATATCGGGATCTCACCTCGCTGCGTTACGACTTTCCGCTCGTGCTGACGGGCGGCGGCGCGCATCAAGACGCGGTGCAATCGCTTTCCGGGCTGCTCGATGGCGCGCTCAAGGAGATCGCGGCGGGGGCCGACGGCTATCGCTTAAGGAAACATGCCCTGCGGCTGGAGCGGGAGGTTCGCAAGCTTGCCGCCGAAGGAGCGGCGGGATCGCTGTCGCACCTGTGGGGGACAGCCGCGGGCCGGCTCGGCGTGAAAAATGACGATCTCTTGCGGGATAGCCTCGGCCGCCTGCGTGCCGCGCTCAACACCGACGGTGAAGTCGTCGACTGCGACATGGCGATGCCGTTTTGCCTCTTTCAGCACGCCTGGCAGACGTTGCAGGACCGGAAGGCGAGGAAATTCCACAGCGATGTCAACAAGCTGATCATGAAGCTCTCCGACATCCTGAGCGCGGATTTCGTCCGCTCGAAGGAGGGTCTGAGCGCCGAGCGGCTGAAGGCCTCGGTGGGGGCGGTGCATCGGGACGCCTTCGATTTCGAAACAATGTCGCGCTTGCTCACCGAGAGTTCTCCCAAGGTGCCGCTGCCCGAAAGCCGCGGCCGGCGCATTCGCGGGTTGCTCTCGGCGCTGAAGTCGCAACGGTTCTTTCCACCGGCCAACGATGGCGACAAATGGATTAGCGTTGCCGAGCCCTATTGCTTTGTCTTCGAAAATTGCGCCGACGCCGTCGCGGCTTATCGCGAGCGGCTGCCGAAGGTAACGGAGCTGGCCAAGGCGATCGCCATGGCCGGACTCGAAACCGAAGGAGAATACAACGAAGCACGGCATGATGCCTTTTTCGCGGAGTTCGGCGACAATAGGCTCGATCCAAGCGATACCGTCTGGTTCCCGGATTATCTGATCCGCCTCCACAGCACGGAGATCCGGGGCGCGGATAGCGACTTGATCTTTCAGGCTTTCGCCGCCGGCATGCCGGCGAAAGTGCTGGTCCAGACCGATGATCTTTTGGAGCAATCGCCGATCCGGGGCGGGTATCTGGTGTCCGGACTGCGCAGCAAGCAACTCGCCAGCACCGCGATCGGACTTGGCGCGTGCTATGTCCTGCAGTCGAGCAGCTCGAATCTGTTCCAGCACCGGGAGCGGATTTTCCGGGGGCTGGCCTATCCGGGTCCGGCGATATTCAGCATTTTCTCCGGCGCAAGCGGAAGCGGAATCCCGCCGTATCTGGTGGCCGCGGCGGCGGCCGAGTCGCGGGTTTTCCCGGCCTTTACCTACGATCCGTCGGCGGGGCCGGACTGGGCGTCGCGGTTCTCGCTTCAGCTCAATCCACAGGCCCAGCTCGATTGGCCGATCCAGAGTTTCGACTACGAGGATGAAGCCCACGAAAGAATATCCGAAAGCCTTGCATTTACTCTCGTCGATTTTGCCGCTTGCGACCGGCGCTATGCCGAGCATTTTGCCAAGGTTCCAAGCTCGAGATGGAATGGCAATATGGTGCCGGTCTCCGAGTTCTTGGCGCGCGAACCGAAGGAGCTTTCCGGTAAGGTGCCCTATCTGCTCATGGTCGGCCGTGACAACCGGCTGCAGAAGGTGATCGTCGACGACAAGGTGGTGGGCGAGGCCCGCCGTTGCGCCGAGATGTGGCGCGGCCTTCAGGAACTCGGCGGAATTCACAACTCGCACGCGGCAAGACTTCTCGAACAAGAGCGGAAGGTTTGGGCGGAGCAATCGCGGCCGGCGACCGTATCCGGCGAAAGCCGGCCTGCAGCCGCGAGTATGACTGCCGCCTTGGCGCCAGCGGCACCGGCTCCTGAATCCGCCGAACTGGCGGCCGAACGGCCTTCGGACGATCCCTATATCGAGACGCCCCGGTGCACCAGTTGCAATGAATGCACCCAGATCAACGACAAGATGTTTGCTTACGACGCGAACAAACAGGCGTTTATCGTCAATCCGGACGCGGGGACCTATCGGCAGCTGGTGGAAGCGGCGGAGAGCTGCCAGGTCTCCATCATCCATCCAGGTAAGCCCCGAAATGCGAACGAACCGGGGCTCGACGAACTTAAAGCGCGGGCCGAATCGTTCTTGTAGAACCGCCGCTACGGCGTGGACGTACCGAAAAACAGATTCGGCGGAGATGCAGGGAAAGGGCCAGTAAATGTGCTCCGGCGGCGCACTTCCAGGCGAGACAGGCCGTCAGGTATTTGCCATTCGTTTCTCGGCGAAGATGCGAAAGGCCGCCTCGAATTCCTCGATGCCGCGCTTAGGCGAACATCGCGAGGCCGCTTGTCGCGGCACACTCGCCGTGCACGATGGCCCTGGGCTGAATTAGGCGGCTCCAATAGCCACGGCTGGATTCCGTCTCCTTCCGAATGCCGTTCAGAACGATAGGGTGGCTGGCAAATTCGTACATATCTACAGGCAGGCGTTCTTAAATTCCTGCAAAGCGGATAGTCTGCACGGGACTCACGTGGGAGAGATATCATGAGAATCTTGATTGCCTTCGGAACATCGGAAGGCCAGACGCGGAAGATAGCGGAAGCTGTTGCAGCTCGCGTGCATGACCTTGGTCATGACGCTCATCTGTTTGACACCGCCCGCAGCCCCGCGGACCTGCATGTGGACTCATATGACCAGGTCGTCGTCGCTGGATCGGTGCACCAGCAACGGCATCAAGAGTCTGTCGAAGTATTTGTTACGGCAAAATTGGCCGAGCTCCAAAAGAGGCCAACGCTCTTCCTGTCTGTCAGCCTTTCGGCCGCGTTTGCCGAGGGAATGACAGAGGCACGGAGCTATGTCGACGCGTTCCTCGCCAGAACTGGCTGGAAGCCTACACAGTCTCTCCTCGTCGCCGGGGCGTTGCGGTACGCAGAATACGATTACTTCAAGGAACAGATCATCGAACATGTTGTATTGAAGGGCCGTAAGGTGGAAGGGTCCAATGGAGACCACGAATTCACAGAATGGGCATCCTTGTCCCGGGTCATCGACTCCTTTGTTCGGTCATAGAGAGCCGCTCGGCTGACTACAGAAAACCGATCGTACCTTTGAGGTTAGACTTGGTAGGGCGTCGAAGCATATTGCCGCGAGCCGGCCGTTGCGAGCTGACCGGAAACAAGCCCCATGAAATTGCGTCCGTTGTGCGGCCGCGCCCTCGATGCACGCGACGAAGGCGGTGGCGAAGGAAGGCATTGTTCCAATGGCGGCGTCGCACCATTGCGTGCTAAGGTGGCAATCGGCACGCTCGTGAACGAGAATGACGATATCCAGTTCGGCATCAACATCGGGCGCGGGGTCCTCGAATTGCCGATCCGCCAGATCTCCGGGATTCCGAAGAGGGCGGCTCCGTTAATGCCGGGCGGCGGCATGGGTCTTTGATCGCCTGACAAGACGAAGACAGGGCCGCAGCAATACGACCCTTTTGCTGATCTGTCGTGCCTCACCCCGAGGGGAGGAATTCCTCTTCCCCCAACTGGAGAAAAATCCCATGAAAGTACCTATGTTGCTGCAAGGAGAATCACTGAAGCGGCTTCTGCAAGGCGCGGCCGCCGGTGCCGTCGCGACGATGATCATCGGCTTCAACTGGGGCGGGTGGATGCTCGGAGGCACCGCGAAGGCGTTGGTGGAAAATACCGCCAAGAGCGCCGTGATCGCTGCGATAGCGCCCATCTGTGTCGACCAGTTTCAACGCAGCGCCGGCGCTGCCACGAACATGGTGGAGCTGAAAAAGATCAGTTCATGGCAGCAGGCGACGTTCGTCGAAAAAGGCGGCTGGGCGGTGATGCCTGGAAGCACGTCGGTCGATTCGGGCGTGCCGCAGGCATGCGCCGCCTTGCTCAGCAATTTGAAGTAAGCTCCGCGCACAAGAACGAACGCGATGGTGTGAGTCATGTGACGCTGACGCCGACCGTCAGCGACATCGGCGGGAGACCAGTTTCGAGGCGGCTGGCCTCCCGTTATGTATTTGACCACTGTGGGAGACGGACGTGCCTGGACGTTTACGCCACATGAAAAGGGTCGCCGCCGTCGTAATAGACAGGGCAGTTGAATCTATTAGCCATAGACTTATCAGGCGGCCAGCGGCCGCCGGAAACGTCCATGTGACGGCCTTCAGTCGCCGCGTCTTCGAGCGCAAGCCCCCGGCGTCGCCATGGAACAGTCAGGAACCGGTCCGCGAAGAGCTTTTCAGCGCCGAGCGCCTCGAGGAGCACGCCCGGAGCCTCGCGGTCGCGCAGCCGGTGACTTCGAAGCCGACCAAGGGCCATCCGCTGGCGGGCCGGCTCGCCGACAACGGAGCGATCCTGCTCGATGCCTATCGAAACACGGCAAAGGCGATTGACGAGGGGCGCGCCATCACCCCGGCGGCCGAGTGGCTGATCGACAACTATCATCTCGTCGAGAAGCAGATCCGCGAGATTCGCTCGGATTTGCCGCCTGGCTATTACCGGCAGCTGCCGAAGCTCGCCGCCGGGCCGTTCGCCGGATACCCGCGGGTGTTCGGCATGGCCTGGGCCTTCGTCGCTCATACCGATAGCCGCTTCGACTCCGCGATGCTGCTTCGTTACGTGCGGGCCTACCAGGAGGTGCAGCCGCTAACGATCGGCGAATTGTGGGCGGTCTCGATCACCCTGCGAATCGTGCTGATCGAGAATCTCACACGCCTCGCCCAGCAGATGGTGCGCAATCGCGCGGCACGACACCAGGCGGACGGTCTCGCCGACCGTTTATTGGGGACCGGCGGACACGCCGCCGAACCGGTATATGTGGTGCTCGCCGGCCATAAGCGCGCGAGGCTCTCGGAGGCGTTTGCGGTTCAGCTCGTGCACAGGCTGCGCGATCAGGATCCCAGGATCATACCCGCGCTGATCTGGCTCGACCAGCGTCTGGCAGAGCAGGAGACGACGGCCGACACGGCCGTGCACGACGTGCACAGGAGGCAGGGCGCCTCGAACGTCACGGTCCGCAACATCATCACCAGCCTGCGTCTGATTTCCGACATCGATTGGAAGGAACTATTCGAGCACAGCAGCCTCGTCGATGACGTGCTTGCCGCCGGCAGTGCTTTCAAGGACATGGATTTCCCGACGCGCAATCTCTACCGCAGCGCCATCGAGCAGCTGGCGCGCGGTTCGAACCGCACGGAACTCGACATCGCGCGCAGCGCGGTCCTCGCAACAAAGCGCGTCGAGGCTTCATCCCCGGCACGAACGGAAGAGCGCTGGGGCGATCCGGGCTATCATCTTCTTGCCGGAGGCCGCCGTGACTTCGAGGTGGCGATCGGCTTTCGCCGGCCGTTGCGCACATGGCTGGCGCGCCTGACCCGGGCTTGCGGTATCGGCGGCTATGCGACCGCCATTGCACTTGTCACCGCGATCCTCCTCGCGTTGCCGCTGCTTGCTCTCGCCGCGGCGGGGCTCGGCGGGGCATGGCTGAGCCTGCTCGGGGCTCTCGGTGCGATCCCCGCCATCGATGCGGCGGTGGCACTGGTCAATCGCGCGGTGACCTTCTGCTTCCACCCGACGCTTCTGCCCGCTTTGCAACTTCGCGATGGCATTCCCCCGCATCTGCGTACGCTCATCGCGGTGCCGACGCTGCTGACCACCCCGGAGGTCATCGAGGAGCAGATCGAGCGCCTGGAGATTCATCACCTTGCCAGCCCCGGAGACAATCTGCATTTCGCACTGCTCTCCGACTGGATCGATGCTGCGGCCGAGCACGCCGAGGGCGACGAGGCTCTTTTCGCGGTTGCAGCGGAAGGGATCGCCCGGCTCAATCAGCGCTACGGCCCGGCACAAGGAGGTGCCCGCTTCCTGCTGCTGCATCGCCGGCGGGTCTGGAACAAAGGCGAAGCGCGGTGGATCGGCTGGGAGCGCAAGCGCGGCAAGCTCCACGAATTGAACCGGCTCCTGCGCGCCGCGATCGATACCACCTTCATGGATATCGGGCAGGCGCCACCCATCGCGCCGGCCGATATTCGCTACGTCGTTACGCTCGATGCGGATACGAGGTTGCCGCGCGACACGGTCCGCCGGCTGATCGGCAAGATGGCGCATCCGCTCAACCGGCCGCGCTTCGACGCGGCCGCCGGCAGGGTCGTGGAAGGCTATGCGGTGCTGCAGCCGAGGGTGACACCCTCGCTGCCGGTCGGCCGCGAGGGCTCGCTGTACCAGCGCATCTTCTCGAGCTCGAGCGGCATCGATCCCTATGCCTCGGCGGTATCCGACGTCTACCAGGATATGTTCGGTGAAGGCTCCTATGCCGGCAAGGGCATCTACGACGTCGACGCCTTCGAGGCCTCTCTCGCCGGCCGGGTGCCGGACTCGACGCTGCTCAGCCATGATCTGTTCGAGGGCGTGTTCGCTAGAGCCGGCCTCGCCTCCGATGTCGAGGTCGTCGAGGAGTTCCCGGCACGCTACGATGCCGGTGCCCTTCGCTACCACCGCTGGGCCCGCGGCGACTGGCAGCTCTTGCCCTGGATCCTCGGCCGCGGGCCGATGCCCGCCGGCGCGGACCGGACGTTCGGCGCCATTCCGGCAATCGGCCGCTGGAAAATGCTCGACAATCTGCGCCGCACGCTCTCCGCGCCCGTGGCCGTCCTGGCTTTGCTCGCCGGATGGGCGATGCCGCTTGACGCCGCTCTCGTCTGGACCATCTTCGTGATCTCGACGATTGTGCTGCCGGCCTTGATTCCGGTTATTGCCGCCATCCCGCCGCGCCACCCCGGGGTCACGATCGCCAGCCATATGCGGGCACTCGGCGGCGATCTCCGCCTGGCGCTCACCCTGTCGGCGCTCGTCGTCATCTTCCTGGCGCATCAGGCGTGGCTGATGGGCGACGCGATCGCCCGCACCCTGCATCGTCTGTTCGTCACCCGCCGGCATTTGCTCGAGTGGGTCCCGGCCGCACAGGTGGCGATGGGCCGTAGTCTCGACCTCTCCGGTTTCCATCGCCGGATGGCCGGGGCGCCTGCTATCGGTGTGGTGGCGGTGATCGTCGCTTGGGCTTGGGGACATGGCACGTGGCCCCTGGCTGCTTCATTCGCGGCGCTCTGGCTCGCCTCGCCGGCCGTGGCGCTCTGGGTGAGCCTGCCGCCGCGCGTCGCGGGCCAGCTGCCGGTATCGGATGCCGATGCTCACGCCTTGCGGCTGACCGCGCGCCGCACCTGGCGGTACTTCGAGAGATTCGTCACGCCGGCCGATCACATGCTGCCGCCCGACAATTTCCAGGAACATCCCACGCCGGCGCTCGCGTACAGGACCTCGCCGACCAATCTCGGCCTTTATCTCCTGTCGGTGGTGAGTGCCCGCGACTTCGGATGGATCGGAACCAGCGAGGCGATCGAGCGGTTGGAGGCGACGCTTGCGACCATGAGCGGCCTGGTGCGCTTCCGCGGCCACTTCCATAATTGGTACGACACGCGCGATCTGCGCCCGCTCGATCCAAAATACGTTTCCTCCGTCGACAGCGGCAACCTGGCCGGGCACCTCATCGCGCTCGCCAATGCCTGCCGGGAATGGCAAGGTTCTTCCCTCGGCGCCGCGCCGCGCCTCGCCGGTGTTGCCGACGCCATCGACCTTACGCGTGAGGAGGCGGCCCGCGTGCGTGACGGGCGCCGGACGCAGACGGTGACATGGCGCCAGCTCGATGATGCACTCGCCGGGCTCGCATCGGCTGTGCGGCAGTCCTCAACGGATCGCGACGACGTCGCGCAACGGCTCGCGGGGCTGGCCGGCCAGGCCGAGACCATGGCCGACATCGCGCTCGCGCTTGCGGCCGAACGCGGCGGTGATACAGGCGCGGACATGCTGTTCTGGGCACAGGCGAGCCTGAGCTCGATCGAGGCCCACCGCCGCGATCTCAGGCTCGGGACCGATGCAACGGCCTCACTGGACGCGCGCCTCGCGGCCCTCGAGGACACCGCCCGGTCGATGGCGCTTGCCATGGAATTCGGTTTTCTGCTCGACCGCGAACGCATGCTGCTGTCGATCGGATATTTGGTGCCGGAAGGCATGCTGGATACGAACTGCTACGATCTCCTGGCTTCCGAGGCGCGGCTCGCGAGCTTCATCGCGATCGCCAAGGGCGACGTTCCAGCCCGCCACTGGTTCCGGCTCGGCCGCGCCGTGACACCGGTGGCGCATGGCGCCGTGCTGATCTCCTGGTCGGGATCGATGTTCGAATATCTGATGCCTTCGCTGGTCATGCGCGCGCCGGCAGGAAGTCTCCTCGAGCAGACGAGCCGGCTGGCCGTGCGCAGCCAGATCGACTACGCGGCAACGCTGCGCCTGCCCTGGGGCATTTCGGAATCCGCCTATAATGCCCGCGACCTGGAGTTCACCTACCAATATTCGAATTTTGGCGTGCCCGGCCTCGGGCTGAAACGCGGGCTTGGCGAGGACCTTGTCGTGGCACCCTACGCGACCGCGCTTGCGACGATGGTCGATCCGAGCGCGGCTTCCGCCAATCTGGCGCGGCTGGCGGAGGCAGGCGCGCTTGGCCGCTATGGCTTCTACGAGGCCCTGGACTACACGCCGATCCGCGTGCCGGAGGGCGAAAGCGTCGCAATTGTGCGCGCCTTCATGGCGCATCATCAGGGCATGACGATCGTCGCCATCGCCGATGCTTTGTTCGATGGCGCGATGCGGGCGCGGTTCCATGCCGAGCCCATCGTCCAGGCGACGGAGCTGCTGTTGCAGGAGCGCACGCCGCGTGACGTGGCGGTTGCCCGTCCTTGGGCGGCGGAGGTGAAGTCGGCCGCCAGGGCCCGGGACATCGAGCCGTCCGGCGGCCGGCGGTTCGCCTCGGCGCATCAGGCGACGCCCGCCACGCACCTGCTCTCGAATGGCCGCTACGCCACGATGCTCACGGCCGCGGGCTCCGGTTACAGCCGCTGGGGGGATATCGCCGTGACCCGGTGGCGCGAGGACGCCACCTGCGACGACTTCGGCTCCTACGTCTTCCTCAGGGACGTCCGCAGCGGCGAGGTATGGTCGGCGGGCTTTCAGCCGAGCGGCGCCGAGCCCGGCGAATACAGTGTCGCCTTCAATGAAGATCGCGCCGAGTTCGCGCGCCACGACGGAACGCTGACCACGACATTGGATGTGCTCGTCTCGGCCGAGAACGATGCCGAAGTCCGCCGCGTCTCGATCTCGAATACCGGCAGCCGCATGCGGGAGCTCGAAATCACCTCCTATGCCGAGCTCGTGCTGGCGCCCCAGGCCGACGATATCGCTCATCCGGCCTTTTCCAAGCTGTTCATCGAGACCGAATATCTCGCCGATGTCGGCGCCATCCTGGCGACACGACGAAGACGGGCGCCGACGGAGCCCGAAATCTGGGCCGCGCATCTCGCCGTCGTCGACGGCGACGTCGTGGGCAGGCCGGAGATCGAGACCGACAGGGCCCGCTTCCTCGGCCGCGGCCACGGCATCCGCACGCCGATCGCGGTGATCGATGGACGGGCCCTCTCGAACACGGCCGGCACCGTGCTCGATCCGATTTTCGCCCTGCGCCGGCGCGTGCGGGTGGCGCCGGGTGCTACTGTGCGCATCGCCTTCTGGACGATGGTCGCATCGACGCGCGAAGCGCTGCTCGATTGTGTCGACAAGCATCGGGACGCAACCGCCTTCGGGCGCGCGGCGACGCTCGCCTGGACGCAGGCGCAGGTGCAGCTCCATCATCTCGGCATCACGGCGGGCGAAGCAAGCCTCTTCCAGCGTCTCGCCGGTCATGTGATCTATGCCGCACCGGTATTGCGCCCAACTTCGGATATTATCTTGCGGGGCGGCGGCGCGCAAACGGGGTTATGGGCGCAAGGCATTTCCGGGGATCTGCCGATTGTGCTGCTGCGCATCGCCGATACCGAGAACCTTGACATCGCGCATGAGTTGCTGCAGGCGCATGAATACTGGCGGATGAAGCAACTCGCCGTCGATCTGGTGATCCTGAACGAGCGCCAATCCTCCTATGTCCAGGATCTTCAGGTGGCGCTCGAGACCCTGGTCCGCACCCGGAAATCGCGGCCACAGACCGGAGAGGACGGGCCGCCGGGCCGCGTCTTCATGCTGCGAGCCGACCTGATCCCGGCCGAGACGCGGGCGCTTCTCGCCTCCGTCGCGCGGGTCGTGCTGGTGGCGCAGCGCGGAAGTCTGTTCGACCAGCTCGACCGGATCAACGATGCCGGCATGCCCGCCAGGCTCTCTCCCAAGCGCGGTCACGCGGGCTTAGAGCTGCAGGTGCCGCCGGTCATGCCGGAGCTCGAATTCTTCAACGGGCTCGGCGGCTTCGCGGAGGGCGGCAAGGAATATGTGACAATCCTCGGTCCCGGCCAATCGACCCCGGCGCCATGGATCAACGTCATCGCCAACCCACAATTCGGCTTCCAGGTGGCAACCGAAGGCGGCGGCTACACCTGGTCCGCTAACAGCCGCGAGAACCAGCTCACTCCGTGGTCGAACGACCCCGTCACCGATCGTCCGGGCGAAGTATTCTATCTCCGCGATGACGACACCGGCGATTTATGGAGCCCGACGGCCCTTCCCATCCGCGACGAGGCGGCGATCTATATGGCCCGTCACGGCCGGGGATACAGCCGGTTCGAGCATGCGGCGCATGGGATCGCAGCCGATCTCCTGCAATACGTGCCGATCGATGCCCCCATCAAGATCTCGCGCCTCATCCTCCGCAATCGCTCGAGCCGCACCCGGCATCTCAGCGCGACGGCTTATGTGGAATGGGTTCTCGGGCCGTCGCGGTCAGCCTCGCTTCCGTTCGTGACGACCGAGATCGACCCCGCCTCCGGTGCGATGTTCGCCCGAAATCCGTGGAACACGGCCTTCGGATCGCGCGTTGCCTTTGCCGATTTGCGCGGGCGCCAGACGGATTGGACCGGCGACCGCCGGGAGTTCATCGGCCGCAACGGAACGCTCGCCAATCCGGCGGCGCTCGCCGGTGCGGCGGCGCTCTCCAAGAAAGTCGGAGCCGGCCTCGATCCCTGCGGCGCCATGCGCACAAGGGTCGAGCTGCCGCCCAACGCAATCGTCGAGATCGTCTTCTTCCTCGGCGAAGCTGCGAGCCCTGATGAGGCGCGGAGCTTGATCGCGCAGTACCGCGCCGCCGATCTCGATGCGGTGCGGGCCGAAGCCGCGGGCTGCTGGGACGATGTCCTGGGCGCGGTCGAGGTCAAAACGCCCGACCGGGCGATGGACATCATGCTCAATGGCTGGCTGCTCTATCAGACGCTCGCCTGCCGCGTCTGGGCGCGCTCCGCCTTCTATCAGGCGAGCGGCGCCTACGGCTTCCGCGATCAGCTCCAGGACGGCATGGCGCTCGCCGCTTCGCGACCCATGACGACGCGCGAGCACCTGCTGCGCGCGGCGGCGCGCCAGTTCGTCGAGGGCGACGTCCAGCATTGGTGGCTGCCGCATTCCGGCCAGGGCGTGCGCACCCGCATCTCCGATGATCGTGCCTGGCTCGCCTACGCGGTCGGCCATTATGTCGGCGCCACTGGAGATGCCACAGTTCTCGATGAGGTGGTTCCATTCCTTGACGGTCAAAGGCTCGAGCCTGGCGAGCATGACAGCTTCTTCAATCCGACGGTCTCCGACCGGACCGCCACCCTGTTCGAGCATTGCGCCCGCGCCCTCGACCAAAGCCTGGCTCTCGGCGGCCACGGGCTGCCTCTGATCGGTACCGGTGATTGGAATGACGGCATGAACCGCGTTGGCGAAAAGGGACAGGGCGAGAGCGTGTGGCTCGGCTGGTTCCTGTACGCGGCGCTTACGACGTTCACGCCGCTTGCCGAGGCGCGCCACGAGACGGTTCGCACCGCGACATGGCGCGCCCACGCCACCGCGTTGCGGGCCGCGCTCGAACGCGAGGCATGGGATGGCGGCTGGTACCGGCGCGGCTATTTCGACGATGGCACGCCGCTCGGCTCGACGGCGAGCGGGGAGTGCCGGATCGATTGCATCGCACAGTCCTGGGCGGTGCTCTCGGGCGCGTCGGAGCCCGGACGGGCGGGCCGCGCCATGGCGGCAGTCGAGCGTGAGCTGATCCGGCCCGAGGACGGGCTGGCGCTGCTGTTTGCACCGCCTTTCGACAAGACGTCACTCGATCCCGGCTACATCAAGGGCTATCCGCCCGGCATCCGTGAGAACGGCGGCCAGTATACCCACGCCGCCCTGTGGTCGGTGATGGCGTTCGCCGGGCTGGGCGAGGGCGACAAGGCGGCCAGTCTGTTTTCACTCCTCAACCCCATCAATCATGCCCGCACGCGGGCAGGCGTGCACCGCTACAAAGTGGAGCCCTATGTCGCCGCCGCCGATGTCTATGCGAGAGCGCCCCATGTCGGGCGGGGAGGCTGGACCTGGTACACCGGCTCGGCCGGCTGGATGCAGCGGGCCGGCATCGAGAGCATCCTCGGACTGCGCATGCAGGGCGCGTTCCTACTTCTCGACCCGTGCATTCCGAGGATTTGGCGGAACTTCGAGATGACGGTTCGATACCGTTCCGCACGATACAAGATCCTCGTGGAAAATCCCGGCGGGGTTAGCCAAGGCGTTCTTTCCGCCCAACTCGACGGAACTGTGATCACGGAGCGGCCATTGCGCCTGCCACTGTCGGACGACGGCCTCATTCATCGGGTTCAGTTAAGGCTTGGCTGACCGGCGTGCCGTGCGGGAAAGTGTCAATTGCATGAAGCTCAACCTATGGGACGAGCGATCCGGGCGGCTCGTCTCTTTCAGGCAAGCCAGGGCAGGATTGTTGCGAAGGTATGCGAACGCGCTATGGTGTGGAATGGCAATTGAATTTCCTAATCTCAGCCGCAGATACGATGCGACTCGGCGCTGCGTCCGCTTTTCTGGCTATGACGGTGCGATCGAAAGGCCGTTCTTTGTCGAGGAGGAGGCTATTTGGTGTCTGGATGCGGCTGCCCGGAAAGGCGGACCGGCACTTCTCGAGGTATTCGATCGGCATCGGGAACGGATCTGCAAGCTGGCCAGCCAAGCCTATGGAAAGCGTCGCGAAGGCTCCTACACATTGACGGCCGCAGATTTTTCCTGACAGCCACGGGCAACCCGTACGCATTGTGTAAAAGATCGCATTCACGATCTCGCGCCAGCTCCACGCCAACCGGCGACCATGCGTATTCTGCGGTGGCATCCACGCCGCAATCAACCGCCCATCGCCGCTTCCACCAGAACGCGCGGCGCGCTTGCTCGGCCTTGCCGGGTTTTCCGATCTGGCCGGTGGGCGGCTGGTCTCGTCATCGACGGTCGAGCGCGGCAAACCTTCGCCCGATCTGTTTCTGCTGGCGGCGGAAGCCACTTTAGGGTGGGCCGCCGCTGGATGACGGATCGATCGCCCGCCGACAAGGAGTTCGACGATATGGCCGGCTTTTTCCGGCCGTTGAATGGTTGACGAGATGGAAAGGTTTATTTTACCGGGATATTGTGCCTAAGTTGCGCGCGCTTTCCGCAGGATATTAGTTTGGCACGTAAACCGGATTCCGAATCTGACAGGCTCGACGTCGCGGCAAGGGCGGGCTGGCTTTACTACATTGCCGGCAATACCCAGGATGAAATCGCCCACAAGCTTGGCGTCTCGCGCCAGACGGCCCAGCGCCTGGTGTCGCTCTCGGTCAGCGAAAAACTGATCAAAGTCCGCCTCGATCATCCGATCGGACATTGTCTGGAACTGTCGGAAAAGCTGAAAGGCGCCTATGGGATCGATTTTTGCGAAATCGTTCCAAGCGATCCCGAATCGGCATCGGCGACCATTGGCGTGGCTGAAGCCGCGGCGGCCGAGCTTGAGCGCTATCTCGTGTCGCAGCATCCCGTCATCGTCGCCATGGGCACGGGGCGCATGTTGCGCGCCATGGTGGAACAGCTTACCCCGATGGACTGTCCCCAGCACAAGGTCGTGTCGCTGGTGGGCAATATCGCGCCCGACGGGTCGGCCTCCCTCTTCGACGTGGTGAGCCGCATCGGCGACCGGGTGAAGGCTCCCCATTATCCGATGCCGCTTCCGGTAATTGCCACTACGGTGCACGAGAAATCCCTGCTCCTGGCGCAGAAGCCGCTCCGCAATGTGATCGAATTGGCCAGGCAGGCCGATGTGACATTCGTCGGTATTGGAACGGTGGACGACGATGCCGCCCTGTTGCGCGACGGCTTCGTGCGCTCCGATGAGATCAGGGCGCTGGTCAGGGCTGGGGCGGTCGGGGAAATCATCGGCTGGGCCTTTGACGCCAATGGCAAGCTCATCGACGGGCTGACCAATGATCGCGTTCTGAGCGTCCCACTGGAACAGCCGGCCACGCGGCGGGTGATTGGTGTCGCGATGGCGCTGCCGCGGTTGCGTGCGATCAAAGGCGCATTGTGCGGAAAACTGATCAATGGTCTGGTCACTAATGAACGCGCGGCTGAGCTTTTGCTAGAGTAACGGGCAAAAGCTCAAGTCTGATTTTCGGCGTAAAATCATGAGCTTATCGAATATCTTGCAGTGCAATAGTGCAATGCAGCGACGAATCCGGCTTGACTCCGTCACCGTCAACATATGAGAATATGCCCGCATTATTGGCAAAAGCTCAAGTAAGCTCATGGGAGGACTTCAATGAAACCCGTCTTTACCGGCGTCTTCGGCGCCTTCATGTTCGCCGCTCTGGCCTCAACTGCCGCTGCGGAAACCAAGCTCATCATCGCCACCGTGAACAACGGCGACATGATCCGCATGCAGGGCCTGACCGATGACTTCACATCGAAAAACCCCGACATCACCCTTGAATGGGTGACGCTCGAAGAAAACGTGCTGCGCCAGAAGGTGACGACCGACATCGCCACCAAGGGCGGCCAGTTCGACGTCCTGACCATCGGCACCTATGAGGTTCCGATCTGGGCCAAGAAGGGCTGGCTCGTGGCGCTCGACGGCCTTGGCGCCGATTACGACGTTGATGACCTGCTGCCCGCCATCCGCGGCGGCCTGTCGCTTGACGGCAAGCTCATGGCAGCGCCTTTCTACGGCGAAAGCTCCATGGTCATGTA
>CAYOZR010000047.1:0-20853 GCA_964408555.1 uncultured Aestuariivirga sp.
TTCCCTGGCCGGGTGCTGGGGGGTGTGCGCCCCCAATGGCTGGCTTGTGGTCGTGCGCAAGTTTAATGCTGTTATCGTTCCAGTCTCCTCCTATATCTGGGTGCGCGGCCTGGTCGTTGGTATCTCCGACGGCCGCTCGGCCCAGGATCTGGCGCCGTCGCTGCTGGTGATCGGCATCCAGACCTTCGTCTTCATTCCGCTGATCGCCTGGATCGCCATCGCCTGTTTCGTGATCTTTGCCTTCATCCTGGTCAAGACGCCGTTCGGCCGGCATGTGACGCTGATCGGCGGCAATGCGGTGGCGGCCTTCCGGGCCGGCATCAAGGTCGACCGGCTGATCGTCGTCACCTTCGTGCTGGCGGGCGCCATCGCCGGGCTGGCGGGCTGGCTGCTCGCCATCCGCACCTCGGGCGCCACCGCCAATCTCGGCTCGGGCATGCTGTTCAACGCCTTCGCCGCCGTGGTGATCGGCGGCGTCAGTCTCAAGGGCGGCATCGGGCAATTGCCCGGCGTTTATGCCGGCGTGCTGCTCTTGTCGTCGATCCACACGGCGATCAATCTGATGGGGCTTCCGGCCCACTACACCCAGATGATCCTGGGCGGCCTGGTGCTCGCCGCGGTGCTGCTCGACACCGTCAAGCTCTCGATCCGCCAGAGGCTCGCATGAGCGGCCGTCTCGCCAATCGCGTGGCGCTGATCGTGGGTGCCGCCCGCGGCATTGGCGCAGGCATCGCCGAACGCTTCGCCGCGGAGGGTGCCCGCATCGTCATCGCCGATACGGAAACGGAAGCCGGACGCAAGACCGCCCAGCGCCTCGCCGGCCATTTCGTCGAAACCGATATTTCGCGGAAAGACCACGCCGAGCGCGCCGTGGCCGAGACGCTCGCGCATTTCGGCGGCCTCGATATTCTGGTGCAGAACGCCGGCATCTATCCGTGGACGCTCATTGAAAACATCGAGCCCGAGGAATGGGACCGGGTCATGGCGGTCAATCTCAAGGGCACCTATCTCGCGGCGCGCGCCTGCCTGCCGCACATGAAAGCCAAACGCCACGGCCGCATGGTGTTCACTTCCTCGATCACGGGGCCCCGCGTCACCAGTCCCGGCCACGGCCACTATTCGGCGTCGAAGGCGGGCATCAACGGCTTCATCAAGGCGGCGGCGCTGGAATTTTCCGGCTACGGCATCACCGTCAATGGCGTCGAGCCCGGCAACATTCTCACCGAAGGCATGCAGCAGCAGCGCAGCGCCGCCTTCATTAAGTCGATGGAAGACGCCGTGCCGCTCGGCCGCCTCGGAACCCCGCGCGACATCGCCAACGCCGCCCTGTTTCTCGCCTCCGACGAGGCCTCCTATATCACCGGCACCACCATCATCGTCGATGGCGGCCAGACGCTTCCCGAAGGCAAGGACTTCCGCCTCAATCCGGAATGAAACACCAATGAACATTCTCGACCATTTCAAATTCGAGCCGGTGGGCCGCCGCATCGAGGATCTGGAGACGCCGGTTCCAGTGATCGACATCGATATCGTCGAGCGCAATCTCAAGCGCTGGCAGGCGCGCTGCGATCAGGCGGGCTTCGCCAACCGTCCCCATATCAAGACCCACAAGCTGGTGCCGCTCGCCAAATACCAGTTGGCGCTCGGGGCCCGCGGCATTTGCGTGCAGAAACTCGGCGAGGCGGAAGCGATGGCCGATGCCGGCATCCGCGACATGCTGCTGACCTTCAATGTGGTGGGGGCGCACAAGCTGGAACGCCTGGCGGCTTTGGCGCGGCGCAGCGACATCGCCGTGGTGGCGGACAATGCCGAGGTGGTGGCGGGCCTGGGCCTCGCCGGGCAGAAGGCGGGCCGCGCTATTTCCGTGCTGGTCGAATGCGACACCGGCGCCAAGCGCAACGGCGTGCAGTCGCCGCAGGCGGCGGCGGAACTGGCCAAGGCGATCGACGCCACCAAGGGCCTGAGCTTCGGTGGATTGATGACCTATGCGCGGCCCGGCACCCGCATCGGGGCCGATGAATTTTTCGTCGCGGCCCGCGATCTGGCGGCGCGTGCCGGCCTTGACTGCAAGGTCGTCACCACCGGCGGCTCGCCCGACATGTGGAAGGACGAAGGCCTCGCCCACATCACCGAATACCGCGCCGGCACCTATATCTATTTCGACCGCTCGCTGGCCGAGCGCGGCACCTGTTCCTATGGCGACTGCGCGCTCACCGTGCTTGCAACCGTCGTCAGCCGGCCCACGCCTGAGCGCGCCATCATCGATGCGGGCTCGAAGGCCTTGACCAGCGATCTGCTCGGGCTTTCCGGCTATGGCGCGGTGCAGGAGCTCGGGCTCGCCCGCGTCTATGACGTCAACGAGGAGCACGGCTATCTCGACATTTCCGGCCTCGCCGCCAAGCCCAAGGTCGGCGATCTGGTGCGGGTGACGCCCAATCACGTCTGCCCGGTGAGCAATCTTTACGACAAGGTGGTCTTCGTGAAGGGCGAAGAAGTCCTCGGCGCCGTCAAGGTCGATGCCCGCGGCACCGTGCAGTGAGTCTCAGCGCAATCGCATCAGCGGTTCGGACAGGCCTTTCACATCGGTCTCAAGAATGAACAGGCTGCCCGACAATGGCATTGCGGCAAGGGCCGCTGCATCCATGCCGTCGCGCGCCGTGGTAATGTAGAGCGTCCTGTAATCCGGACCGGCAAAACCCATGGTGGTGACGTTGAGGGCCGGCACGGGATGGACGGCAAGGCGCTCGCCCTCGGGCGACCACCGGGTGATCCGCGCCCCGCCCCAATGGGCGATCCACAGGCAGCCTTCGCTGTCGACGATCACGCCATCGGGCAGGCCTTCATCGGCCGCGAAGCTGGCGAACACCCGGCGATTGCGCGGCAGGAGATCGGCCTCGCTGATGTCGTAGACAAGAGTCTGGCGGCCCAAGCTGTCGTTGAAATACATGCGGCGGCCGTCGGGCGAGAAGGCGGGACCATTGGCAACGGCGAAGCCCGCATCGCCCAGGGCATGGCGCCTCCCGCCGGTCAGGCACCACAGCGCGCCGCGCGGCTCCTTTTCGAGGGCATGCGAGGAGCCTACCCACAGCCTCCCCCAGCGGTCGCATTTGGCATCGTTGTAGACGATGGCATCGCGGCCGGCTTCGGGATCGGCATAGGGCGTGATCTCAAGGTTCGAGAGGCGCAACAGCGACAGGCCCTGGCGATGGGTGACGAGGAGCAGATCGGCATCTTCGGTCGCCACGATGGCGCCGAGCGGCGGGGCCAGCGGCAGGGGGAAGGACTGAGTCCCGCCAGTTGCCGGATCGTGGCGGAACAGGGCCGGGTCGAGCAGATCGATCCAATAGAGGCATTTTCCCGCCGCATGCCAGAGGATCGCCTCGCCCAGCCGGTGCTTTGCTTCAAGGAACAGCCTGACGCCGGTCATGATCGTTTCGCCTCCTGCCACTGCGCCAGAAATTGCACCACATCCTGGCGGCGCGGCAAGGGTGCGATGGCGCCATAGCCCAGCGTCGAGAGGGCGGCCGCGGCATTGGCGAAGCGGCAGGCGGCGAACAATCCTTCACCGCGAACCAGCTCCGCCAGCACGGCACCGGTGAAGGCATCGCCGGCGCCGGTTGCATCCACCGCCTCGACCCTGAAGCCGGAAATGACGGCGCTTCCCGCCGCATCCACCACCAGAACGCCATCGGCGCCGAGTGTCACGATCGCCGCCTTGCTGCCAAGTCCCAGGAAGTGGCGGGCAATCGCCGGCGGATCGCGCAGTTGCAGGAGCGCGGCGGCGTCTTCCAGCGAGGTCTTGAGGATGGCGGCGTGGGCGGCGGTTCGTTCAATCACCTCCCGTGCCTTCGCCGCCAGCCAGAGCTTCGGCCGGTAATTGATGTCATAGGAGATCGCCGTGCCGGCCTTGGCCGCGATGGCAATGGCATGGCCGACGGCGGCCGCGGCCGTTTCGCCGATCGCCTGGCCGATCCCCGAGACATGCAGATAGCGCGCCTCCGCGATGAGCCGCTCCGGCACGTCGCGCGGCGTCATGCGGCTGGCGGCGGAGCCTTCACGTCGATAGGTGAACTGGTGCCCGCCCCCGTCATGGGTGACGAAATAGAGGCCGGTTGGCGCCGCCTCGTCGCGGCCGACGGCGGAGGCATCGACCCCTTCCTTCGCCCACAATTCGAGCAGCGCATCGCCGAACATGTCGCGGCCGAGCCTGGTCGCATAGGCGGTGCGGGCGCCGAGCCGGCTCGCGGCAATCGCCACATTGGAGGTATCGCCGCCGAAGCCCTGCAGAAAGCGGCGGTCCGGCTGGCGGTTGAATTCATAGAGGGGTTCGCCGATGGCGATAATATCGAAGGCCATGGGGCATTGTAGCCGCGGCGGCGGCGGAACCTCTGTTTTTCCTGTCCGGCAAGCGTTACAATATTTGCTGCGATTGTGAACCGGCAATCGGAAGGGGGAGACTTGCAGAACCCAAAATTCGCCGCACGGCTCAACGGCTTCAAGTCGGGTGCCGAAACCTATTGGCCGGGCAAGAACCGGATCACCGCCCTCGATCTCGCCGCCCGCGCGGCAACCGTGCCGGGGCTCAATGCCGCCGACCTGAACTATCCCGACCATCTGGAGGGCATCCGGCCGGCGGATTTCGCCGCGCGCCTCGCCGGTCTGGGTCTGGCGCTCAACGGTTTCGCCATGCGCTATTACGGCGAGCCGCAATTCAAGCTCGGCGCCTTCACCCATCCCGATCCGGCGATACGGCGCAAGGCCATCGATCTCACCAAGCGCGGCATCGATGCGCTGGGCGAGGCGGGCGGCACTCTCATGACCCTGTGGCTCGGCCAGGACGGCTTCGACTATGCCTTCCAGATCGATTATGGCCGGGCCTGGGAGATGGAAGTCGCCGGCATCGCCGAGATCTGCCGCCACGATCCCGCCGTCCGCATCGCCATCGAATACAAGCCGAACGAGCCGCGCGCCTTCGCGCTGCTGGCCGATATCGGCACCACGCTGCTGGCCATCAAGGAGGTGGGCGCGGCCAATCTCGGCGTCACCCTGGATTTCGCCCATGTGCTCTATGCCGATGAAATGCCGGCCTTCGCCGCCATGCTGGCGGCGCGCCACGCCAGGCTCTTCGGCGTCCATCTCAATGACGGCTATGGCAAGCGCGACGACGGGCTGATGGCGGGCTCGGTGCATGTGTTCGAAACCATCGAGCTGCTGCATGTCATGGGCCGGCTCGGCTATGACAGCGCCATCTATTTCGACACTTTCCCGGATGCCGCCGGCCTCGATCCGGTCGCCGAATGCGCCGCCAACATCGAAACGGTGACGGCGCTGCAACGCGTGGCGGCGCGGCTTTCCGGAGATGTTGGGCTCGATGCGGCGATTGCCGCGCAGGACGCGGTCGCCGCCCGGCGCATCGTCAACCGGGCGCTGCATGGTTGAGCCCTTCGATGTCGTGGTGGTAGGCTCGCTGCACCTCGATATCATGGTGAAGGGGCCGCATCTGCCCCGCCTCGACGAGACGGTGTTGGGCTCGGCCTGGCGCTTCAAATGCGGCGGCAAGGGCGGCAATCAGGCGGTCGCGGCGGCGCGGGCGGGCGCGCGCACAGGATTTGTGGGCGCCATCGGCGATGACGATTTCGGCCGCAAACTGCGCGACAATCTGCTGCGCGCCGGAATCGATTGCTCGCGCCTGGCGGTCGATCGCGGCGCGGGCTCCGGCATGAGCGTGGCCATCGAAGATGCGCAAGGTGCCTACGGCGCCGTGGTGGTCTCGGGCGCCAATCTCGGCATCGATCCGCGGCAGTTTCACGGCATGGCGGCGAAAGTGCTGCTCTTGCAGAACGAAGTCCGGCCGGAGATCAACGCCGCGGCGGCGGCGACCTTCGCCAGGGCCGGCGCCACTGTCATCCACAACGCCGCGCCGTTCCGGCCTGAGTCAAAACCGTTCGCCGATCTCGTTGTCGTCAACCGTGTCGAGGCGGCGGCGATGGCCGGATTCGACATCGCTTCGGTGCCGGATGGGCTGCGCGCGGCGGAGACGATCGCCGGCGCCTTCGATGCCATCGTGACACTCGGCGGCGACGGCTGCGTCATCGCCAGCCGCGATGGCGTGCGGCGGCATCTGCCGGCCGAGAAAGTCGCCGTCGTCTCGAGCCATGGCGCGGGCGATGCCTATTGCGGCGCCTTGGCGGCGGCGATCGCCAAGGGTGCCGATCTCTTCGCCGCCGCCGGGGAGGCGAACAAGGCCGCCGCCCGTCGCGTCGGCCAGGCGGCGCAATAGCCCCATCCCAAGCAACACCGGCACCCACCGGCCATTTCCTGAAACCCAATCGAACACCGGTCCCGCCCCGGAACCGGCCTTGAAAGGCTTCCGGCTCCGCGCTAATTATAACTAACCGGTTCGTTATATCAAGGCGGGGGAGGCGGAGCGCGTCATGCAGGCGAAAAAAATCCAGAGAGCCCGCGATCCGGAAGCCACGCGGCAGCGCATTCTGGCGGCGGCGAAGGCGGAATTCGCCCGCAAGGGCCTGGGCGGCGCCCGCGTCGACGGCATCGCGCTGCGCGCCAAGTCGAACAAGCGCATGATGTACCATTATTTCGGCAACAAGGACGAGCTGTTCCGCATCGTGCTCGAAGAGGCCTATGGCGACATCCGCGCCGCCGAGGCGAAGCTCGAACTCGACCGGCTCGATGCGGTCGAGGCCTTGAAGACGCTGGTCGCCTTCACCTGGAAATATTATCTCGACAATCCGGAATTCATTACCCTCGTCAACAGCGAAAACCTGCACAAGGCCAGGCACATCGAGGATTCGGCCAAGATACGGGAGATGAGCCGCCCCTTCGTCGACCGCATGCGGCAATTGCTGGAGCGCGGTGCGGCGGCGGGCCTGTTCCGCAAGGACCTCGATCCCGTACAGATCGCCATTACCATCGCGGCAATCGGCTATTACTATCTCACCGACCGTTTCACCGGATCGATCGTGTTCGAGCGCGATCTGATGAGCGAGCGGGCGCTGGCCGAGCGGCTCGATTTCAACATCCGCACCGTCCTGCGCCTCGTCTGCACCCCGGAGGCGCTGAAGAAGATCGAGGTTCAGCCGTGACCGGTGCCAGGCGCGGCTTCACCACCCGCGATGACGCAGGGCACCTTGCCGTCAGGCGGCGTCGCGGATGGCGCCGGGTCCCGGGATGGCGCCCGGCGGACATTTGCCGAGAATGATCATGCCGAGAACCTCGTCCTTGCTGACATCGGAGACGCTGGCGGTGCCGACGATGCGGCCGTTCTTCATGACACTCACCCGGTCGGCGAGATCGAAGACGTCGTGGATGTCGTGGCTGATCAGGAAGATGCCGATGCCCTCGGCCTTGAGCTGCTTGATCAGTTCGCCCACCTGGGCGGTTTCCTGGGGACCCAGCGCCGCCGTCGGCTCGTCCATGATCAGGATGCGGGCGTTGAAGTGGATGGCGCGGGCGATCGCCACCGATTGGCGCTGGCCGCCGGACAGCAATTTCACCGGATCCTTGAAGCGGCGGAAATTCGGGTTGAGGCGGCCCATCACCTTGCGGGCCTCGGATTCCATGGCGATGTCGTCGAGGGTGCCCCACTTGGTGGTGATTTCGCGGCCGAGATAGAGGTTCGAGGCGGCATCGACATTGTCGGCCAGCGCCAGGGTCTGATAGATCGTCTCGATGCCGTAGCGCTTGGCGTCGCGCGGATTGTGGATCTCGGCCTTTTCGCCGTTGATGAAAATCTCGCCGGCATCGCGGCTGTAGGCGCCCGACAGAATCTTGATCAGCGTCGATTTGCCGGCGCCATTGTGGCCGAGGAGGCCCACCACCTCGCCCGGATAAAGCTCGAGGCTGGCGTGATCCACCGCCTTGATGCCGCCGAAGGCGATCGACATGTCGCGCATCTCGACCAGCGGCGTGCCGCGCTCCGGCTTCGGCGGCGGCGGCGGCATATCGGCTTTCGCAGGCTTGCGTTTCGTGCTCATGCCGCGCCTCCCTCAGCCCGTCCGCCGGCGATAGACGTTGTCGATCCACACCGCGAAAACCAGAACCGAGCCGACGACCATATCCTTGATCGCCGACTCGAAATTGAGCAGCGTCATGCCCGACTGCAGCGACTGCATGACCAGCGCACCGAGCATGGCGCCGTAAATCGTGCCGATGCCGCCGGCGAGAGAGGTTCCGCCGATCACCGCGGCGGCGATGACGTAGAGTTCGTCGAACTGGCCGAGCGCATTGGTGGCCGAGTCGAGGCGGGCCGAGGAAATCGCCGCCGAGACCGCCGCCAGCGCGCCCATCAGGGTGAAGATCAGCAGGGTCACCCGCTTGGTGTTGATGCCGGCCAGCTCGGCGGCTTCCGGATTGCCGCCGGTGGCATAGACATAGCGGCCGAACTTGGTGCGCTGCGCCAGAAACGTCATGAAAACGCCGACGCCGAGCGCGATGAGCACCGGAATGGCGAAACCGTGGGAGATGAAGAGGCCGCCTTCGGGAATGGCAACATTGTTTTCAAGCGCCCAGCGCTCGGCCACTTTCGGCGCCCAGGGATAGGCGTTCACCACCAGGACCGCGCCGATGGTGGCAAGACAGCCGAATGTGCCGATGACGATCTCCGCCCAGACGGGACGCAGCGGGAAATTGAAGCGCTGGCGCTGGCGGCGCCCGCTGAAAATCGCCGCCACGATCGCGGCGCAAGCGATCGATCCGACGATCCAGCTTGCGGTCGCGCCGATCGAGCCCAGCGGTCCGCCGCCGATCAGCTTGAAAGTCTTGTCCATCGGGGCGACGGTTTCGCCGCGGATCACCCACCAGGCGGCGCCACGCCAGACGATGAGGCCGCCCAATGTCACGATGAATGCCGGGATTCCCGCATAAGCAACGAGCGCTCCATGAAACGCGCCGATCGCCGCTC
Organism: uncultured Aestuariivirga sp.; assembly: GCA_964408555.1. GTDB lineage: Bacteria > Pseudomonadota > Alphaproteobacteria > Rhizobiales > Aestuariivirgaceae > Aestuariivirga. The sequence goes on from CAYOZR010000047.1 coordinate 8,921, forward strand.
CAAGGGCAACGCCCAGTGTCAGCGCGACGATCCAGATCAGCGGGTGACCGAGACCCAGAAGCGGCGGCAGCCAATAGACCTGGGCGGTGCCGACCACCACGGCGACAAATCCGAGGATGGATCCGACCGAAAGATCGATCTGGCGCATGACGATGATCAGCACCATGCCGGTGGTCATCACCGCGATCGACGAGGTCTGGACGAGTATGTTCCAAAGATTGCGCGGTGTCAGAAACACGCCGTTGCCGGTCCTGATTTCACCAAAGACGTGGAAACCGATCCAGATCACCGCCAGCGCGCCGATCATGCCGAGCATGCGCATGTCGAGTTCGGTGGCGCGCAGGAAGCGCTTCACGGCGCGCTCTTCGCTGAACGCGGGCCCCTGTGATCCGGTCACCGCCGTCGACATGGATGTTCCTCCCTGGTCCCCCGGCCGCGTTCACCGCGGACTTCCGCTACTTCTCTTATAAAACCGCGCCGCCCTCGTGGGGGCAGCGCGGCCATGATGTTTCAGAATCGGCGGACTGGCAAGCCGGTCAGTTGCAGGCCGCCACCGAGCCCGCCGCCACGCCGGCGCAGACCTTGTCCTTGGAGACCCAGCCGCCGTCGATGACGTCGTTCAGGTTCGCCTTGGTGATCGGGTTCGGCGGGATCAGGATGGCGTTCACTTCAACGCCCTTGTGACCGCCGCTGAACTTGATCACGCCGGCAAGATCGGCCGCGTTTCCGCCTTCGGCGATCGCGTTGGCAGCTTCGGCGGCCGCCTTGCCGAGGACGCGCGAGTCCTTCCAGACCGAGACGGTCTGGGTGCCGAGCGCCACGCGGTTCAGAGCGGCATGGTCGCCGTCTTGACCCGACACCGGAACGCTACCGGCGAGGCCCTGGGCTTCGAGAGCGGCCACGACGCCGCCGGCCATGCCGTCGTTTTCGGAAACGACCGCATCGACCTTGTTGTCGACGGAGGTCAGGCACTGCTCCATGTTCTTCTGGGCATTGTCCGGCTTCCAGCCGTCGGTGAAGGTTTCGCAGACGTTCTTGATCTTGCCCGCGTCCATGTTCTCCTTGAGCACTTCGGTGATGCCCTCGAACAGGAAGGTGGCGTTGGGATCGCCCTTGTCGCCCTTGATGAAGGCGTAGTTGCCTTCGGGCTTGGCTTTGAGGATTTCCTTGGCCATGAGACGGCCGACGCCGACGTTGTCGAAGGTGATGTAAAGCGCGTCGGGATGTTCGACGAGGACGTCGTAGGAAATCATCTTGACCCCGGCATCGGCCGCCGTCTGGAAAGCCGGCAGAATGGCATCCGAGTCGAACGCCACGACCAGAATGACGTCGACTTTTTGCGTTACCAGTCCTTCGATGTCGGTGAGCTGCTTTGCGGCAGAGCCTTGCGCATCGGTCGAGACGAACTTGTTGCCGGCGGCTTCGACGACAGCCTTGATCGCCGCTTCGTCGGTCTTCCAGCGCTCTTCCTGGAAGGTCTTCCAGGAGACGGCGATGGTCTTGCCGGCGGCCATCGCCGACATGGACGACATGCCGAGCAGCAGGGCACCCGCCACAATCGTGAAAATCTTGCGCTTCATAGTCGTTGTCCTCCTCAACAGCTTGCCGAACCGCGGGACGCACTCCCTTGCCGGTGTCGAACCGGGCAACGCGGAACCTGGGCCATGGACGTTGGAATGAATTGTTTTATTTCGGCGTCCAAAAAAATGTTGCGTCAAGTCCGGTTCCGAGTCAACATCCGGCATGAAAAAACTTATTGTGCGGCGCGATAATGAATGCTGCGGGTGCGAGTGACAGCCATGCGCGCCAAGGCCGATAGCGAGCTGGTGCGGCGGCAGAACCGCGGCATCGTGCTGGAAACCCTGCGCCAGCAGGGGCCGCTTGCCCGCATCGAGCTCGGCCGCCTGACCGGCCTTTCGCCGGCCACCATCACATCGATTTCCGGCCAACTCATCGACCAGGGCCTCATTCGCGCGCCGGCCGGGGACGATCAGCCGGACGAACCGTTGAAGCGCGGGCGGCCGCTCACCCGCCTCGATCTCAATCCGCTCGCCGCCAATGTGCTGGCGGTGAAGATCTCGATCGACGGGGTGGAACTGGCGCTTGCCGATTTCCGCGGCGAGGTGCGGCGGCGCGCTTCCATCCGGCTGCCGACCTATGAGGCCGACCGCCTGGCTTTCGGCCATGCGGTGGCCTCCGAAATCAAGGCCTTCCTCACCCGCTTCCGCGTGGCCAGAGCGTCGGTGGCGCGGATCGGCATCGCCGTGCAGGGACTGGCCGACACCCAAGCCGGCACCATCGCGTGGAGCCCGGCCTTCAGTCAGCGCAATATTCCGCTGAGCGGCCCCATCGAGCAGGGGCTCGCCATTCCCTGCTCGGTCGCCAACGACGCCAACATGATCGCCGAAGGCCTGATCGGCACCGACCGCAAGCGCTATGGCGGAACCACGGCGGTGGTGTTCATGGGCTATGGCGTCGGCATGGGATTGATCGTCAACGGCGCGGTCTATCACGGCTCGACCGGGGCGGCGGCGGAATTCGGCCACATGAACCATATTCCGCACGGGCCGCTGTGCCGCTGCGGCCGCGAGGGCTGCATCGAGGCCTACGCGGCCGACTACGGCATCCACCGCTCGGCGACGGGCGCCAAGGACACGACCAGCCCGTCGCACTCGGCGGTTCCGCAAGACATCATGCTCGATCTCGAAGCCAGGGCAAGAAAGGGCGATGGGCGGGCCGTGGCCGCCTTCGAGCGGGCGGGCGAGGCGCTCGGCTACGGCATCGCGCGGGTGATCGCCATCCTGAACCCGGATCACATCGTGCTGGCGGGCCCGGGCACCCGCGCCATCGGGCTCATCGAACCCAGCCTGCGCCGGGCGATCGAGGAGGGCGTGGTCGATACGCTGCGCCGCAATGTCGATATCGACGTGGTGCCGATCGGCACCGACATGATCGTCAAGGGCACGATCGACAGCGCCCTGCGCCATCTCGACCGCGAAGTATTCGCGGCCGGACTTCCGCATGAGGATGCCATGGCAATGGAGAGAGCTGGATGAAAATTCTCGCCTTGACGTTTGCCACGACGGCCTTGGCCACGGCGGCCATGGCCGAAGAATTGCCGTGGACCGAGAGTCATGTGGGCCAGACACTCAGCTACGACGCCGCCGCCGCCATGGCCAAGAACGATTTGCAGCGGCTGCTCGACCGGGGCAAGGACCTGTTCGTCGCCAAGTTCACCGTGCTTGACGGCGCCGGCCGCCCCAAGGCGACGCAGGCGATCGTGCCGACCAAGCGCAAGCGCGGCGAGAATGTTCCTTTCCAGCGCACCGGCGGCCCGGATGCCACGGCCTGCGCGAGCTGCCACAACGAACCCATCCCCGGAGGCGCCGGCGATTTCGTCGCCAATGTCTTCGTTTCGGAAGGCTTCGAAAGCGCCGACTTCGACTCGATCGATGCGCAATTCTCCAACGAGCGCAATACCAACACGCTGACCGGCTCGGGTCTGATCGAGCTCCTGGCGCGCGAGATGACCGCCGACCTGCAGGCGCAGCGCCAGGCCGCGCTGAAAGCGGCGCGCCAGACGAAGGCGGATGTCACCACCGATCTTGCGGCCAAGGGCGTGAGCTTCGGCAAACTGACGGCCAGGCCGGACGGCGTCGTCGATGTCGGCAAATTGCAGGGTGTCGATACCGACCTGGTGGTCCGCCCCTTCAGTCAGAAGGGTGTGTTCACGTCGATCCGCCAGTTCACCATCAATGCCATGAACGCGCATCACGGCATTCAGGCGGTGGAGCGCTTCGGCCGGCGCTGGACCGGCACCGACGACTTCGACGAGGACAAGAAGCCCGACGAACTGGGCGAAGGCGATGTCAGCGCCGTGACGCTCTTTCAGGCGGAGCTGGCGCCGCCCGGGCGGCGGACCGATTTGCCCCAGAACTGGAAGGCGGCGGCGGCGGCGGGCGAGAAGTCCTTCGACGATCTCGGCTGCGCCGCCTGCCACATGGCCTATTTGCCGCTCAAATCCATGGTGTTCAGCGATCCCGGACCCTATGACGCGGCCGGCACATTGCGGGCCAAGGATGTGGGCGAACCCATCGCCCTCGATCTGGCGCAGCGGCCGTGGGCTAGGGCGCTGGCGCGCAACGGCAAGGGCGAATGGCTGGTGCCCCTGTTCGGCGATCTGAAGCGCCATGCGATCGTCGATGAGCAGGTGGCAACCCTCGGCAACGAGATCATGGGCCAGCGCTTCGTCGAGCGCGACGTATTCATGACGGCGGAATTGTGGGGCATCGGCTCGACCGCGCCCTACGGCCATCGCGGCGATCTCGGCACCCTCGACGAGGCGATCCGCGCCCACGGCGGCGAGGCGCGGGCCGCCCGCGATGCCTATGTCAAGGCGGACGAAGCGGCGCGCTCTGGCATTATCGCCTTCCTCAGGACTCTGGTGATACCGAAATGATCCGCTGGCTGAGCATTTTCCTCTTTGCCGCTCCGGCGTTTGCCGATGAAGCGCCGCTGACGCCCGTCAACGACGTGCCGGCGATGCTCGAAGAAGCGCATTCCGCCGGCGTCGATCACGTCTATGGGGGGCCGTGGGAATTCTTCGTCGGCGGCGGCGGCGCCGCCTTCGACTGCAACGGCGACCGCAAGCCCGACATGCTGCTGGCGGGCGGCAAGAACCCGGCCCAGCTCTATGTCAATGAAAGCCCGGTGGGCGGGGCGCTGAAATTCCGCGAAGTGCCGCTCGATCTCGGCAAGGAGGCGGCGATGGTGACCGGCGCCTATCCGCTGGACGTGGACGGCGACGGCCATATGGACGTAGCGCTGCTGCGGGTGGGGCGCAATCTGCTGCTCAAGGGCGGACCCGATTGCCGCTTCACCATCGCCAACCGGGAGTGGAAGTTCGACGGCGGCAGCGAGTGGACCGTGGGGTTCTCGGCACGCTGGGAAGAGGGTCAAACTTTTCCGACGCTGGCCTTCGGCAATTATGTCGACCGCACCGCACCTGGCACGCCTTGGGGCACCTGCAGCGACAACGATCTGTTCCGGCCCGATGCCGGCGATAAGCCCTCCTACAGCCAGCGCACGGCGCTGACGCCCGGCTATTGCGCGCTTTCCATGATGTTCACCGACTGGAACAAGTCGGGCGAGCCCAGCTTGCGCATCACCAACGACCGGCAATATCACCGCGGCGGCGAGGAGCAGCTCTGGCGCATCGCGCCGGGCAAGGACCCTGCCGCCTACTCGCGCGCCGACGGCTGGCAGCGGCTGGTGATCTGGGGCATGGGCATCGCCGAAGCCGATCTCGATGCCGACGGGGTGCCGGAATACGCGCTCACCTCGATGGGCGACACCAAGCTGCAGAAACTCGACGAGGAGGCCGATGAAGGCAGCCCCATCTACCGCGACATCGCCTTCGAGCGCGGCGCCACCGCGCACCGGCCCTATACGGGTGGCGATCTCAAGCCTTCGACCGGCTGGCATGCGGAATTCCAGGATTTCAACAACGACAGCCTGCTCGATCTGTTCATCGCCAAGGGCAATGTCGAGGCGATGGGCGATTTCGCCCAGTTCGATCCCGACAATCTGCTGCTCGGACAATGGGACGGGCGCTTCGCCGAGGCGGGCGCAGAAGCGGGAATCGCGCTGAAGACCAAGGGGCGCGGCGGGCTCATCGCCGATTTCAATCTCGACGGCATGCTCGATCTGGCGGTCGTTAATCGCGGCCAGCCCACCAGCTTGTTCCGCAACCGGGGTGCCAGATCGGGCGATGCCGCCAAACCCATGGGCAATTGGCTGCAGATCGAATTGCGTGAGCCCGGCGGCAACCGCATGGCGGTGGGCGCCATGGTCAATATCAAGATCGGCACCCGCACCATGAACCGCTATGTCCAGGTGGGCGGCGGCCATGCGTCGGGCCATCTCGGCTGGCTGCATGTGGGGCTGGGCAATTCGGAGCGCGCCGAAATCCGGGTGAAGTGGCCGGATGGCGAATGGAGCCACCCCTACCGGGTGTTCGCCAACCAGTTCGTCATCGTCGACCGCGCCAAGCCGGTGGCGAGCTATTGGTACGCGGAATAGTCCGTCAACGGATCATATCGGCCTTGCGGATCGTCTGGCGGACGCGGCCGGCGCCCCCTGCTCCGTTCACGACAATCTGATCCGCCGCCATCCGGAGTGATTTCATTTGCCGGGCAAAGTGCCTAAGACGGAGCGATAATTGGAGGACGGTCTTGCCCACGATTTACTTGACCCGGCGGACGCTGCTCGCATCCACCATGTTCATGGCCTTGGCGCCGCTCGGGGCCTGGGGCGGCGATTGGGCGGCCATCGAGGCGGAAGCGAAAGGCCAGAGCGTCTATTTCAACGCCTGGGCCGGGTCGGAAGCCATCAACGCCTATATCGCCTGGGCGGGCACCGAACTGCAGTCGCGCTACGGCGTGACACTCATCCATGTGAAGATCGCCGACACGGCGGAAGTGGTGCGCCGGGTGCGCGACGAAGTGAAGGCGGGACAGACGGACGGCTCCGCCGATCTCGTGTGGATCAACGGCGAGAATTTCCGCGCCATGAAGGCGGACAGATTGCTGTTCGGCCCCTTCGCCGAGGCGCTGCCCAATTTCCGTTTCGTCGATACGGAGGGCAAGCCCACGACCCGCATCGATTTCGCCGAACCGGTCGAAGGCCTCGAGGCGCCCTGGGGCATGGCCCAGCTCACCTTCTTCGGCGACGGAGCCAAGATCTCGCCGCCGCCCGCCAGCATGGCCGAGCTTGCCGCATTCGCCGCCGCCCATAAGGGCCGGGTCAGCTACCCGGCACCGCCCGATTTTCACGGAACGACTTTCGTGAAGCAGGCGCTGATCGAAGCCATGGCCGATGCCTCGCCCCTGCGGCAGGCAACGGTCCGGGAGGATTTCGGCAAGCTGAGCGCGCCCGTGTGGAGCTATCTCGATCGTCTGCACCCGCATCTGTGGCGCGGCGGCGAGCAGTTTCCGCAAAGCCAGGCGCAGCTGAAACAGATGCTGGCCGACGGCGAATTGCTGATGGCGCTAACCTTCAATCCCAATGAGCCCGCCAATCTTGTCGCCAGCGGCGAACTGCCGGCCACGACGATTGCCTGGCAGCACAAGAACGGCACCATCGGCAACACCCATTTCGTCGCCATACCGGTCAATGCCAGGGCCACGGCGGCGGCTCAGGTGGTGGCGAATTTCCTGCTGTCGCCGCAGGCCCAGGCGCGCAAGGCCGATCTCAAGGCGTGGGGCGATCCGACCGTGCTGGCGCTGGCGAAGCTTGACGCCTCGGATCAAAAGCTCTTCGCCGCCACCAGCGTACCGGGAAGCGTCGCTCACCCCGCGCCGGCGCTCCCCGAACCCCATGCGAGTTGGGTGCCGCTCATCGAAGCCGCCTGGCTCGAGCGCTACGGCGCATGAAGAGCACCGGCCCGGCGGCGGTCGCGGTGCTGTGGGCCCTGCCGCTCGCCGCAAGCCTCGCTGCCGCCATCTCTGGCCCGTCCGCCTGGCCGGCCCTGTGGCAACATCCGCAGCTCTGGCCGGGCCTGGCGCTGTCGCTGTGGACCGGCACGGCCGGTCTTTCCCTGTCGCTCGCCGCGGCACTCGTCATCGTGGCGGCCATCCATGGCACGGCGCTGTGGCGGCGCTTGGCCTCGCTCAGCGGCACGTTTCTGGCGCTGCCGCATCTGGCTTTCGCCATCGGCTTCGGATTTCTCATCATGCCGGCCGGGCTTGTGGCGCGGGTCATCGCGGGCGGCAGCGAGCCGCCGCAATGGATCGCCGCCCAGGACCCTTACGGCCTGGCGCTGATCGCCTGTCTCACCTTGAAGGAGACGCCATTCCTGATCTGGACGATCTGGGCGCTGTTGGCGCGCGGCGATGTGGCGGCGGCGCTTGCCGGCCAGTGGCGGAGTGCGCGCAGCCTCGGCCATGGCAGCCGGTCGGCGTGGCTCAGGGTGCTGATCCCGCAAATCCTGGCGCGCCTCGTCTGGCCGCTCGCCATCGTCTGGGTCTACGGCGCCAGCGTGGTCGACATGGCCCTGGTCATCGGCCCCACGGAGCCGCCGACTCTCGCCGTCATCGCCTTCGCCGACCTCAACCATGCCGATCAGGCCATCAACGCACGCGGCACGGCGGGCGCGCTGTTCCTGACGCTGGTGCTTGCCGCTGTTGCCTGCCTCACCCTTCTTGCGCTGCGCCTGCTGCGGCCGCTGTCGCGGGTCTTCCTGACGCGCGGGCCTTCGCCGGCCATTCTTTCGCGTGCGCCCGGCACGGCGCTCCTCGCGATATTCGCGCTCGTCTACGCCGCCGTGCTGGCGGTTCTCGTCATCATGTCTTTCTCCGGCCATTGGCCTTATCCGCAATTGCTGCCGGAACATTTCAAGACGGAGGCCTGGCGGCAGCTCATCGCCGCGCCGGCGCCCGCCCTCGCCAGCCTGCTGCTCGCCTTCGCCACGACGGCCAGCGCGCTGGCACTCGCCATTCTATGGTTCGAGACGGCCGGCGAGAGCTTCGACCGTTTCGTCACCTTCGCCGCGATCGCCGCTCTCGGCCTTCCAGCCTTGCTCATCGCCGGCGGCCAGTACCGGCTGTTCCTCGTCCTCGGCCTGACCGCGACCGCGACTGGTCTCTACTTGGCCCATCTGGCTTTCGTCTTCGCCTATGTGTTCATCGTGCTGAAAGGCCCCTACCGCGCCTTCGATCCGCGCTATCGCGCCGTATCTCTCGGCCTCGACACGACGGCCTTGCGCTTCTGGTTCCGCATCAAGGCGCCTCTGCTCAAGCCCGCGCTCCTTGCCGCGGGGGCGATCGGATTCGCCGTCTCGATCACTCAATTCGTGCCGGCGCAATTGCTCGCCGCCGGGCGCTACTCCACCCTGCCGATGGAGGCGGTGACGCTCGCCTCCGGCGGCAACCGGGCGCTCACCGCCGTTTTCGCGCTGGCCCTGGCGCTGCCCCCCGCCCTTGCCTTTCTGGCCGCGGCGCGGTTCGGACGGCCACGCTGGGAACGGTCATGACTCTGAATCTCGAAAACGTCGCGATCCGGCTCGACGGAAGACCGCTGATCAGGCCCTTCTCGCTCGCGATTCCGGCGAGTGAAATCGTGACGCTGATGGGGCCGAGCGGGTCCGGCAAATCGTCATTGCTCGCCTATATCGCGGGCGATCTCGAAGCTCCACTCGCGGGCCATGGCCGCATTCTGCTCGATGGCGCCCGGCTCGATGACGTGGCGCCGGAGGCCCGCCGCATCGGCCGGCTGTTCCAGGACGATCTGTTGTTTCCCCATCTCACGGTCGCCGAAAACCTGCTCTTCGGCGTGCCGCGAGGATCCCGCCCCGAGCGCCAGGCCCGGATGCGGGCGGCCCTCACACAGGCGGAACTCGACGGCTTCGAGAACCGCCCGCCGCACACGCTGTCGGGTGGCCAGCGTTCGCGCATCGCCCTGTTCCGGGCGCTGCTTGCCAAGCCCGCCGCCATGCTGCTGGATGAGCCCTTCGCCAAGCTCGACGCGGAGCTCAAGCGGTCCATGCGGACTTACGTGTTTTCCCATCTCAAGCAGCGCAATATTCCAACGCTCTTGGTGACCCACGACCGCGAGGATGCGCCCAAGGGCGGCCTGGTGCTGCGCATCGGCCGCGACGGCGAGGTGAAGCATGATTGACCGTTATGCACTGGCAATTCTCAAGCCCGTCACCGACGCCGCGGCGCTACGGCTGGCGGCCAAGGGACTCAGCGCCGATCAGGTGAGTCTCACGGGCTTTGCCATCGGCCTGCTTGCGGCCCTGCTGATCGCTCTCGGCTTTCCCACGCTCGCCATCGTGCCATTGCTCCTGAACCGCGGGCTCGACGGGGTCGATGGAGCCATGGCGCGGCTTTCCCGGGCAACCGACCGCGGCGCCTTTCTCGACATCGGCCTCGACTTTCTGTTCTACGCGGCTATTCCGCTCGGCTTCGCGTTCGGCGATGCCGCCGCCAATGCGCTTGCCGCCGCCGTGCTGCTGGCGGCTTTCGTGGGCACCGGCACCAGCTTTCTGGCCTATGCGGCGATCGCCGAAAAGCGCGGGCTGAAGAGCGAGGCCTATCCAACCAAGTCCTTCTACTATCTGGGCGGCCTGACCGAGGGAACCGAGACCATCGTCTGCTTTCTCGCCATGTGCTGGTGGCCGCAGCACTTCGCGGCGATCGCCTATGTCTATGCCGTCCTGTGCACGGTGACGACGGTCACGCGGCTGCTGGCCGGCTGGCAAGCCTTCGGCGGCGGCGCTCGCTCATGATGCTGCACAGGACGGCGGCGAGAACCAGCGTCAGCGCCATGGCATCGCTGGCGCCGACCGGCCGCGACAGCAGATAGGCGATGAGCGCGGTGGAGAACACCGGTTCCATGAAACTCAGTCCCGCCAGCAATACCGGATCGCCGTGGCGGGCGCCGATGTCCCAGGCGAGATTGGCCAGCCCCACGGGGAGGATGCCGACCGCCGCCAGGCGCAGGATTTCCATGGCCGGTGCCGCTCCCGTCTCGAAGCCGAGGGTGATCGCCCAGCAGGCAAGGCCGCTCGTCGCCACGAAGGCGATCATCGCGTCCTGGGGGCCGGCGGGAACCCGGGTCCGGAGCGCCGAATAGATCGCCCAGCACACCGCCGCCAAGATCGCCAGCAGCACCGGCAGGTCGAACGATATCCCGGCGCCTTTCGAAACCAGCACCGCCACTCCGGCGAAACCGAGGAGCATCGCCAGCCCGTCGAGCCAGGTGGCGCGGGCCACGCCGAAAAGCACGACGAAGATCACCATGAAGGCCGGCCAGGTGAGCGAGCCGATATTGACGGTGACCGGATTGCCGCCCAGCGCCAGCGCCAGCACGAAGAAGCAATTGCTGCCGAAGAGGCCGATGAAACCCAGCGCCAGAGTCGGCAGCGGAATGGCGAAAGCATCGCGGATGCCGCCGCCGGTGAGCAGGCGGCGCACCAGCAGCGTCGCGGTGGCGAAAGTGAAGACGATGGCCATCGACAGGAACGGCGGGGTGGCGCTGTTGGCGGCGATCAGCACGCCGTAACAGGACCAGGAGAGAATGGCGAAGAGCCCGAGTGCCGTGCCGCGCGCCTTGGTCATCGCCGTTCGAACTCCGCCGCCAAAAGATTTTCTTCACCCTAGCCGCAAAAAATTCTTGAAACGACTCGCATTTTGAATCATATGTGTCGCGCCCAAAGTCGCACGTGCCTCAAGGATATCCCCAAAGCAACGACGGTGCGGGCCTTGTTAGTGTCTACCGGCTCATCCACAGGCCGGGGTTACTGAAGAGGCACCACTTTCATTGCCGGCAGTGCGGTTGGGAACTCCCAATCAAGCCAAGGCGAAAAACCGGAACGCGCCAAGCGCAGCCACGTCTCCATCGCGTGGATCCGCCAGCCGGACCGGCAAAGGCAAACTCTTGTGTTGGGGAGATTCCGCCCATGGCCGCCACCGCCCGTATTCTCGACTTCCTCCGCGACCGACGTCCCGAGGGACCCTGCCTCGTCGTCGATCTCGAAATCATCGCCAAGAATTACAAGTCCTTCGCCCGCGCCATGCCGGATACGCGCATTTTTTATGCGGTGAAGGCCAATCCGGCCCCGGAAATCCTCAAGCTGCTCGCCCGCCTGGGTTCGTCCTTCGACACCGCCTCGGTGCCGGAGATCGAAATGGCGCTGGCGGCGGGTGCGACCCCCGACCGGATTTCCTTCGGCAACACCATCAAGAAGGAGCGCGACATCGCGCGGGCCCATGGGCTGGGCGTCACACTCTATGCCGTCGACTCGGTCGAAGAGGTCGTGAAGACGGCCCGGGCCGCGCCCGGCGCCCGCGTGTTCTGCCGGATCCTCACCGACGGCGCCGGCGCCGAACGGCCCTTGTCGCGCAAGTTCGGCTGCGATCCCGATATGGCGG